>JBKOXJ010000065.1:0-25144 GCA_046724905.1 Actinomycetota bacterium | reverse complement strand
GACGGGGACCAGGCGCAGCTGGTCGGGGATCATCAGCGTCGCCAGTACGAGCAGGAACAGGACCTCGCGGCCCGGGAAGCGCAAGCGGGCGAAGGCGTAGCCCGCGAGCGACGAGAGGAAGACCTCGAGAATCGTGATCGAGCCGGCGAGCAGCGCGCTGTTCCGGAAGAACTTCAGGAACGGGAGGTCCTCGCGAGAGAAGATCTCGTGGTACGCCTTGAACGTCGGGTGGTTCGGGATCAGGTCGAAGCCGGCGGAAGCCTCGGGGAGCGTCTTCAGCGACGTCAGCACGCTCCAGATGAACGGGATGAAGTAGAGAAAGGCGAGCCCGATCAGGATGAGGTAGGCGACGACGCGAAGCACGCGCTCGCTCGTCTCCCGGCCCGGGATCTCTCCGTGCGGGGGCGTCCCGGCCGCGACCTCGCCCTCCTCGGCGAGCTGCTGCGGCGCCGCGAGATGCGGAGGAAGCGCTTCGCCTGTCTCGGTGGTCGACATCAGTAGCCGATCTCCGCGCGGCCGAAGAGCAGTCGCTGGATCACCGTCAGCGTGAAGATGATCAGGAAGAGCACGACGCCGACGGTCGCGCCGTAGCCGAAGTTGAACTCGCCGATCGTGACCGTGTACAGGTAGAGCACGGCCGTCATCGTCGAGCCGGCCGGGCCGCCGCCGCCGCTCGAGACGATGAATGCCTGGTCGAAGAGCTTCAGCGCGCCGATGACGGAGACGACGACCACGAAGAAGTGCGCCGGCTTCAGCAGCGGGAACGTGATCCGCCAGAACGTCCGCCAGCGCCCCGCTCCGTCGATGGCAGCCGCCTCGTAGACGTCGGTCGGGATCGACTGGAGCGCCGCCAGGTAGAAGAGCATCATCGTCCCCGAGGTCGTCCAGGCATTGAGCGCGACGATCGATTCGAGCGCGGTGTCTGCGTCGGCGAACCAGCCGACCTGGGTCGGGATCAGGCTCTCGAGGTGAATCTCTCGCAGGAACCCGTTCACCAGACCGTCGGCGTTGAGGAGGTAGATCGCGATCGCCGTGATCGCAGCCGACGAGGTCAGCGCGGGGAAGTAGAACGCGGCGCGAAAGAACGTGCGCCCGCGGATGCCCGAGTTGACGACGACCGCGACGAAGAGCCCGATCGACACCTGGATGGGCACGACCAGAAGCGCGTAGTAGAACGTGTTCCAGAGCGCCGTCCCGCGCTCCGGCGGCCACGTCCAGAAGTCCTTGTCGTGCCAGAGCTCGCGGTAGTTGTCGAAGCCGACGTAGCCGATCTTGCCCTCGAGCCCGCCCCACTCGTGGGCGCTGATGTAGAACGAGTAGGCCATCGGCCAGATGAAGAACAGGCCGAAGACCGCCATCGGAATGAGGATGAACGCATAGCCGACGAGCGCCTCACGCAGCCGTTCGCTGCCGATGCTCCCGAGCGCGCGCTCTTTCGCGGTCGCGACCGCCATCCCCGTCGGCGGGCAAGATAACGCCCCTCCGCGCCTATCGCTAGCGCGGAGGGGCGTCGGTTCTCAGGGCGAAACGGGAGCTACCTGGCCCGCTGAATCGCCTCGTTCGTGGCGTCGTCGATGTTCTTCAGCATCGTCGGAATCGACTGCTTGCCGTCGAACGTCTTCTCGAGCTCCTTACCGGCGGTGTCGTTCACGCGGTCGAAGCCCTTGATGAACTGCCACGGCCGCGCGTAGGGAGCTGCCTTGACGAAGGCCCCGCGCCCGGCCGGCGCCTTGACGTCGCTCCGGGACGGGAGGAAGCCGGAGTTCCTCGACCAGATCGCCTGGCCCTGCTTGCCGACGAGGAACGAGAGCAGTTTCCACGCGCCGGCCTTGTTCTTCGAGTTCTTGCCGATCGAGTACGAGACCGTGAAGGCGAGGTTCCCGTTGGCCTTGTTCTTGACCATCGGATAGACCTTGAACGGGACGCTGGCGAACTCGTCCTTCATGTAGCCGTAGACCCAGTTGCCCTCGAAGATCATCGCGGCCTTCTCCTTGCCGAGGGCCTCACCGCACCAGCCGACGCCGAGCTGCTGCGGCGTCTTGGCGAGACCGCTCTTGATCCAGCCGAGATAGGTCGTGAGCGTGGCGCGGTTCTGCGCCGAGTTGATCACCGACTTCGTCCTCGCCGGATTCAGCCATGCGCCCTTGTTCTGGTAGATGAACGCGAGGATCCGCGCCCAGTCGAGGCTCAGGCACGCAGGCGCGCCGCCCGGGACCGCGTTTGTGTTCTTGAGCTTCTGCATCGCGGTCCGGAACTGCGCCCACGTCTTCGGCGCCTTCACCTTCGCCTTGTTCATCATCCGGGTGTTCGCCTCCAGGCCAAGCGGCGACCAGTCCTTCGGGAAGCCGACTACCTGGCCCTTGACCGTGAAGCCGTTCAGCAGCCGGCGGAAGAACGGCTTGGTCGAGAACTTGGAGGACTTGATGTACGAGTTGAGCGACTGGAGCGCCGGCAGGTAGTCCGGCACGTCCAGCGAGTCGACGTAGAAGACGTCGGGCGGTCGCCTGGCCGCGAAGCGCGCCAGCATCGCGGCGTCGTAGTCGCCCGAGATCGGTGCGTACTGGACCTTGTAGTTCTTGTTCGCCCTCTCGAACGCGGCGATCGTCTTCTTCAACGCGGCAGTCTCAGTCGGCGACGACGCCCAGCCGGTCAGCGTCACTGTCGTCACTTTTGCCGCCTGAGGCGCCTTCGAGTTGTCGGTTCGAGCCCCAGCGATGCTTGCACTGACCCCGGCGACGAGCACGAGGCCGGCGAGCGTCGCGGCGAGGCTGAGCCATCGAGCACGCGGTCGTCCCACCGTTCCCTCCTTTGTGCGGATACCGTGCGGTTCCGGCCTGCATACTGCGTGATGACAGGCCCCGACTGCAAGTCCTCGCGCTCCGCAAAATGCCTGCTCCCGGCCTAACCCGTTCGGGGGATGCGGGGGCCCTTTGCGTCCCTAGTCTGAGGTACGAGGGCGGGCGGCCTTGTGTCTCCCGTGGAGGGCCGCTTGTCAGACGAACCGAGAGCAGAAAAGCCGCAGACCGAGGAGTTCGGCACCGGCCTGCGCGCCCATCTCGAGCGCATCACCGAGCCCGAGGAGACGCAGCCCGAGCAGCCTGCCGAGCGAAAGCCCGATACGGCCGCGGCGGATGCGCTCGAGGTGGAGGCAGCCGCTCTCGACGAGCGCCGGCGCGAGCTGAACGCGTGGCGCGCGGCCCTCGTGAACGCTGAGGGGATGCTGCGCGACCGGGAGCGGCGTCTGACAGCGCTCGGGGCGAGGCTGGACCAGGAGGAGCAGCAGCTCACGGAGCGGCAGGCATCGCTCGCGGTGGAAGCGCAGGCCGCTGAGCCTGCTCCCGCCGAGCCCCGGCCTACGGGGGTCGGGTCGGCGCGCGCCCAGCTGCGGCAGCGCGTCGAGGAGCGCGTCGATCTCGTCTGGCAGGCGTTCGAGGAAGCACTCGACGCCACGCTCCCGGACGGACGACCGGACGTGGAGCTGCGCTTCGCGGCGGCGCGCGCGCTCCTCACCGAGGCTTACGGAGGACGCCCCTCCGAGGAAGGAAGCGGCGATGCGGCCGCGGACACGCCCACGCTCGAGGACGAGCTGGCGCGCCTCCGCGAACGGAAACGGGAGAACCAACAGGGTATGTAGGAGGCCGACGTGGACCAGGTCGCGAAGTACTGGCAGCTGATTCAGGAAGATCCGGTCATGCGGTACGGCTCGATGCTCGCGGTCGCATTGCTCTGGCTCACGATCGCACTGGCGAATCCGTGGCTGCTGGTCGCGTTGATGTTCTTCGTCGGCGGGGCCGTGCTCTTCTTTCGCTACCGCGGGCTCCCCGAGCCGCCCCCGGACGATCTGGACGATTTGTACTAGTCGACGATTTGTACTAGTCGCTAAGCCCTAGACGCGGTTCGGGTTGACCTCGAGCGGATCGACCGGTCGATTCAGACGGACGCGCGGATGAACCGCGCGTCCTGATGGCGGCGCCGCAAGCGTCGCCTTGCGCGCGAGGACGAGCATGGGCGGGAACCGCTCGAGTACCCAAGCAGCGTTGAGCGCCCGCTTTCGATAGGGACGGCCCGCGACGAGCACGAAGTCGCCCGTGCGCGGGTCCATCGGCAGGCGCGACTCCGCCGGGTAGTACTGGTTGTGCTTGTCGATCAGCTCGTTGACCGCGTCGAAGCGCCAGCGCTCGGCCGCGGCGGTCCACGTGCGCGCGAAAGCCTCTGCGTCTGAGGTGCTCTCTGCGAGGCTCCGCCACGTGCTCTCGAGCGCCCGCTCGTGGGCGGCCGTCTCGTGCTCGATCTCGCGCAGCCGGCGCATGTAGGCCGGCGGCCCGCCGAGCGAGACCACGAAGCTGTCGACGCCGGGCCGGAAGTTGCGGAGCCGGTACGGCAGCGGTTGGCCGAGTACGGGGCTGCCCTCGAGGCCGTCCGCCAGCTGGAGCTCCTGCGCCAGCTCGAGCAGGTTCTGGTCGCGGACTCCGCCCTCCCTCATGATCCGTTCTCGCTCCCGCCGGTCCACGGTCCCATTGTCCACTGCTTCGTTCCAGCGTGTCGACCGGTCATTTCAGACGGACGCGCCTACGGCGTCGCTGCGCGACGCCGCCTCAGGACGCGCGGTTCATCCGCGCGTGCGTCTGCGCCGCTCGCCCGAAACGACGAGAGAAGAGATGTAGCCGCTCAAGCGCGCCGCGCGTCCTGATGGTCGGCGCCGCAAGCGTCGCCTTAGACCCCCTTGGGAGCTTCCGCCACCGCGGGCCGTCGAGGCTCCTCGCGCAGGTCGGGATGGTCGTCGAACCCGTAGCGGACGATCGCGCGCTTGGCCGCGAGCACCTCGTCGAGGCGGCGGACCGGCCGGCCGTGCGGCGCGTCCTTCAGCAGCTCCGGCTCCTCCGCGGCCTCGCGGACGATCTCGAGCAATGCGTCCGCGAACGCGTCGAGCGTCTCCTTCGCCTCGGTCTCGGTCGGCTCGATCATCAGCGCCTCGGGGACGATCAGCGGGAAGTAGACCGTCGGCGGGTGAAAGCCGTAGTCCATCAGCCGCTTCGCGACGTCGGTCGCCGTCACGCCGTGCTCGCGCTTCAGCGTGCGCGCAGAGAGCACGAACTCGTGCATGCAGAGCCTGTCGAACGGCAGGTCGTAGGCGTCCTTCAGGCGGGCGAGCAGGTAGTTGGCGTTGAGCACGGCGATCTCCGACATGAGCCGGAGCGCCGGCCCCCACATGCGGATGAACGCGTACGAGCGGACGAAGACGCCGAACGGGCCGGTGAAGCCTCGCACCTTTCCGATCGACTTCGGGCGGTCGTGGTCGAGCCGGAAGCGCTCGCCGTCGCGGGCGACCGCGGGCACCGGCAGGAACGGCTCGAGCACGTCGCGCACGACGATCGGTCCGCCGCCGGGGCCGCCGCCGCCGTGCGGCTGCGAGAACGTCTTGTGCAGGTTGATGTGGACGATGTCGAAGCCCATGTCGCCGGGGCGGGAGAGGCCGCAGACGGCGTTCAGGTTCGCGCCGTCGTAGTACGTGAGCGCGCCGGCGTCGTGGAAGACCTGCGTGATCTCCTCGATGTTCTCGTCGAAGAGGCCGAGGGTCGACGGGTTCGTCAGCATCAGGCCGGCGGTCTCCTCGTCGACCTTGCCGAGCAGGTCGTCGACGTCGACGTTGCCGCGCCCATCGGTCTGGACCGGCGTCACCTCGTAGCCCGCCATCGTCACGCTCGCCGGGTTCGTGCCGTGGGCGGTGTCGGGAATGACGACCTTCCGTCGCTTCGTGTCGCCGCGCTCGGCGAAGTACGCGCGCATCAGCAGCAGTCCCGTCAGCTCGCCCTGGGAGCCGGCCGCGGGCTGGAGCGAGCACGCGTGGAGGCCGGAGATCTCGACAAGGGCGTTCTGGAGGCGCCACATCAGCTCGAGCGCGCCCTCGGCGCCGTCCTCCTCTTGGTGGGGATGGAGGTCGCGGAAGCCGGGCAGGGCGGCCAGGCGCTCGTTCACCCGCGGGTTGTGCTTCATCGTGCAGGACCCGAGTGGGTAGAAGCCGGTGTCGATCCCGAAGGTGCGGGTCGAGAGCTCGGTGAAGTGGCGGAGGAGCTCGGGCTCCGAGATCTCCGGGAGTCGCGGGGGCGTTGCGCGCCGGAGCTCCTCGGGCGGCTCGGGGACCGGCAGGTCGCGGCGCGGCAGGCTCGACGCGCGCCGGCCCGGCTGCGAGCGCTCGTAGATCAGCTTCACCGGCCGAGTACCTCCGCGAGGCGGTCGATGTCCGCAGGCGTCCGCTTCTCGGTGACGGCGACGAGCAGGGCGTCCTCCATGCCCGGGTAATCGCGGCCAAGCGCATACCCCGGATGGATTCCCTCCGCGCGCGCCTTGCGGACGACGTCTCGCGCGTCCCGTCCGACGCGCACGGCAAACTCCTTGAACGTTGTCCGATCTGGAAACAGCAGCGGGAGGTCCAGCCGTTCTTTCGCGTACTCGCCCAGGGCCATGCAGGTCTCCCCCACCTCGCGCAAGCCCTGCGGCCCGAGCCACGAGAGGTAGACGAGGCCTGCCAGAGCGAGCAGGGTCTGGTTGGTCGTGATGTTCGACGTGGCCTTCTCGCGGCGGATGTGCTGCTCGCGGGTCTGCAGCGTCAGGACATAGCCGCGGTCACCCGCGGTGTCGATCGTCTCGCCGACGATGCGGCCGGGCAGCCGGCGGATGAACTCGCTGCGCGCGGCGAGGAACCCGTAGTGCGGGCCGCCGAACGACTGGTAGTTGCCCGCTGCCTGTCCTTCGCCGACGGCCAGTGCGCATCCGTACGCGCCCGGCGCCTCGAGCACGCCAAGCGAAACGAGGTCGACGTGCGCCACCGAGAGCGCCTCGGTGTCGTTCGCGGCGGCGGCGAGGTCGGGCGCCGGCTCCAGGCAGCCGAAGAAGTTCGGTTGCTGGAAGAGCACGCATGCGGCATCCCGGGCGGCCTCGCGAACCTCGTCGGGATCGGTCGTACCGTGTCGGTGAGGCACCTCGACCACCTCGAGGCCGAAGCCGGGGGCGTAGGTCTTCACGACCTGCCGCACCTGCGGGTTGACGGCCTCGCAGACGACGACCTTCGTCCGGCCGGTCGCGTGCTTGGCGACGTAGCAGGCGTCCGCAGCGACCGTCGTCCCGTCGTAGCCGGAGGCGTTCGACACATCCATCCCTGTGAGCTCGCAGATCGCGGTCTGGTACTCGAAGATCGCCTGGAGAACGCCCTGGCTCATCTCCGGCTGGTACGGGGTGTACGCCGTCAGCAGCTCGCCGCGCTGAAGGACGGCGTCGACGACGGCCGGGACGTAGTGGTCATAGATCCCCGCGCCGAGGAACGACAGCTCGGCTCCGGTGTGCGAGTTGCGCGCGGCGAGCTCCTCGAGGTGGGCCACGACCTCCGGCTCCGAGAGCGCCGGCTCCACGGCGAGCTCGCCGCGGAAGCGCATTCCCTCCGGGATGTCCCGAAAGAGCTCCTCGATCGAGGAGACGCCGATCGCCGCGAGCATCTCCTCGCGGTCCCGGTTCGTGAGCGAGACGAAGGTCACTGCTCGGACAGGTACTGCCGATAGGCCTCGGGGTCGAGCAGATCCTCGGCCTCGGCGGGGTTCGTCAGACGGATGCGTACGAGCCAGCCCTCGCCGTACGGATCGGCGTTGACGGTCTCCGGCTCCTCGACGACGTTCCGGTTGATCTCGAGCACCTCGCCCGAGAGCGGCGAGATCAGGTCAGACACCGCCTTGACGGACTCGACCTCGCCGTACGCAGCGTCCTTCGAGATCGTCGCGCCCTCCTCGGGCGGCTCGAAGTGGACCAGCTCGCCGAGCGCGTCCTGCGCGTACCAGGTAATGCCGAGGACTGCCTCGCCGTCCTCGATCCGCGCCCAGTCGTGCTCGCGGTGGTAGAGGAGGTCTTCGGGGTAGGTCTCGGTCGCCGCCACTAATCCTCCCGCTTGTAGATGGGCTTCTTGACCACCCGCGCGCGGCGCTGCCTCCCGCGGACGTCGATCGTGATGGAGCTGTCGGGCTGCGCCAGGTCGGCCGAGACGTAGCCCAGACCGATCCCGACGTCGAGCATCGGGGAATGGGAGCCGGAGGTGACCTCGCCGCCCTCCACGATCGGCATGCCCTGCCGGGGAATCGCCTTCTCCTCCATGACGAAGGCGGCGAGCTTTCGCTCGGGGCCGGCGTCCTTGATCCGCCGCAGCTCGTCGGCGCCCGTGAAGTCCTTGTCGAGCGCGCAGACCCATCCGAGCCCGGCCGAGATCGCGTCCGTGTCGGGTCCGATGTCGTTCCCGTGCAGCGGGTAGCAGACCTCCAGCCGCAGCGTGTCGCGCGCGCCGAGGCCGCACGGCTTCGCCCCGCGGTCGAGCACCCAGTCCCACAGCGCCGGCGCTGCGTCGGGGGCCACGGCCAGCTCCACGCCTTCCTCGCCCGTGTAGCCCGTGCGGTTGACCATGCACTCGATCCCGCCGAGCTCGCCGCGCTCGAACGTGAACGGCTTCGCGTCCGGGAGTCCGAGCCGCTCAAACGTCCGCGGCCCCTGGACGGCGATCAGCGCGAAGTCGTCGGAGACGTCGCGAACGTCGGACCCGGACAGCTCGCGCTCCTTCAACCAGCGGAAGTCGCCCTCGCGGTTGGCGGCGTTGACGATCAGCAGGTAGCGGAACTCGCCGAGCCGGTACGCGATCAGGTCATCGAGGATCCCGCCGCGCTCGTTCGTCAGGAGCGTGTACTGCGCGGCGCCCGGCGCGATCCGGTCGAGGTCGTTCGAGAGCAGCGACTGGAGCAGCTCGTGCGCGCGCGTCCCCTCGACCTCGAGCTCGCCCATGTGCGAGACGTCGAACGCCCCACAGTCGTTGCGGACGGCGCGGTGCTCGGGAATGACGCCTTCGTACTGCACCGGCATCTCCCAGCCGGCGAAGGGCACCATCCGGGCGCCGAGCTCGAGGTGCCGGGCGTGCAGCGGCGTACGCAGCAGGGTCTGCATCCGCGGCGCATCGTAACCCTGCGGCCACACCGCTCCGGCGGCTCGCCGTCACGGGTCGCGCGGCCGGAGCGGCTGACCGGGTTCAGAGGCGACCGGCCTCAGGCCGGCGGCAAGGGGATGGGTCTTCGTACCGCCAGGGCGGCGGTTCAAACCTGCGCCTGGGGCTTCTAGGGCTCGCGCAGGAACGACGGCACGTCGAGCACCTCGTCGGGCATCTCGAACCGCTCGCGATCGCGCTCGCGTTCGCGCTCTTCTCCCTCGCGCGGCTCCTCGGCGAGGATGCTCGGCTCGCGGCGACGACGGCGGCGCTGCGGCCCGAAGCCGGTCGCGATCACCGTCACGCGCACCTCGTCGCCGAGCGAGTCGTCGATGACGGCGCCGAAGATGACGTTGGCATTCTGGTCGGCGGCGCTCGTGACGACCTCGGCGGCCTCGTTGACCTCGAACAGCCCGACGTCCGGCGGACCCGAGACGTTCAGCAGGATTCCGGTCGCGCCCTCGATCGAGGCCTCGAGCAGCGGCGAGGAGACCGCGGTGCGGGCGGCCTCTGCGGCGCGGCTCTCGCCCGACGCGGCCCCAATGCCCATCAGCGCGGAGCCCGCGTCGCGCATGATCGTCCGGACGTCCGCGAAGTCGAGGTTCACGAGCCCCGGCACCGTGATCAGGTCGGTGATGCCCTGAACGCCCTGCCGGAGGATGTCGTCGGCCATCTTGAAGGCGTCGACGATCGACGTTCGCTTCTCGACCACCTGCAGCAGCCGGTCGTTCTCGATCACGATCAGCGTGTCCACGTTGTCCGCGAGGTTGGCGATTCCGAGCTGGGCCTGCTCGGCGCGCTTCCGTCCTTCGAATGAGAACGGCCGCGTGACGACGCCGACGGTGAGCGCCTCGAGCTCCTGGGCGAGCTCCGCGACGATCGGGGCGCCGCCGGTGCCAGTGCCGCCGCCTTCGCCCGCGGTGATGAAAATCATGTCCGCGCCCTTCAGCGCCTCCTTGAGCTCGTCGCGGCTCTCGCGCGCAGCCGCCTCGCCGACGGTCGGATCGGCGCCGGCGCCGAGACCCCGCGTCACCTTCGCGCCGATGTGGATCTTCACGTCGGCCTCCGACATCAGCAGCGCCTGCGCGTCGGTGTTGACCGCTACGAACTCGACTCCGGCCAGCCCGGCGTCGACCATGCGCGTGACGGCGTTCGTACCGCCGCCGCCCATGCCGACGACCTTGATCACGGCGAGGTAGTTGCCGGCTTGCTCTCTCACGCTCATCTGGGCTCGACTGTAAACGTGTAGTTGAGGGTGGGGCCGTTCGGGCGTTCCTCGTCGAGGAGGGTACGCGCGTCGGTCGCGCCTGTCAACGCGGGATTGGGCGGTACACTCTAAGGCTCAGGTTGAGAGTTAGCTCCTGCCACAGGACGCTCGGGCACGCGCACGTCGAGGTACGAAGCGCCTGAGGCAGGCGGGAGATGCGGCAGGATCCGGCCTGCCACGGCGAGTCGCAGCGGCAGGCCCTGCTCCCGGCCGAGCCGCAGCTCGAGCCCGCTGCGGAGCAGGAACGTGATCTCGCCCTGGTCGACGAGCGCGGAGCGGACGGGAAGCGTGCGTGCCTCGCGAAGGCGGAGCGCCCGAGTTGCGAGGAGCGCGCTCGCGTCCGAGAGCGTGCGCCCGAGCCGGAGCTCGACGGTGCCGGGGACCCAGATCCGCGGCAGCGCCGCGTGGTCGCCGCGCTCGAGCGAAGCGATCACCCGTCCGCGCGCGGAGACGAGCCAGGATTCCGAGCCACGGCGAACGACTGCGAGCGGCTGCTCCGGTACGACGAAGACGCGCAGGGTGTGGGGGAACGCGCGGTCGTAGTGCGCGCTCGCGACGTCGGGTAGTGCGGCGATCCGAGCCTGCAGTCGCGATCCGCGGAACGCCACCAGGCTCTCGCCCCGAAGCGGATGCAGCGCCCGCTGCACGTGCCGGGCAACGCGCGGCGGCGCGCCCACGACCTCGATCCGCTCGATCGCGAACAGCGTCGTACCGCGCGCGACCGCGTAGGAGCCGACGGCCAGCCCGAGCAGCCCGAAGGCGATGAGCAGCGAGCGTGCGGACGGCGCGAACCGCGCCAGGTCGAGCTTCCGCCGCACCGGCAGCGGTACGACGGCAGCCCGGGCTGTCGCCCGCTTCGGCGCGCGCGTGGCCACGGCCGACACTTCGCCGCGGCCCTGACCGCTCCTACTCGCCGAGACGCGGCAGCGCGAGGTCGCCCAGAAAGACGACCTCGTGCTCGAGCTCGACCGCGTACTGCTCGCTGGCGCGCCGGCGGGCCTCGGCCATCAGGGCGAGCGCGTCCTCGGAGCGCGCGCCGTCTGCGTTCTCGATGAAGTTCGCGTGCCTGGGCGAGATTTGCGCGCCGCCGATCCGGTGGCCGCGGAGCCCGCAGGCCTCGAGCATCAGGCCTGCCGTCAGCTCGTGCTCGGGATTCTTGAAGACGCTGCCGAAGGTCCGCTTGTTCGTCGGCTGGGCGGCCTTCCTCCTTGCCTGCAGCTCCGCGATCGTCGCCCTGATCTCGTCCGGCTCGCCGCGACCGAGTCGGAACTCGACGCGCGCAACGACCTGGCCGTCGTGGAGGTCCGAGTGGCGGTAGCGCAGACCGAGCTCGTCCGGCCCGAGCCAGTCCGCGCCTTCCGCGCCGACGACGAGCGCCCGCGTCAGGATCTGCGCCCAATCGCCGCCGTAGGCGCCGGCATTCATCTTCACGCCGCCGCCCGCAGTCCCCGGGAACGCGCAGGCGAACTCGAACCCGCGGAGGCCGGCGGCCCGCGCGCGATGGAGCGCGACGGCGTTCGGCGCGCCCCCGCCGGCAATCAGCGTCTCGTCGTGAATCTCGACGGCCGCCAGCTCACCGCCGAGCTTCAGCACGAGCGCCTCGACTCCCTCGTCGGCGGCCAGGAGGTTCGAGCCGAGCCCGACGACCGCGACGGGGACGTCGCGCTCGGCCGCCCACGCAAGCGCCTGCTCGAGCTCGGCAAGCGTCTCCAGCCGGGCGAACGCCCGGGCCGGTCCGCCCGTGCCGATCGTGGTGAATCTCGCGAGCGGGACGCCCTCCTCGATCCTCATCCGAGCTCCTCGAGCAGCAGCGCCGGCACGCGGTCGACGTCGCCGGCGCCCGCCGTCACCAGCACGTCTCCCGCGCGCGCGTGCCGGACGAGGAACCGGGCGCCGTCCTCGACGGTCGGCGTCCACGCGACGGTCATCCCGGGACGCAGCTCGGCGAGCGCGTCGACGACGAGCTTGCCCCTTACGCCGGGGAGCGGCTGCTCGCGGGCCGGGTACACGTCGGTGATGCCGACGGCGTCGGCGCCCGCGAGCGCGGCGGCGAGCTCCCGTGCGAGGTATCGCGTGCGCGAGAAGAGGTGCGGCTGGAAGAGAACGAGCAGGCGGCGGTCGAGGTCACGCAGCGCGGCGAGATCGGCTGCGAGCTCGGCTGGGTGATGGGCATACGTGTCGTACACGGCGACGCCTCGTGCCTCGCCGCGCGGCTCGAGCCTGCGACCGGCCCCGCGGAACTCGGGCAGCGCGCGCCGCGCCTCCACCGCGTCGACACCCGCGAGCTCCAGCGCAGCCAGCGCCGCGGCCGCGTTGAGGCGGTTGTGCTCGCCCGGCACGCCGAGCTCGAGGTCGACCGGCTCGAGCTCGTCCCCCCGCACGACGTTCGGCACCCTCGCGAGCCAGTGGTCGAACAGCTCCTCGAGCTCGGCGCGCGAGGCGAAGGTCATGTGGTGGTCGAGGTCGACGTTCGTGACGACCGCAATCTCGGGCCGGAGCGACTCGATCGTGCGGTCGGACTCGTCACCCTCGACGACGAGCCACCCGTCTCCGGCGCGCGCGTTGCCCCCGAGCTGCGGGATCTCGCCGCCGATCAGGAACGCCGGGTCGAGGCCCAGCCGGTCGAGGCAGAAGGCGATCATGCCCGCGGTCGTCGTCTTGCCGTGCGCGCCGGCGACGACGATCGAGCGCTGGAGCGAGACGAGCTCGGCGAGGAACTCCGCTCGCGTGCGACCTTCGACGCGTCCGGTGAACGCCGTCGAGACCACGACCTCGAAGCCGGGCGGTGACGCGGGCTCGGGTGCGATCTCGACGCGGATCCCAGCCGCGCGGACGTGCTCGAGGTACGGCGTCTCGACGCGGTCCCAGCCCCCCACCTCGGCCCCCCAGGCCTTTGCGAGCACGGCGTAGCCCGAGAGCCCTGCCCCGCCGATCCCGGCGAACCAGATCCGGCGGCCCTCCAGAGGTCCGCTCACGACTCCCGCCGCGGGCAGCTCGCGAATCCTGTGCCGAGGTGAGGTGGCCGAGCCACGTCGACCTCGCGGCGCGCCACCGGACGGAACGCGAGTCCAACCGCCCGGAAGCGGACCTCGGAGAGGTGATAGCCCTGCGGCAGGCCACCGGCTGTCCACTGCACGATCTCTCCGGATCTGCCGCGCAGGCAATCAGCTCCGCCGAACGACATCCCGGCGGCGAGGAAGAGCAAGAGCCGGTCGCGGTCGGGCCCGAAGCCCCTGACGGACATCCGCCGCAGCTGCTTCCCCCGAACCGTGAATACCTCGGCTATGGCCGACGAGGCGCCGCGATCGACGACGACCACGACCTCTGCGCCGGGCACACGGTCGACCGAGCGGATCGCAGGGACGGTCGGAGGCGGAACATCAACCCCAAAGGTGACGGCCCAGTGAGACGAGCCGGCGGCGCGCAGGACGTAGCGGCAGGTCGAGGTCGAAGAGAGCCACCGGCAGCCGCTCACCCAGACACGCTCCGGCTTTCCATCCGCGTCGAGGTCTCCGAACTGTGGACGGCCGTCGAGCGTGCAATACCGCGCGGCAGAACTCGGAGCAGCCGACGATGCCGCCAACGCCGACACGAGCAGGGCGAGCACGCTAGCGGCGCGCAAGCCCGATCAGCTCCTCAGCGATCTCCTCTGCTGCGTGCGGCCGGGCGAGGCGGCGCATCGCCTCGGCCATCGGGGCGAGCCGCTCATCGTCGGCGAGCAGCTCGCGGACGACCGCCGGCGCCCGCTCGAGCTCGCCCTCCGGCACGACGACCGCGCCGCCGCCCTGCTCGAAGTAGCGCGCGTTCTTCTCCTGGTGGCCGCCGGTGGCGAACTCGCCCGGGACGAGGACCGCCGGCACACTGGCCGCCGCGAGCTCCCAGACCGAGCCGCCGGCGCGCGCGAGCGCGAGGTCGGCCGCCGCGAGCGCGGCACCGAAGTCGTCCGTGAACGACAGTAACCGGTAGTCCGGCCGCCGCGGCTTCGGGAGCGTCTCGAAGTCGCGCTCGCCCGCGAGGTGCAAGACGGCCGGCCCCTCGTTGCCGAACGCGTCGACCGCGAGTTCGTTGAGCGCACGGGCGCCGAGCGAGCCGCCGAAGACGAGCAGCACGGGCCCGTCCTCGGGGAGCTGGAACCGCCGACGCGCGTCGCCGCGCGGGACCGCCCGGGAGCGTGCGGGGATCGGGCGGCCGGTCACCCTGTACTTGGGCGGGCCGAGCCCGTCGATCGGGAACGAGAGGAAGACCCGCCGCGCGAACGGCGCCGCCAGCCGGTTCGCCAAGCCGAGGTGTGCGTCGGCCTCGGTCAGCGCAGCCGGGATCCGACGCGTCGCGGCCGCCAGCACCATCGGCCCGGCAACGTAGGCGCCGCCACCCAGCACGACGTCCGGCCGCCGCCGCCTCAAGATCCGCCGGCAGGCGAACGGCGCGGCCGCGTCGACGGCGAGCGCGCGCCCGAGTGCTGTGCCCACGCGCCGGGGCAGCCCGGCCACGCGAAACGTGTCGAGCTCGTACCCCGCCTCAGGAACGAGCCGAGCCTCGGCGCGCTCCGGCGACCCGGCGAACGTCACTTCGACTTCGCGCTCCCGCAGCGCGTCCGCGACCGCGAGTGCCGGCAGTACGTGGCCGGCTGTCCCGCCGGCCGCGATCACGCACCTGAGCCTCCGCCCTTCCTCCACTCGCCGCGATGTTAAGGAGGATGCCGACCGAGGTGAGCGCGACGACGAGGCTCGACCCCCCGGCTGAGACGAAGGGGAGCGGAATCCCCGTGAGCGGCGCGAGCCCGAGCACGGCGGCGAGGTTGATCGCCGCCTGGCCGCAGACGAGCGTCGTCAGCCCGGCGGCGAGGTGCTTGGCAAATGGGTCGCGGGCGGCGAGGGCGATCCGGAGCCCGGCCCAGGCGAACGCCGCGTAGGCGAGGATGACGGCCGTCGTCCCGACCAGCCCAAGCTCCTCGCCGATGATCGCGAGGATCATGTCCGTGTGCGCCTCGGGCAGGTAGTTCAGCTTCTGGACGCTCTGGCCGAGGCCGACGCCGAAGAAGCCGCCCGAGGCGAGCCCCAGCATCGCCTGGACGACCTGGAACCCCGCGCCCTGGGCGTCGTCCCACGGGTTGAGGAAGCTCAGGACGCGGGCGCGGCGGTACGGCTCGAGCCAGACGGCCGCCAGGCCGGCCACGCTCACGATCGCCGCGGCGGCGCCGAGCGTCGAGAGCCGGGTACCGGCGACGAGCAGCACGCCGGAGGTCATGACGACGATCGCAATTGCGGTGCCGAGGTCGGGCTCGAGCAGCACGAGCCCGCAGAAGAGACACACGAGCAGCCCGAGCGGGCGCGCGAGGTCGGCGAGCGTCTGCGGCGGCCGGCGCCGCGCGAGGTAGGCGGCGACGAAGCAGGCGAGCGAGAGCTTGGCGAGCTCGGAGGGCTGGAAGACGACGGGGCCTGCGCCGAGCCAGCGGCGGGCGCCGTTGATGGGCGTGCCCACGACGAGCACGGCGGCGCAGAGGACGAGGCTCGTCAGCACGAGCGGCGGCGCGAGCTTGCGCAGAACCCGGTAGTCGAGGCGCGAGGCGATCGTCATTAACGCGAGCCCCAGCACGGCGTAGGCGCCCTGGCGCTTGAGGTAGGAGCTCGGGTCGCCGTTCCCCAGCGCGGCCGGCGCGGACGTCGCGCTGTAGACCATCACCAGTCCGAACGCGACCAGCGCGAGCGTCACGAAGCACAGCACGTGCCACTCGAGTTGTCCGCGCTTCACGGGCGGCCCTCTCCCATGCGGAGAGGTTCGACTGAGTCGCGTTCGTTCCTCGTCTTCGAGCGGGTCGACCGGTCGTTGCAGACGGACGCGCCTACGGCGTCGCTGCACGACGCCGTTTCAGGACGCGCGGTTCATCCGCGCGTCCGTCTGCGCCGCTCGCCAGAGACGACAAGAGACGACGTGGCCGCTCGAGCGCGCCGCGCGTCCTGATGGTCGGCGCCGCAAGCGTCGCCTTAACTGGCCGCTTCCTACAGCGCTTCTACGAGCCGGCGGAACTCCTCGCCGCGATGCTCGAAGTCGCGGAACTGGTCGTAGCTCGCACATGCCGGAGAGAGCAGGACGACGTCGCCGGGACGAGCGTCGCGGGCGGCCTGCTCGACCGCGTTCTCCAGGGTCCCCGCCACCATGTACGTCCGGCCGGCCGCGTCCAGTGCTTCCGCAAGCGGGGAGGCCGCCTCGCCGATCAGGTAGATCGACGCGACGTTCGTCGCAAGCTCGCGTGCGAACGGCCCAAAGTCCTCGCCCTTCGCGCGCCCGCCGAGGATCAGCCGGATCGGCGCATCGAAGGCGGCCACGCCGTGCCGGACCGCGAACGTGTTTGTGGCGATCGAGTCGTTGACCCAGCGGATGCCGTCGCGGTCGCGCACGAGCTCCAAGCGGTGGACGACGCCCGGGAAGGTGCGCAGCGCCTCGGCGATAGCGTCGTCGTCGATTCCGACCGCACGCGCCGCCGCAGTAGCCGCAGCGGCGTTGGCGCGGTTGTGCCTGCCCGGAATCCGCGGCTCGGCCGGCAGCGCGTCGTCCGCCGAGAACTCGGTCCCCTCGAGAGCCGACCCCCGCGGCACGATCCGGTGCCGGGCGCGCTCGAAGATCCGGAGCTTCGCCGCGCGATAGGCCTCGAAGCTCTCGTGCCGGTCGAGGTGGTCCGGCTCGAGGTTCAGCAGCACGGCGACCTCGAGCGCGAGCTCGTGGACGTCTTCGAGTTGGAACGACGAGAGCTCGCAGACGATCCACGCCTCGTCGGGCGGGTCGAGCGCCGTCAGCGGGCGTCCGGGCGCGACATTGCCGCCGACGGCGACCGGCCTGTCGGCGGCGCGGAAGATCGCCCCCAACAGCTCCGTGGTCGTCGTCTTCCCCTTTGTCCCGGTGACGCCGACGAACCTCCGCGGCCGGAGCAGACGCCAGCCCAGCTCGACCTCCGACCACACCGGAAGGCCGCGCCGCCGAGCCTCCTTGACGAGCGGCGCCCCGCCGGGCACGCCCGGGCTCTTGACGATGAGCTGAACGCCGTCCAGAAGCGCGAGGTCCTCGTCGTTCCCAAGCCTCCGGTCGGCGCCGACGACGCGGACGCCGTACCGCTCCAACGCCGCCGTCGCCGCCTGACCTGAGCGCGCCAACCCGACAACGAGCGCACTCGTCGGAAGGTTGCTCAAGGCGACGCTTGCGGCGCCGACACTCAGGACGTGCGGGCTCGGCCCGCGCGTCCGTCTGAAACGACCGGTCGACACGCTGAAGGCAACAACTTACGCGCTAAAACCGGAAGTGCTGGTAGTAGCGGTAGTAGAGCGCGAACCCTGAGGCGCAGAGGATCGCGGCCAGGATCCAGAAGCGCACCATGATCTTCGTCTCCGACCAGGCCTTCATCTCGAAATGGTGGTGGATCGGCGCCATCAGGAACACCCTCCGCCCGAGGTACTTGAAGGTGAAGACCTGGATCATCACCGAGAGCGCCTCGAGTACGTAGATGCCGCCGATCAGCAGCAGCAGCACCTCGGTGTTCGTCATGATCGCGAACCCGGCGAGAGCGCCTCCGATCGCCATCGCGCCCGTGTCGCCCATGAAGACCTCGGCCGGGGAAGCGTTGTACCAGAGAAACCCGACCGTTCCGCCGATCAGCCCGGCGCCGAGAATCGCGAGGTCGAGCTTCAGGTCGCTGCGCTCGCCGGGCGGTCCCGAGCGGATGTAGGCGATCACGTTCATCGCGGTGAAGGTGAAGAGCGCGATGATGCTCGTGCCGGCCGCGAGCCCGTCGATCCCGTCGGTCAGGTTGACGCCGTTCGCCGCGCCGGCGATCACGAAGAAGAGCAGCGCGTACCAGGCCCAGGAGAGCGAGATCGTGCCGACGACGGGAACGTAGACGGCGGTGCGCATGTGCTCGTCGTGCGCGATCAGCCCGACGACCGCGGTGATACCGGCGAGCAGCAGCAGCTTCCAGCGGCCCGAGAGCCCGAGCGAGCGTCGGTGCCTGAGCTTGATGAAGTCGTCCGCGAACCCGATCGCGCCGCACGCGAGCATCAGGAACAGCACGGTGAGCGCGAGCGTCTGGTAGTGGCCCAGGACAAGGAACGCGACAGCGGCGGTGACGACGATCAGGAGGCCGCCCATCGCCGGGGTCCCCTGCTTGACGGCATGGCCCACCGGCCCTTCCGCACGGATGTACTGCCCGAGCTCGCGCCGCCGCAGGAGCCCGATGAACTTCGGGCCGGCGATGATCGAGATCACCATCGCGACCACGCCGGCGATCAGGACTCGTTCCATCAGGCGGGCAGCGCGGCGAACGCTTCGGCGAGGCGCTCCAGCCCGACGGCGCGGGACGCCTTGACGAGCACGCAGTCGCCGGGCTCGAGCAGCTCCTCGAGCGCGGCGATCGCCTCGTCGACCGTCTCGACGGAGCGGAGGACCGGGATCTCGACCTGGCCCTCTGCGTAGCCGCGCGCGAGCAGGCCGACGGTGAGCAGCACGTCGATGCCCGCGGTCGCGGCGTGGCCGCCGATCTGGCGGTGGTAAGCGGGCCCGTCGGCGCCGAGCTCGGCCATGTCCCCAAGGACCGCGACGCGTCGGCGCCCCTGCGAGCGGTCGGCGAGCGTGTCGAGCGCGGCCCGCATCGAGACCGGGTTCGCGTTGTAGGCGTCGTTGATCAGCAGGCCGCCGCCGGGGAGCGGAAGCTCCTCGCCGCGCCAGGGCGAGAAGGCGATCTTCTCCGCGCCCCGGTGGGCCTCGTCGAGCGGCAGGCCGAGCGCCTCGTAGGCGAGTAGCGCGGCGAGCGCGTTCGACGCGTGATGGCGGGCGGTGAAGTTGAACGTCAGCTCGAGCGGCCGGCCTCGGAGATTGAAACGGACGTAGGCCCGCTCGCCGTCGATCCGGACCTCGTCGACCGTGGCGTCGCCGCCGCGGCCGAAGGTGCGGACGTCGAGGTCGCGCCGCAGGCGGCTGTCGAGCTCCGGCACGCCGGCCGGAACGATCGCGATGCCTTCGGGTGGGAGCGCGTCGATCAGCTCCGCCTTGGCCTGGGCGACGGCCTCGAGCGTGCCGACGAGCTCGAGGTGAACCGGGCCGACGCTCGTGATCACGCCGATCTCCGGCCGCGCGATCGCGGCGAGCTCCGCGATCTGTCCAAGACCCCGCATGGCGAGCTCGAGGATGCAGACCTCGGTGTCGGGCTCGAGCCGGCAGAGCGTGAGTGGGACGCCGAGCTCGTTGTTGTAGCTCGCCTCGGCGGCCACGGTGCGGCGGTGCGGACGGCAGAGCGCCGCGAGGATGTCCTTAGTCGAGGTCTTGCCGGTCGATCCGGTGATGCCGACGATCCGGGCCTCGCTGCACGCGCGGACCTCGCGGCCGAGCGGGCCGAGGGCCGCAAACGCGTCCGCAGGCACGAGGGTCGCCGCGGCTCCGTGCGCAAGCGCGTCGGCGCAGAACTCGGCGCCGCGGCCGACGGCCACGAAGAGGTCGCCGGGCTGCACGCGGCGGGAGTCGATCGTCACGCCGGTGACCTCCGTCGCGCCCTCCGCACGCTCGAGCCGACCTTCGGCGAGGTGCTCGACCTCGTCGAGTGTGAGCTTGATCAAGCCGGCGTCCTCAAGCTGCGCAGGGCCTCGCGGGCAACCTCGCGGTCATCGAAAGGAATCGTTCGGTCGTGGAACTCCTGACCCTGCTCGTGGCCCTTGCCCGCGATCACGACCACGTCCCCTTCGCCGGCACGTTCGATCGCCGTTTCGATCGCCGCCTGCCGGTCGGGCTCGATCTCGAGCTCGCCCGGCGCGCCTGCGACTACCTCGGCGATGATCGCCTCGGGGTCCTCGCTCCGCGGGTTGTCGGAGGTGACGATCGCCACATCCGCCAGCTCGGCTGCGATCCTCCCCATCAGCGGCCGCTTCGCCCGGTCGCGGTCGCCGCCGCAACCGAAGACGCAGAGCACGCGTCCCTGTGTGAGCTCCCGAGCCGTTCGGAGCACGTTCTCGAGCGCGCCGGGCTTGTGGCTGTAGTCGACGACGACGTGGAACGGCTGGCCCTCGTCGACCTCCTCGAGCCGGCCGGGAACCGCACGGACGGCCTCGAGGCCGCTCGCGATCGCGTCGTCGGAGATGCCGAGCAGCCGTGCGGCTGCTAGCGCTCCGAGGGCGTTCTCGACGTTGAAGCGGCCGCGAAGCTTGAGGTCGACGCCGTCCAGCGCGTCAGGGCCGACCTGGGCGTCGTCGGCGAAGCCGAACGTGACTGCGTCGGGGACGTCGTCGGCGAGGGTGCGGCCGTAGGGGTCGCCGACGTTGATCGCGGCCGGCACGCCCGGCGCGAACAGCCGGCGCTTGGCGTCGAAGTAGCGCTCCATCGTCCCGTGCAGGTCGAGGTGGTCCTGGCTCAGGTTCGTGAAGACGAGGACGGCAAACCGGGTTCGATCGAGCCGGCGCAGCTCCGAGCCGTGGGACGTCGCCTCCATCGCGCAGCTGCTGTTCCCGGCGTCGAGCATCGCGCGGAAGGTGCGCTGGAGGTCGATCGCCTCGGGCGTCGTACGGACGGCCGGCTTGCGCTCGTCGCCCATGCGCGTCTCGATCGTGGTGACGAGTCCGGGTCGGCGGCCGGCGGCGCGCAGGATCTCGTAGAGAAGGAAGGCCGTCGTCGTCTTTCCGTTCGTGCCCGTGACGCCGGCCACCTCGAGCTCCCCAGTCGGGTGTCCGAAGAACTCGTCGGCCGCAACGGCCATGGCTGCGCGGGAGTCGGGGACGACGAGCTGCGGCGCCGCCAGGTCGAGCTCGCGTTCCACGACGAGCGCGACCGCGCCGCGCTCGACGGCCTCGGGCGCGTAGTTGTGCCCGTCTGCGTTCGCGCCTGGAACGCAGAAGAAGAGCGTCCCCGGCGTGACTTCGCGCGCGTCGTAGGCGAGCTCGAGAACCTCCACGGGAGCGCCTCGTGCGACCTCGACCGGTGCGAGCGCAGCGATGATGCGCTCCAGGTGCATCGGCGGCCGAGTCTAGCAGCGACCCCCGGCGTGGCCGGCGCAAAAACCGTCGAATTGCTGCACTTTCGTTACGCCTGGACCCTAGCGGCCCCCGAGCGTGACGGTTACGATCGCATCGGGGAGGAGGACACCGGGTCCTAGGCGAGGTGCCTGGGACGGCGTCGGCTATTTACGGCGCGGTGTCCGGAACGGACGGTGCGTCCGGCGGCACCTCGAGGTACTGCAGGTCGAACTTCGCGATCTCCGCGAACGCCGGCGCCGCGACGACACCGCCCCAGATCGCGCCGCGCGGGGTGTCGACCATCACGAGGATCACGAGCCGCGGGTTGGACGCCGGCACCATCCCGACGAACGACGCCACGTAGTCCGAGGTCGAGTACCCGCCGTCGCGCTCCGGCTTCGCCGCGGTTCCCGTCTTGCCGGCCACGCGGTACCCGGGCACCGCCGCGAGCTGCCCCGTTCCCTCGAGCACCACGTCCCTGAGCATCGTCGAGAGCTGCTCGGCGACGACGGGCCGCACGATCCGCCGCCGCCCCGGCACGAAGCGCCCACGTCCGGCGACGTGGTCGACGAGATGCGGCTGCACCCAGACGCCGCCGTTCGCGATCGCCGCGTAGGCGGCCGCCATCTGCACCGGCGTCACGGCGATCCCGTGGCCGATCGGGACGTTGCCGATCGTGGAGCCGGACCAGCGCTCCGGCGGCAGCACGATCCCGGCGCTCTCGCCGGGGAAGTCGATCCCGGTCTTGCGACCCAGCCCGAAACGGCGGATCCACTTCGACAGCCGGTCTTTGCCGAGCAGCTCGGCCAGCGTGATCGCGCCGACGTTCGACGACTGGTACAGGATGCGCGAGACCGTCATGCGCTCGGTGCCGCGCGGCTCGGCGTCGTGGATCACTCGGTCGGCGACGTGGATCGAGTACGGGAGCGTGAACGCCGTCCGCGGGCTCACGAGCCGCTCGGAGAGCGCGGCCGCAACCGTGATCAGCTTGAACGTCGAGCCCGGCTCGTACGTATCCGTCACGGCACGGTTCCGCTGCGCCGTCACCGGAACGTGCGAGAAACGGTTGGCGTCGAAGGTCGGCGCCGTCGCCATCGCCAGCACGTCGCCCGAGCGCGGGTCGAGGACGATCGCCGTCGCGGCGCGCGCGTTCCACTGCTTGACCGTCTCGCGCAGGACCGTCTCGGCGTTCGCCTGGACTCGCTGGTCGAGCGTCAGGAAGACGTTGCGTCCCGCATGCTCGTCCACGGAGCCGACGACGTCGACCACACGCCCGAACGGGTCACGGATCACCGTTTCGCGCCCGTCACGGCCTGCGAGGATCGGGTCGAGCGAGAACTCCAGGCCGGCGAGCCCGCGGTTGTCGAGGCCCGCGAAACCGAGCACCTGCGCGGCCACCGTCCCCAGCGGATAGGTACGCCGCTCCTCCGGATAGAACCCGACGCCGACCAGACCACGGCGCTTCAGCGCCGCCGCGCGGCCCGGGTCGGCCTTGCGGTTGAGGTAGACGAAGCCGCGGGTGCGATCGGAGAGCTCCGGATAGATCCGGTTGGCGTCGATTCCGAGCGTCCGCTCGGCCGCGATCGCCACGGCGCGCGGGTTGCGGATCTGCTTCGGATCCGCATACGCAGTCGTCGCCTGCTCCCCGATCGCAAGCTCGGTTCCGTTGCGGTCGTAGAGCGTGCCGCGTCGCGCCGGAATCGTCACCTGCTCGCGGTGCTGCACGTTCGCCATCCGCGCGAGCGGCGCCGCCCGCACCGCCTGCAGCCAGACAGCCCGCGCGAGCGTTCCCGCGAAGGCGAGGCAGAGGACGAAGAGGAGCAGCCGGATGCGGCGGTTGACGAGCGACCGGCTCACCGGTCCGGGCGCAGGCGCACGTACGTCGTCTCGTCGGGCTCGGCGGGGACGAGGCCCAGGCGCTTCTGCGCGAGATTCTCGATCCGGCCGGCGGCTGCCGCGCGCGAGAGCCGGGTCGCCAGCTCGGCGTTCTCGGCTCGGAGAGCTGCTCGCTCGCGGCCGAGCTCGTCGAGACGCATGTTCAGGCGCAGCACCGCGACGTTGAGCGCGACGACACCGGCGAGCAGGACGGCGACGAGGCCGATCCACGCGACGCCGCCCGCGACGCGGTGGTCTGCGGCGCTCCGGCGGCGCGGCGCGGGACGCGAGGGCCGACGCCTGACGGCCGGCGCCTCGGCGGCGGGTGCCCACGCGGCCATCAGGTCTTCACTCCAACTCGCAACCGTGCCGACGCCGAGCGCGGGTTCACGGCGATCTCCTGCGTACTCGGCCGGATGGGCTTCCGCGAGAGCGCCCGCATTGCGGGCTCCTTGCCGCAGACGCAGACCGGAAAGTCCGGCGGGCACGTGCAGCCCCGCTCCTGCTCGCGCATGAACCGCTTCACGATCCGGTCCTCGAGCGAGTGGAAGCTGATGACGGCGAGGCGTCCGCCGGGCCGCAGCATCTCGAGCGCCGCCGGCAGCGCCTGCTCGAGCGACTCGAGCTCCTCGTTAACCGCGATCCGGAGCGCCTGGAAGACACGCTTCGCGGGATGGCCGTCGCCGAAGCGGGCCGGCGCCGGGATCGCCGACTTGATCGTTTCGACCAGCTCGCCGGTCCGCTCGAACGGGCGCTCGCGACGGCGGCGGCCGATCGCCCGCGCGATCTGGCGTGCATAGCGCTCCTCGCCGTAGCGCTTGAAGATCCGCTCGAGCTCCCGCTCAGGCCATTCGTTGACGAGGGTGCGTGCGGAGAGCGGCGCCGACGGATCCATGCGCATGTCGAGCGGCGCGTCGGTCGCGTACGAGAAGCCGCGCTCCGGACGGTCGAGCTGCATGCTCGAGACGCCGAGGTCGAGCAGGATCGCGTCGGCGCGCACGCCGTTCGAGGCCAGCTGATTCAGGACGACGGCGAAGTCGCCGCGGAGGAAGCGTGCCTGGACACCCGACCGGCGGCGGAGCCGCTCGAAGTACGGCCGCACGCTCGGATCCCGGTCGATCGCGATCAGCTTGCCGCGGCCGCCCAGGTCGGCGGCGAGCAGCGCAGCGTGGCCGCCGGCGCCGAACGTGGCGTCCACGACGGTCTCGCCCGGGCACACGGCAAGCGCGCGCCGCACCTCCTCGGCCAGGACGGGAACGTGGTCAGTCGCGCTTGGCTGCAAGACGTTCGGCAACATGCTCCGCACTCCCTTCGACCTCTTTGAGCTGCTCGCGCCAGGCGGCGCGATCCCAGATCTCGAGGTGGTCGTAGACGCCGGCGACGACGACGTCGCGGCCGAGCCCGGCGTGCTCGATCAGCGGCCCGGGCAGCATGAACCGGCCCTGCTTGTCGAGCTCCGCCTCGGCCGCGCCCGAGAAGAAGAAGCGCTGCATCAGTCGGGCCTCCTTCGACAGCGGGTCGAGCTCGGCAAGGCGGGACGCGACAAGGCTTTCCCAGTCGGACCGCGTATAGGCATGGAGGCAGCGGTCGATGCCGCGCGTGACGACGATCCCGTCGGCGAACGCCTGACGAAACTTGGACGGGAGCGTGAGGCGGTTCTTGTCATCGATCGCGTGCTCGTGCTCCCCGAGGAGCATCGTCCGGGGCCGTTGAGCTCTTTCCACTTTTCCCCACTTTAGACCACGATTCCCCACTCCGCAACCCCGCGGGGAACGCGGCGGGTTCGGTTAGGCCGCGGCGTAGCCAGAGATCACGCGGATCAATAACAGCGCGAAGCGCGGATCTTGATACACGAGCTCGAGCGCTTTGCCTTTGCCGAGCGTCGCGACGCGACAGTCGCTTTCGCAGACCGCGCTGAGCGACCGCCTCCCGTGCGGTGCGAAAAGGCCGACCTCGCCAAAGACGGCACCGACATCGGCGCGCTTACCGATCTCGGGGAAGACGACCTGACCC
>JBKOXJ010000185.1:0-5446 GCA_046724905.1 Actinomycetota bacterium | reverse complement strand
GGTCATGTTCGCGCCTTCACCGAACGACTCAGAGCTGTTCGCCGCACTCGAGGCCGGAGCCCGCGGCTACCTGACCAAGGACATTGCTCCCGAACGACTCGCGGCAGCTCTTCGACGGATCCCTCACGGTGAGGCGGCCCTCCCGCGGCGGCTGGTCACGAAGCTGATCGCGGAGTTCCAATCGCGGCAGCGGCGGAGGCGTGCGCCTGCCCTCTCGAATCTCACCGACCGTGAGCTCGAGGTTCTCGAGCTTCTCGTTCAGGGCCTGAGGACCGCAGAGATTGCCCAGCGCCTCTTCGTTGCGAGGGGAACGGTAAGGACGCACATCGGCTCGATCCTCAGGAAGTTGGACGTGCCGAACCGCGAAGCGGCGATCCGTATCTACAACCAGGGTTGATGCGACTTGCAGAGCGTCCAGAGATCTCAGCAAAGCTGTCGAGAAATCTCACCGCTTGAGAGGGTGCAAAAGCCCCGTGTGCGAAGTTAAATAGGGCGATCCCGTCGGCGTAAGCGGGGGGAGAGCAGCTTGAAGCGTCTGCAACAGTTCTGGATCGCCACGGCACTCGTCTTTGCGGCGATTCTCATCTTCCCTGCGACTGCCCCGGCTCCAGTTACGGGCCCAACTGCCATCACCGGGCCTACCGGCCCCACGGGTCCAACCGGGCCGACGGGGCCGACCGGTCCAACAGGCGCCACCGGTGCAACTGGTGGGACGGGTGCCACGGGCGCGACCGGAGCCACGGGCGCGACGGGGGCCACGGGCGCAACCGGCGCTACGGGCGCCACGGGCGGAACCGGCCCAACGGGCCCGACAGGGCCGACGGGTCCCACGGGTGAGACTGGAGCCACCGGTCCGACGGGTGACACGGGTGCGACGGGCGAGACCGGCCCGACGGGCCCGACCGGCCCGACGGGTGACACGGGTGCCACCGGTGCGACGGGTGCGACCGGCGCGACCGGTGCGACGGGTGCGACCGGCGCAACTGGCGAGACGGGTGCGACCGGCGCAACTGGCGAGACGGGTGCGACCGGCGCAACTGGCGAGACGGGTGCGACCGGTGCAACAGGCGCGACGGGTGCGACCGGCGAGACGGGCGCCACCGGCGCCACCGGCGCAACAGGCGACACCGGACCGACCGGACCGACCGGACCGACGGGTGACACGGGTGCCACCGGCGCGACGGGTGCGACCGGCGCAACGGGCGAGACGGGCGCGACCGGCGCAACAGGCGCGACGGGTGCGACCGGCGAGACGGGCGCCACCGGCGCCACCGGCGCAACAGGCGACACCGGACCGACCGGACCGACCGGACCGACCGGTGACACGGGTGCCACCGGCGCGACGGGTGCGACCGGCGCAACGGGCGAGACGGGCGCGACCGGCGCAACTGGCGAGACGGGTGCGACCGGTGCGACCGGCGATACAGGTCCCACCGGCCCCACTGGGCCCACCGGTCCGACGGGCGAGACGGGCGCGACAGGCACCACGGGCGCGACCGGGTCGAATGGTGCCACCGGTGCGACAGGAGCCACGGGTGCGACCGGGGCCGCGGGCGCGACCGGAGCCACAGGTCCGACGGGCCCGACAGGTCCGACCGGCGCAACAGGTGCCACCGGATCCACGGGCGCGACAGGTCCGACCGGCGCGACCGGAACGTTCAGCGGCGGCACGGTCACCGTCGTCACGGCCTCGGCGGCCATCGCAGGCGGTTCAGCTGCAGGAACCACAGCCACCGCGACCGCGACGTGCCCGGGCGGCACCAAGGCCATCGGCGGCGGCGCCAGCGTCACCAATTCGAGCGGCGGCGGCGCGCGCCAGTTGGCCGCTATCACAGAAACGAAGCCGGCTACCACGACCCCGAACCCGACCGCGTGGACCGGTACGGCGACCGTGATGAGCGCCGGAACCGGCGGAAACACCCTTACGACGTACGTACTCTGCGTCTAAGCAAGCCGCTTAAAAGCGACCTGCGCTTGCCCCGGCGATAGACGCCTACGCCTGGGGGCGCGCCTTGCCCGTCGCCGCGGTCGCGGTGCGCCCGTACAGGATCGCGTGCTCACTCAGGCCCAGCACGCTGAGGAAGAACGAACCGAAGATGACCTGGAACCCAAGTGCCAGCACGGTCAGCCCGAGCAGGCCGAGGCGCGGGTTCGAGCTGCTGTCGAACTCGGCGATCGCGGCGATGGTCAGCCCGACGATCACCGCTATGGCCCCAGCGAGCAACCCGTGCTCGAGACGGACACGGGGCCAGAGGCGTTCGAGCCCGGGCTCCCGTTCGTCGAGATAGAGGACGGCGTAGGTCTTCGCAAAGAGCCCGAGCAGGACGACCTGGGCGCCGACGATGCTCACGATCGCAGAAGCGATTGCCACCGACAGTCCTCGACGCGGCGCAAACGTGGGATCGGCGGCGAAGAACGTCAGCGTGGCGAGCCCCGCGACGGTTGCCAGCGTGCCGGGCACCACAAAGAGATACGTTGAGGTGTGGACGAGCATGAAGCGCATGTGGCGCCATGCATCCCGCACGCTGTTCAGCTTCGAGTCGCCGACACGCGGGTGGTAGACGATCGGGACCTCCTCGATGCGCAAGCCGCGCTTCGCCGCCTTGATCACCATCTCGGAGGCGAACTCCATTCCGGTCGCCTGGAGCTTCAGTACCGGCAGCACGTCCCTTCGCACCGCGCGCAGGCCGCAATGGGCGTCGGAGACTCGTGCTCGGAAAAACCAGTTGAGCAGCCCCGTCAGAATCGGATTCCCGATCCAGCGATGCGACCACGGCATCGCGCCGGGCAAGATCTCGCCCTTGAAGCGGCTCCCGAGTACCAAATCGGCCTGGTGGCGCCGGAGTGGCGCAACCAGCTCGTACAGTCGCGAGACGTCATACGTCTCGTCGGCATCGGCCATCACGCAATCGCGGCCACGAGCGGCTTCCAGACCCGCGAGGTACGCGCTCCCGTAGCCGCGCCGCGGCTCGACGACGACCCGCGCTCCCGCCTCCTCGGCGCGCCGGCCGGAGGCGTCGGTCGAGCCGTTGTCGACGACGATCACCTCACCGCGCAGCCCGCTTGCCGCGATCCCCGCCCACGCCTTGTCGACTACGGCAGCCACCGATCGTTCCTCGTTCAGGCACGGAATGACAACCGAGACGTCGAGATCCTCTTCGGCGGTGAGCGGTTGCCCGCCGCGGCTGGGCGTCTCCGTGGTCTTCTCCAGCATCGGTGCCCAGAGGTTATTTCCGTCTTTTGAGAATCGCAGTCACGGGGGCAACGGGCTTCATCGGCACTCATCTCGTCCGTGCGCTCATCGAACGAGGCGAAGACGTCGTTGCGATCGCCCGGCCGAGCAGCGAGACGGGCGCGTTGCATGAGCTGGGCCTTACGCCGGTCCGCACGGGCCTCGAGGATGAGGGCTCGCTGGCCGAGGCCCTTCGGCGCTGCGATGCGGTCGTCCATCTGGCCGGCGGTGCGGCTCCGGATCAGCGCGCGACGTGGCGCCTGAACGCGGGCGGAACGGGGCACGTACTCGCTGCCTGTCACCGCGCCGAGGTGCGCAGATTCTTGCTCGCGAGCACCGTCACGGTCACGCGCAAACGGGTCGCCGCCTACGGAGCCAGCAAGCGGGAGGCCGAGCGCATCGTGCTCGAGTCGGGCCTCGACGCGACTGTTTTTCGCCTCGCGTTCGTCTACGGTCCCGGAAAGACCGGAGTCTTCGCGCGCCTCGTCTCGCTCGCCCGCAGTCGCCTGCCGGTCGTGCCGGTGGTCGGGACAGGCGGGCTCGACATCGGCCCCGTCTACGTCGAGGACGTGGTCAGAGCGATGCTGGCTGCGCTCGATCGGCCCGGCACTGCCACCGGCAAGATCTACACGCTCGCCGGCCCTGCGGCCACGCTCGACGACGTCCTCGACGGCGTGCTCGCCCAGCTGGGTGCGAGAAAGGCTAAGCTGCACCTACCGGTACGGTCCGCGCTCGTCGTCGCCTACGCCTTGGAACGACTTCCGGGGGCCCCGCTCACGCGTGACAACGTGCTCGGGATGGCCCAGGAGGCCGACCATGATTCGTCGCTCGCACGGGCCGAGCTCGCCTTCTCCCCGCGTTCGCTCAGCGAGGGACTCGACGAGACGTTTCGCCGCGCGCTCAGTCAATCTTGATCGTGCTCAGCGGCGATGCGCTGTGCATTCGCCATCACCGAGAGCGTGATCGTCGTCGCCGGAAGCGACGGCAGAACGGATGCGTCGACGACGTGGACCCGTCGCAATCCGGCCGGGCGCCCCAGGAGGTCGCTCTCGAGCTCACCTGGATGCTCGCGCATCGGGAACGAGCCGCCGACGTGGAAGCCCTTGCCGGGCGGCCAGATCTGCAGCATCCGGCGGAGCGGCTGGATCCCGAGCAGCCGGCGCAGTTCGCCGAGTTTCTCTATGGCGGCCGCGACGTTTCCTGCGACAGCGGCACCGTCGCCCGGCGAGAGCACGAGCAACCCGCGCGAGCCGATGCGGGTGAGCTCTGCCGACAGGCGCAGCGAATCGTCGGAGTGCAGGTAGCCGCCCGCGTAGAGCAAACGCCCGAGCAGCGGTTGGAGCAGGCGTGTCGCTGCCGCCTCCGGCATGCGCAGACGCGTGCGTACGGCTCTGAGCATCAAGTCGTTGTAGCCATAGAGCTGGAGGTGCACTCCGCGCAACGACGTGTCTGGGTCGAAGTCCAGGAAGACCTGAGCAAGGGTGTTTCCCGCGAGGCCGGGTCCCACGCGAGCCGGCCGTCGCATCGTCAGGAGCGGCAGCGTGAAGTACGCGCTCTCGACCAGCTGTAGCCGTCGGTCGAAGCACTCGAGCGACTCGAGCAGGATCCTTGTCGAGCCGAGCGCGCCCGCGGCGAGGAATGCTCGCTGCGCGGAAAGCGTCTCGTGGCCGACACCGTCGAGTGAGTGCAAACGCACGGCGATGCCGTCCTTCGACTCCTCCACTCGCTCGACGAGCCAGCCCGGCCGGTACTCGGCGCGACCTGCAGCGACGAGCTCGGCGAGTGTCGCAGCAGAGTTGTAGATCGAGCCGTACGGGCAGCCGACCATGCAGAGTCCCGTGTAGCGGCAGGGGGTCGCCAGCATGCTCGTGCCTGACGCGACGGCCAGACGAGCACGGCCGGCGATCGCGCCCTCTCGGCGCAAGTCGGGGCCGACCTCCCGAAGCCTGCTCAGCAGAGCAGCAATTTGACCGGTCGGCTCGAGTGGCTCCGGGTCGCCGTAAAGCGGGAACAACTCTGCCAGCTGGTCGCGTTCGCCCGCGAGCGGGACGAATCCGAACGTCGAGCGATAGTAGGGCGCGAGATCGCTTGTCCGGATCGGCCATGCGTCGAGGTCGCGGTCGACGTAGGGCAGAACCGAACCTCCCCAAACATTGCTCAGGCCGCCGAACGCAAGAGATGCCACGACGCCGACGCCGCTCGCCTGTGTCGGCA
>JBKOXJ010000178.1:0-5415 GCA_046724905.1 Actinomycetota bacterium | reverse complement strand
ACCCATGGTTCCCCCACGAGCCCCTCCTTTCTTGGCTAGGAGTTGCGAGCCGCAGGGAGGCTCCCACGGAGCAAAGTCCCGCTCCGCCGGCCAGGCGTTGCGATCCATGGTGCGAGTGAGTCCCGATGATCGGCTGGAAGCCTGGTTAACCGCGCTGCTATCCGTACCGGGCCTAACCGCCCTTCGCGACTGGGAGCTGGCATGGCGCGACTTGGTCGAGGACAGTCTGCGTGCGGTGCCGCTTCTTGAGGGCTTGGACGGACCGATCGTCGACGTCGGGTCCGGCGGTGGCGTGCCCGGAATTCCGCTCGCAGCGGTGCTTCCCGACCGTCAGTTCACGTTGCTCGAGGCGAATCGTCGCAAGGCCGACTTTCTGGAGGAGCAGGCCGTAGCTTTCCCAAACGTCGGCGTCGTACGGGGGCGGGCCGAGGAGCAGCCAACCGAAGCCTACGGCGTGGCGCTTGCGAAGGCGCTGGCGCCGCCGCCCGTCGCAGCCGAGTGGTGTCTGCCGCTCGTCCGTGTCGGCGGAGCGGCTTTGTTGTGGGTCGGCCCGAGCGCCGACAGGTCGGCTGTCGCGCGCGTAGCGAAGCAGCTCGGCGGCGGCCCGGCCGAGGAGGGCGATGGACTGCTCGTTTTAAGGAAGGTGGAGCCAACGCCTCAGGGATTCCCGCGTCGGCCTGGCATGGCGAGGAAGCGCCCGCTCAGCTAGCCGGCCGTCAGACGCTAGCGCTGTCTCGTCCGCCTCACCGCACAGAATGCCTGCATGCCGGGGCGGATCTACGCGCTCGCGAACCAGAAGGGCGGCGTCGGAAAAACGACGACCGCCGTCAACCTCGCGGCGTGCCTTGCCGAAGCCGGCCAGCGGGCGCTCGTTGTCGATCTCGACCCGCAGGCGAACGCGACGTCGGGCCTCGGCGAGCGGGCGAACGGCACCTCGAGCTACGACCTGCTCGACGGCGCGCCGCTGGCCCAGCTGGCGATGCAAACCCGGTTCGAGAACCTCGACCTCGTGCCCTCGAGGCCCGAGCTCGCCGGCGCGGCCGTCGAGCTCGCCAGGCGCGAGGACGGCGACCGCTACCTGGCCGACGCCCTCGCCGCGGCAGGCGAGTACACGTTCGTCTTCCTGGACTGTCCACCGTCGCTCGGGCCGCTGACGGTGAACGCGCTCGCGGCCGCCGACCGGGTGCTCGTGCCGGTGCAGGCGGAGTACTACGCGCTCGAGGGACTCGCACAGCTCGTGCGGTCTGTCAACCTCGTGCGTGCGCGCCTGAACTCGAAGCTCGCCATCGCTGGCGTCCTGCTGACTATGGTCGACCGGCGAACGCGGCTTGCGGCCGACGTGACCGCGGAGGTGCGCCGTCACTTCGGCGATCTCGTGTTCGACACTGCGGTTCCGCGCTCGGTGCGCCTGGCCGAGGCGCCGAGCCACGGGCTGCCTGTCATCGCATACGACCGCTCCTCGTCGGGGGCGGACGCCTACTGGAAGGTGGCGATGGAGCTTGTCGAGCGCGGCTAGGAGAGGCCTCGGGCGCGGCCTCGAGGTGCTGATCGGAGGCGCGGAGAACGCTGCCGAGCTCGCACAGCTGCCGGTGGAGAAGATCCACCCGAACCCGCGTCAGCCGCGCCGCCGCTTCGCGCCCGAGGCCGGCGTAGGACTGGCGGCGTCGATCAGGGCGCAGGGCGTCCTCCAGCCGGTCGTCGTGCGGCCGCGTGCCGAGGACGGCTGGGAGCTGATCGCAGGCGAGCGGCGCTGGCGCGCGGCGCGCGAAGCGGGCCTCGAAACCGTGCCGGCGCTCGTCCGCGAGGCCGAAGATCGCGACTCGCTTCTGCTCTCACTCGTCGAGAACGTCGCGCGTGAGCAGCTCTCGCCGGTGGAGGAGGCTCGCGCGTACGCCGTCCTCGTCGACGAGTTCGACCTCACGCTGCGCGAGATCGGGGAGCGCGTCGGCCGGTCGGTTCCGTCCGTCTCGAACCGTCTTCGACTCCTCGACCTCCCGGACGAGGTGCTGTGGATGCTGGCGCGCGGGGAGCTCACGGAGGGCCATGCTCGGGCGGTGCTTTCGGTACCCGACCACACGGGCCAGCGGCGCCTGGCGAAGCGAATCGTGCGCGAGGGACTGTCGGTGCGCGCGGCCGAGCTGGCTGCTCGCAACGCCGGCGCCCGGAGGAAGAAGGCGCGTCGAGCTCCGGCCGATCCCGTTCTCGCCGAACGCGTCCGCGCCGGGCTCGAGCGGATCACCGGCTTCCGTGCGCGGGTCGCCACGGGCCGCGTCGAGATCCCCTACGCCGATGAAGTGGAGCTCGCGGAGCTGGCCGAGGCCCTGGACAGGGCGACCCCGTAACTACCCTGCCGCCCGTCGCGTTAGACGGGTGACATGCTCGGACTGTGGCTTCAGGACCTCGAGTCCCTCGAGGAGATCCGCCAGAACGACGACGCCCGCCGGATCTTCCTGCGCATGGCCGCAATGTCACAGGAGGGCACGATGAACCGCTTCCTGACCGAGCTCGACGACGACGAGGAGATCGACGACCAGACCAAGGGTACGCTCCAGGAGCTCGCCCACGACCGGTCGTTCCTGCTCGCGGTCGAAGACTATTTGCGCCGGACCCAGGTCTTCCACTAGCGGCTACAATCCGCCCGCTCGGGGGCGATTAGCTCAGTCGGTTAGAGCGCCGCTCTGATAAGGCGGAGGTCCGTGGTTCGAATCCACGATCGCCCATCCCCTCGGCCCGTTCGAGTGACCCTTGACGCAGGGATCGTCCTCGCCAGACGGGCTGCCGATGCCAACCACGCGATGCTCTGCGGCATGGAGATCGGTACACGTGTGCTCTGGAACGGCCGGGTTCACCACCTGCGCGGCTGGGACCCGATGGGGGTTCCCGACCGGCGGGCGGACCTCGAGGACGCCGAAACCGGTTTGCTCACCGTTGCTCCGCTCGCGGAGGTGCTTCCGTTGGGGGACGACGGCGACGCCTCCGACACCGAGGGTTGACGCAGAGGCACTGAGCTAGAATCGAGGCGAGGCCGTCCGCGATGCACGAAATGGTCATCTACGGCGTGAGCTTCGACCTGGTCGGCAAGCAGCCGATCGTCTTGCTCAAGACCGCGGACGGAAACAGGTACCTCCCGATCTGGATCGGCCAGCCCGAGGCGGCGGCGATCCTGATGAAGCTTCAGGGCGCCACGACTCCGCGGCCGATGACGCACGACCTCGTCACCGACATGCTCGACCACCTCGACGCGAGGGTCGTCCGGATCGCCGTCACGGAGCTCCGCGACAACACGTTCTTCGCCCAGATCACGGTTGCGCAGAACGGGTCGGAGATCGACATCGACTCGCGCCCCTCCGACGCGATCGCGCTCGCGATCCGGGCCGAGGCCCCGATCTTCGCGGCCGACCAGGTGATCGAGGAGTCGGCGATCGAGTTCGAGGGCGAAGAGGTCAACGAGGAGGAGATGGTCGCGGAGTTCAAGAAGTTCCTCGACGACGTCTCCCCCGACCAATTCGCGATCGAGGACGAGGAGTCTTAGATGGTAGGCGCCGCAAGCGGCGCCTAAGGCCTCTGTAGCCAGTCGACGTGCACCGGCTTGTCGGTGCGCGGAAGCGAGACGAAGGCGTAGGGGTAGGTCACGCGCGCACGCACGCGGTCGCGCAGGGTCGGCGTACGCTCGCGGACCTGCACGACGACGCGGCCACGCTCTTCGTCTGCCCGCACAACTGTGACCGAATAGCCCGTGCTCGAGCGTGGCCCTGCTGCGACCAGCAGGGCAAGGTTGCGGCTGAAGTCGATCCGGGGCGTACGCGTCGGCCGTCTCGGCAGTTTTGCGAGGAAGCGCTCGAGATCGCGCTGGCCCCGGAACGTGCGCGACATGCCCTTCGAGAACTCGGCACCGCGGAGCGCCGCCGAGCGGTCGTGCCATGCAATCGGATGTCCGCCGCTTGCCTGCCAGTGCTCGTATCCGACCCAGGCGACACCGAAGGCGAGCGCCGCGACGACCAGCGTCACCCGGACGCGGCTACCAGTAGACGTCGACAGTCTCGCCGTATCGGACCTGCGCGAAGAGCCGCGGCGCCACCCACATCGGCACGCGAACGCAGCCGTGCGAGGCCGGGTAGGCCGGCACCGAGGGGTAGCCGTGGATCGCGAATCCGCGGAGGAAGTACATCGGGTACCAGAGGATCCAGTTCCAGCCGACGACCTTTCGGTAGACGTGCCAGCTGCCGATCGGCGTGTTCCCCGTCGCGCCGGTCGAGACGTGGACGATGAGCGCGACCTTGCCACCGCGCACGAGGAAGAGCACCTGGCGGCCCTTGCTGATCTCGACGTGGTTCCCGGCGTACCGTGCGTGTGGGACGGTTGCCGACGCCAGGGCGCGCCAGACGCGCGCATCCACGCGCCCGGTCCGCGGGAGCCCCCGGACCTTCTGGAAGGCGAGCACCGCCTCGGACGTGTCCGTTCCGTAGAGGCCGTCGGTTCGCTCCAGCGCGTAGTGCAGGTCGGCGAGGCGCGTCTCCAGGACGCGGACGCCGGGACCGCGGGAGCCGTGGCCGAGGTGCGGCCGGACGACCACGGCGCGGAGCGTTCTGACCGCGTGCGTGAAGCCTTCGGTCGGGATGAGCGTGACGCGGATGCGGAACGACGCGGGGCGCCGGGTGCGCAGGCCGACGCGCGCCTTCCCGGCCAGCGTCTGTTCGAAGGTCTTGCGGTTTCCGCGCCAGACCTGGACCAGGAGCGAGCCGGCGTTGCTCGGCCGCGCCGTTGCTTCGAGGCGAAGCGGTGTGCCGACCGCGCGTGCCCCGACCAGTCGCGTTCGGAGCAGCGGCCGGAGCTGCACTGCGATCGGCGCGGAGTCGACAGTTGCGAACCGCGTTTGGTACGTCCCGGGCTGCAGTGCACGGAGCCGGAAGGCGTAGGAGCCGTCGCGCCCGGTCCTCGTGGACGCGACCGGCTGGCCCTGGCGGAGCAGCGTGATCGGGGCTCCGACGATCGCGGGCGCGAGGCGCCCTTGGAGCAGTAGGCGCCTCCGGTAGCGCACCGGCGCCGACGGGCCCGCGAGCTCGACCGTCGCCGCCGTGATCACGACTTGGCCTCGTGCGACCTCTCCGGCCGCCGAGGCCGCCGTGACCGTCGCCGTATAGACCCCTGCATGCTCGTACACGTGCTCGACAGTGCTACCGAAGGCGCGCTGTCCGTCCCCGAGATCCCAAGCGTACGAGGCCGCGTTGCCCTCGGCGGTGAGCGTGACGCGGAACGGAGTCGCGCCGAGCGTGCTGCTTGCGCGGACGGTCAGCGTCGGCGGTGCGGCAGCGGCGGCGGGCGTGAACGTCAATGCCGCCAGTACGACAACGATGCGCCGCACGACGAAGACCTTAGAGGCTCTCTCGGTGGGAGTGGCGATTGCTTCTTGATCCC
>JBKOXJ010000152.1:0-13585 GCA_046724905.1 Actinomycetota bacterium | reverse complement strand
GCCTCTCGCAAAGCGAGAGGCGGGCCGATCGGGCTTAAACGGCCGCCCGGCGAAGCCGGCCGGCCTCTCATGGTCGGCGTCGCTGCGCGCCGCCTTAGCGGCCCGCCGCCTGCGGCAGGGGCGCGGCCGACGCGCGGACGTCGGTCGTTAGACTCGGGCCTATGGCTACTACGAAAGTTGCAATTAACGGCTTTGGGCGAATTGGACGGAACTTCTACCGCGCCTACCTGAAGCGGCAGCCCGGCTTCGAGATCGTCGCGGTCAACGACCTCGCTGAGCCGGAGGTCCTCGCGCACGTGCTCAAGTACGACTCGACGCACGGCGTTCTCGACACCGAGGTCACCGCCGGTGAGGGCGAGATCCGCGTCGACGGCGAGACGCTCAGGGTCTTCGCCGAACGCGAGCCCGAGAAGCTGCCGTGGAGCGACCTCGACGTCGAGATCGTGGTCGAATCGACCGGGATCTTCACTGCCCGTGAGGGCGCCGCGAAGCACCTCGAGGCCGGCGCGAAGAAGGTCGTGATCTCGGCGCCTGCCACCGATCCCGACGTGACGATCGTGCTCGGCGTCAACGACGAGGGCTACGACCCCGAGCAACACCACATCGTCTCGAACGCCTCCTGCACGACGAACTGCGTCGCGCCGATGGCGAAGATCCTGCTCGACGAGTTCGGGATCGAGTCGGGCTTCATGACGACCGTCCACGCCTACACGACCGAGCAGCAGCTCCAGGACCAGATCGCGGTCACGCGGAAGGGGAAGGTCGACCTGCGCCGGATCCGCTCCGCCCCGCTCAACATCGTCCCTTCGACGACCGGGGCGGCGAAGGCCACGTCGCTCGTGATCCCGGAACTGAAGGGCAAGCTCGACGGGATGGCGCTTCGCGCGCCGGTGGCGGACGGGAGCATCACCGACCTCGTCTGCGTCCTCGGCCGCGAGGTGAGTGTCGAAGAGGTCAACGAGGCGTTTCGCCGTGCCGCCGGCCAGGACGGCTGGAACGGCATCCTCGAGTACACCGAGGACCCGATCGTCTCGTCGGACGTCGTCGGCAACTCGCACTCGTGCGTGATCGACGCCCAGTCGACGATGGCTAGCGGGCGGATGGTCAAGGTGCTCGGCTGGTACGACAACGAGTGGGGCTACAGCTGCCGCCTCGCCGACCTGGTCGAGCGCATGGCGGAGCTGCTGTCGGCCGCACCGGTCGGCGCCCAGACCGCCTAGTGCGGCTGACGCACGTCAGGCTCCTCGTCGACGACTTCGGCGAGTGCTTCCGCTTCTACCGCGACACGCTCGGGCTGGAGGCGACGTTCGGCGACCAGGAGGGGCCGTACGCGAGCTTCGGCACCGAGCCGGCGACGCTGTCGATCTTCACCCGGGCCGGCCAGGCCGAGACCGTCGACCTGCGTGGGTCCGGCGACGGCGCGCTCGTTCCGCTCGAGGTCGACGACGTCGATGCTGCCGCCCGCCGGTTCGGCCTCGCCGAGCCTACGAGCCGGCCGGACTGGGGCATCCGCGTCACGTATCTGCGTGACCCGAGCGGGAACCTGCTCGAGCTCTACTCGCAGATCCCGATGCAGGAATGAGGCTGCCGCGCTCGGTCCGCGAGGCCGAGGTGGCCGGGAAGCACATCCTCGTGCGTGCGGATCTGAACGTGCCGCTCGACGACGGCCGCGTCGCCGACGATACGCGCATTCGCGCGGCGCTCCCGACGCTCCAGCTCCTGCTCGAGCGCGGTGCCGCCGACGTCGCGGTCTGCTCGCACCTCGGCCGGCCGAAGGGGCCCGACCCGGCCTACGCGATGGCGCTGGTCGAGGGGCACCTGCGCGAGCTGCTGCCAGACGAGCGGATTCGCGTGCTCGAGAACACGCGCTTCAACCCGGGCGAGACGAAGAACGACCCCGCCTTCGCCCGCGAGCTGGCCGACGGGCGTGACCTGTACGTGAACGACGCCTTTGGCTCGGCGCACCGGGCGCACGCGTCCACGGTCGGCGTCGCGCAGCTCCTGCCCGCGTACGCGGGACTGCTGCTCGAACGCGAGCTACGAGAGCTCGGCAAGCTGCTCGGCGAAGTCGAGCGGCCGTACGTCGCGATCGTCGGCGGCGTCAAGGTCGAGGACAAGATCGGCGTCCTCCGCGCTCTCGCGGAGCGGGCCGACACGATGCTGATCGGCGGGAAGATGGCTGAGGAGATTGCCGGCCGGTCTGCCCTAGCTGGGGTCGAGGTCATGCTGCCGGTCGATGTGGTCGCCGCGGCCGAGTTCGATCCGAACGCCGAGACCCAGATCGTCGACTTCGAAGCCGTCCCGGAGGGCTGGCTCGCGCTCGACATCGGCCCGCGCACCTGCGAGGCCTACGCCGACGTGATCGAGCAGGCGAAGACGATCTTCTGGAACGGCCCGATGGGCGTGTTCGAGTGGCCCCGGTTCTCCCAGGGAACACAGGCGGTCGCCGAGGCCGTCGCGACCGCCGACGCGGACTCGGTCGTCGGCGGTGGCGACTCCGTGCGGGCGGTCCAGCAGCTCGGCCTCGCCGATCAGATCTCGTGGGTCTCCACCGGCGGCGGCGCGGCCCTGGAGCTGCTCGAGGGCAAGGAGCTACCCGGGGTCGCGGCGATTCCGTTGCCATGATGGTTCGAATGCAGATTCAGTTGACCGAGGAGCAGCATGAGCGCCTACGCCGGCTCTCCGCCGAGACTGGAAAGTCCCTCTCAGCCCTGATCCGCGACGCATTGATCGCCTCCCCGACCGCGCAGCGCTGAACGAGCGGTGGGAACGCGCCTGGTCCGTGGTCGGGAAGTACCGCCGCGACGGTGCGGACGCGCCGAGGAGCACGACCGTTACCTCGACGGCGCCTACGGCGAGCACTGACCGTCCCGTCGACACTTCGGCCTTATACGCACTGGTCGACGCCGCCCCGACCCTCGACACGACGACGCGAAGGGAGCTCTTGGCACACTCGCCGAGCAAGCGCTGCTGACCCACAACTACGTCGTTCTCGAGGCGACGGCGCTCGTGCTGCGTTGCCTCGGCCTCGACGCGGCTCGCGACCTGCTCGAGCGGCTCCTCGCTCCGTCGACCTCGTCTGGGTCGATCGGGATCTCCACGAATCCGCGGTCTCCGCCCTGCTCGCGTCCGCGGCGCGATGTCTCGCTGGTGGACCGCGTGAGCTTCGAGGTGATGCGCCGCCGCCGCATCGACGGCGCCTTCGCCTTCGACCGCGATTTCGCCGACCACGGGTTCACGACGATTCCGTAGGGCACTCTCGCCATAAGATCGGCGTCCCCGATGCTGATCGCCGGGAACTGGAAGATGTACAAGACCGCGCGCGAGGGCGCCGAGTTCGCGAAGCGCCTGGTCGACCTCGACCGCGATGTCGACCCGGTCGAGGTCGTCGTCTGCCCGGCCCACGCGGCGCTGGAGGCCGTCTCGAATGTGCTCGACGAGAGCGGCGTGGAGGTGTTCGCGCAGAACGTCCACTGGGAGCAGGAGGGGGCGTACACAGGGGAGGTCTCGCCGGCGATGCTGTTCGATCTCGGCGTGACGGGGTCGATCGTGGGCCACTCCGAGCGGCGGCAGCACTTCGGCGAGACGGACGAGCTGGTCGGGCGTAGGGCCGCAGGCGCGCTCGACTCCGGCCTCCGCGTAATTGCCTGCGTCGGCGAAACCGAGGAGGAGCGTGACCGGGGCGAGACGGAGGCCGTGCTGCGTCGGCAGGTGGCGGTCTTCGAGGTGCACCCAGAGCTCGTGATCGCCTACGAGCCGGTCTGGGCGATCGGCACCGGCAAGACCGCGACGCCGGAGATCGCGCAGGAGGCTCACGCGCTGATCAAGAGCCTGCTTTCCGTCCCCGTCCTCTACGGCGGCTCGGTCAAGCCCGACAACGCGCGCGAGCTGCTCGAGCAGCCCGACGTCGACGGGGCGCTCGTCGGCGGCGCGTCGCTCGAACTCGAGTCCTTCACGGCGATTTGCCACACGGCAGCCGACATCCGCTCGTAGCGTTGGTCATCCTGGACGGGTGGGGCTGCGCCCCGCCCGGGCCGGGCAACGCGGTCGAGCTCGCGGACACGCCCGTTTTCGACGAGCTCTGGCGGCGGTACCCGCACACGACGCTGAACGCCTCGGGTGAGGCAGTTGGCCTGCCGCCAGGGCAGATGGGCAACTCCGAGGTTGGGCACCTGACGATCGGCTCCGGGCGCGTGCTCGACCAGGACCTCCAGCGCGTCAACCGAGCGATCCAAGACGGCTCGTTCTTCGAGAGCCCCGAGCTGCGGTCGGCGTTCGCGCGCGCGCGAGAGCGTGGGGGGAACGTCCACCTGCTCGGCCTCGTCTCCTACGGCGGCGTCCACTCGCACATAGACCACCTGCGCGCGCTGCTCGACCTCGCCGAGCGCGAGGGCATGGCGGACCGCACGTACATCCACGCGTTCACGGACGGCCGCGACGTCGCGCCCGACTCGGCCGTCCACGACCTCGCGGAGCTCCCGGCCGAGCGGATCGCGACGGTGGCCGGGCGCTACTACGCGATGGACCGCGACCAGCGCTGGGAACGGACAGATCGCGCGCTCCGCGCGATCGTCGCAGGCCAGGGCGAGACAGCCGACGATCCGACCGAGGCGGTGCGCCGTAGTTACGAGCGCGGCATCACCGATGAGTTCATCGAACCCGTCGTCATCAACGGCCGGCCGCGGCTCGATCCGGCCAAGGACTCCGCGATCTTCTTCAACTTCCGGCCCGACCGAGCCCGCCAACTGGTGATGAAGCTGCTCGGGCTGGGCGTCGATATCACGACCATGACGCGCTACCGGGCCGACTTCGACTGCCCGGTCGTGTTCGGCGAGCAGGACGTGCACGAGACGATCGCGGAGGTGCTCGCGGAGCACGACGTGCGCCAGCTGCACGTCGCGGAGACCGAGAAGTACGCCCACGTCACCTACTTCTTCAACGGCGGCCGCGAGGACGAGTGGGCCGGCGAGACGCGGATCCTCGTGCCGTCGCCGCGCGACGTGCCGAGCTACGACCACAAGCCCGAGATGTCGGCGCACGAGGTCGCGCGGCGCTTCGCGGAGGAGATCGGCAACGGCTACGGCTTCGGGATTGTGAACTTCGCCAACCCGGACATGGTCGGGCACACGGGATCGATTCCGGCCGTCGTCCAGGCTGTGGAGGCCACGGATGAGTGCCTCGGCATCGTGGTGGATGCCGTGGAGCGTGCGGGCGGCGTCTCGCTCGTGACGGCCGACCACGGCAACGCAGAGCAGATGCTCGAAGCCAACGGTACGAGTCCCCACACCGCGCACACGTCCAATCCGGTACCGTTTGTGATCACCGACACGAACGTGCGTTTGGCAACGAACGACGGTGAACTCGCGGATCTGGTGCCCACGGTTTTGGCCTTGCTCGGAATGTCAAAACCAGATGAAATGACCGGGCAGGCGCTGATCGACCCCGGCGGCCCCTAGCTATACTCCTGCGCCTTGTCCCTCCAGCAACCAGATCCGGGAATCCTGCGTAAGGCGCAGAGGGGAGACGAGAGGGCCTTTTCGATCATCCTCCGCGCGTACGAGACGCCGGTCTTCAACTACGTGCTCCGGCTGGTCGGCGACCGCTCACTGGCGGAGGATCTGACGCAGGAGGTCTTCCTCCGCGTCTTCCAGGGCCTGCCGAAGTTCTCGCTGCGCTCGAAGTTCACGACCTGGCTGTTCCAGGTGACGAAGAACCGCGTGCTCGACGAGCTGCGAGCGGTCGAGCGGCGCCCGCGCGCGGTCGTCGCGCTCGAGGACAGCCCGCCGCTTGAGGTGGTCGACGCGCCGATGGAGCGCCTCGAGGCGATCGACGCGCTGTGGCGCGCGGTCGAGAACCTCAACGTCGACCTGAAGATGGCGCTGCTCCTACGCGACGTCGTCGGGCTCTCCTACACGGAGATCGCTGACTCGCTCGAGATCACGCTCGCGACCGTCAAGTGGCGGATCTACAAGGCCCGCGAGGACGTACAGCTCGCACTCGCGCGTGAGGGCATCACGCTGGGCGAGCGCGGCGAGCTCGAAGTCGTCGCGACCGACTAGCTCGAGTACCGGCGGAGCCAGGCGGCGAAGTTGCGCGCTTGCTCGGCGGGTGTTGTGCCGGGCGGCACGCGCTCCACTCGAGCAGTGGTCGGAGGTCGGTCCGCTGAGCCGCCTCCATTGCTCAGCGCGGCCAGGGCCACGCCCACGACGATCACGACTACCGCGACGGCCGAGACAAGCCCGATCCAGAACCACTCGCTCCGGCGCACACGCGAGATCGGTTGGGGGAGCGGCTCGGTCGGCGCCTCCGGCGAGGCTGCTGCCAGCTCGCCCGCGAGCTCGGCGGCCGAAGCCGGGCGGTACGCGGGATTCCGCGCCAGACAGCGCATCACGACTGCCTCGAGCGCCGGCGGCACCTCCTGCGCAAGCTCGCGCACAGGCGTGATCGCTCCCGCCTGCTGCTTCTGGACCAGCTCGGGGAGCGTCTCGAACTCGTACGGCGTGCAGCCGGTGAGGAGCTCGTAGAGCACGGCGCCGAGCGAGTAGAGGTCCGCTGCCGCGGTGACCTCCTCGCCGGCGGCCTGCTCGGGCGCCAGGTAGGCAGCCGTGCCGAGCACCGTGCCGACCTGTGTCACGCGCGTCTGCTCGGCGGCCCGCGCGATCCCGAAGTCGGCGATCTTCAGCGTCTCGTCGGTACGGACAATCAAGTTCTGCGGCTTCACGTCGCGGTGGACGAGCCCAGCGGTGTGCGCCGCCTCGAGCCCCGCGCACGCCTGCACCGCCAGCCCGACGGCGTCGTCCGGCCCGAGCGTGCCCTCCCGGTCGAGCCGCTCGCGCAGGGTTTCGCCCTCGACGAACTCCATCACGATGAACGGCCGCCCCGCGTCCTCGCCGGCGTCGTACACCGTGACGACGTTCGGATGCGCGAGGCCCGCCGCGAGCCGCGCCTCGCGAAGGAACCGGTCGCGGAAGCTGGGGTCGTCCGCGACGGCCTCGGCCAGGAGCTTGATCGCGACAGGACGGTCGAGCTCCTCGTCGCGCGCGAGGTAGACGACGGCCATGCCGCCGCGCCCGAGCCTGCCTTCGATCCGGTAGCGGCCGGCGGCGAGCGTCTCGACGCTCAACCGTCGCCGTCCCCGTGTTTCTTCTTCTTGCCTTTGTGCTTGCCGCGGCCGTGCTCCTGCTCGGCGGTCGTCGGCGGCGGCAGGCTCGCGCACGCCTGCTGGGCGTCCGCCGCGAGCTCGCTCACCGCGGCCTGCAACTCTTCCTGGAAACGCTCTGGAACCCGGCCGGCGTTGATGGCGGCGATCGAAGCCTGTTGCAGCCCGGACGCCTCCCGCGCTGCGCCGCACGGGTCGCCGGCGTCGAGTCGGGCCGCGACTGTGTCGGCACGCTGCGCGAGCCGTCCGGCGAGCTCGGCGGGGAGCCGCGGCGGGGGCGGCGCGCCCCGCTCGTCACTGCCGCCGCAGCCGGCGAGCAGACCGCAGAGAGCCACAAGAACGAGCGCGACTCTCACTGTCCATGCTCCAGCCGGGCCGCGAGCGCGGGCGGCAGGCCTCGCTCGCGCATCTCGGCCTGCGTCGCCTCGATCGGGTACGGCACCCGGCGGAACGAGCCGGTCCTGCGCTCGAGGTCGAGCAGGAGATATGCCGCCCGCGCGTCGCCGTCTCGCGGCTGCCCGACCGATCCAGGGTTCAGCAGCCAGCGCCCCTTGCCCAGGTCGACCTCCGTCCCGGCTGGCGCGAGCCCACCCTCGAGCGTGTCCTCGGTCAGCCGGAGCGCGAGGGCGACGTGGCTGTGCCCGACGAACACGACGGGCGAGGTCGTCAGTTCGAGGGTGGCGAGGGCCGCTTCGCCGGTCAGGACGTATTCCCAGACCGGGTCGCGCGCGCTCGCGTGGAACAGCTCGACCCCGTCGGTCTCGGCGCTCGGCTCGAGCGACTCGAGGAAGGCGCGGGACCGGTCGTCGAGCACGCCTTTCGTCCAGATCGCGGCGGCGGCCGCGTCCGGGCTGAACTCGGCGATGTCGAGCTCGTCGATCACGACGAGGTCGTGGTTCCCAACGAGGCAGACGTCGGCGCGGTTCTCGGCGAGCAAGCAGCACGGATTCGGGCGCGGCCCGTAGCCGACGAGGTCGCCGAGGCACCAGATCGCGTCGGGCGGTTCTCCGTCGATGTCCGCCAGGACCGCTTCGAAGGCGTGCAGGTTTGCGTGAATGTCGGAGATGACGGCGACCCGCATCGGAAGGGTGGCGACGATAACCGTCCTTGCAGGGCTGTGGCTTGCCGCCGCGCTCCTGCTCTGGCGGACGAGCGTGCCGGACGGGCTGCGGCTCCCGCCCGTTCGCGCCACGGACGTCTTCTCGCGCGCAGAGCTGGCCCGGATCGAGGACTACCGCTCCGGGACGCGCGTGCTCTGGGCCGGCGGCGTCGCGGCAGAGCTCGCGATGCTGGGCACTCTCACGCTTGTTGCGAGCAGGCTCGCCGGACTCCGGCCGGCCGTGGCGGCTCTGGTTACGGCGGTCCTCGCCCAGCTGGCCTCGACTCCGTTCGACGCCGTCGCGTGGCGCCGCCGCATCCGGGTCGGTCTCAGCGAGCAGGGGTTCGGCGGCTGGCTGGTCGACGAGGTGCGCGCGATCGCCTTCGTCACGGCCCTCGTCGTGCTCGCCGCCGTTGTCGCGGCCGCGCTCGCGCGGAGGTTCGGCCCGCGCTGGTGGCTGCCGGCCTGGGCGCTGCTCGCGGCGCTGGCCTTCGTTTTTGTCGCCGTGCAGCCGGTCGTGATCCAGCCGCTCTTCACAAAGACGCGCCCGCTCGCAGACCCTCAGTTGGCCGCGCGGATCGAGGGCATCGCCGCACGGGAGGGCGTCCACGTCGGCAAGGTCGAGGTGGCGGAGGCGAGCGTGCGTACGACCGCAGGCAATGCCGCCGTCTTCGGCCTCGGCCCGACGCGCCGCGTCGTGCTCGACGACACAGTCCTGAACGGGCGGTTCACACGCCCCGAGATCGAGGTGCTAGCCGCCCACGAGCTGGGCCACGTCGCCGAGCACCACGTCTGGAAGTGGACGGCGCTGTTCGCCCTCTTCGCGCTCCCGGGGCTTGCGGTCGTTGCCCTCGCTGCCGAGGCGCGCGGCGGCCCCGCACGCCCCGAGGCGGTTCCGGGGGCGCTCGTGGCCGCGGTGCTGTTTTCCCTCGCGGCGATGCCGCTCGCGAACGCTTTCAGCCGCCGCTACGAGGCCGAGGCCGACTGGGTCGCCCTGCGCGCGACCCGCGAGCCGCGGGCGATGATCGACCTGCAGCGCCGGCTCGCGCTCAGCAGCCTCGTCGACCCGACGCCTCCGGAGTGGAGCCGGCTCTTCCTGAGCACGCATCCGTCGCCGCTCGAGCGGATCGCGCTTGCAAAGGCCTCGGAGCGGCTAGTAACCGCCGCCGCCACCCTTGTCCCCGCCGCAGCCGGCGAGGACCAGGACGAGCGCAACGAGGAGGGGCGCGAGCAGGGCCAGTCGGATCACTAGGAGCCGCACAACGAGCGCCTGCCCGGCGCCGTCGACCCGCAAACGCCTAGTCGCCCTCCGGCGGGGTCTCGGGGAGATTCCGGATCCCCTCGGTCGTCTGCCACTTCGAGTACGAGTCCTGCATCGCGTCGAGCAGCTCGCTCATGAACCGCGGCGCCATGTTGATCCGCGAGACGACCACCCCGGGCACGTCGCCCTCCTCGACCTCGTGGTCGATGCGCGCGAAGGTGATGGTGAACTCGTAGGGCGAGAAGGTGATGTTGGCGAAGTTCGCGTAGACGCCCGCGAGGTGCGCCGGATCCAGGTGGATGTTGAGCTGGCGCTCCGGGCTCTCGTCGTCCACGGGCCCATACTACTGCCGTGGTCGAGAGCATCAGCCTCCGCCGGATCGCGTACGCCGTCGGCGCGCTGCTCGTCGTCCTGGCGATCGGGACGATCGGCTTCCGCCTGATCCTCGACGAGACGTGGCTGCAGTCGTTCTACCGCGCGGTCGTGACGAGCTCCTTGACCGGCCTCGACACCGTCCCGAGGAACGATGCCGCCAGGCTGCTCTCGATCTTCATGGTGTTCGCGGGCCTGACTATCTTTGCGTACGTCGCGACGATGCTCGTGGAAGGGATCGCGGGCGGCGTCTTCACCGGGGCTCTCGCCGAACGAAGGAGGCGGCGGACGATCGAGAACCTGCGCGACCACTACATCATCTGCGGGTACGGCCGCGTCGGCCGGCGCGTCGGCGCCGAGTTCCGCGAGTTCGGCACCCCGTTCGTCGTCCTCGACTTCAATCCGGACGCGCTGGACCACGCCCGCGACGACCGCGTGCTCTACATCGACGGGACCGGGACCGAGGACGAGGACCTGCGCGCCGCCGGGCTCGCGACCGCCAAGGGCCTGGTCGCCTCGTCCGACTCGGACTCCGACAACCTCTACATCACGCTCTCTGCCCGCGCTGCCCGGACGGACCTGCTGATCGTCGCCCGCGCGTCCGACGAGGATGCGGCCAAGAAGCTCAGGCTCGCCGGCGCCGACCGCGTCGTCCAGCCGTACTCGACCGCCGGGCGCGAGATGGCCAAGCTCGTGCTGCGGCCGCAGGTAGCGGCGTTCCTCGACGTCGTCTCGACGAGCGGCGGCCCCGACCTGCTGTTCGAGGAGATCGAGGTGACGGAGGCGTGCGGCCAGGCCGGGAAGTCGCTGCGTGAGCTGCGCGTTCGCGAGCAGACCGGCGCGATCGTCGTTGCCGTTCGCAAGCGCGACGGCAGCTTCGACACCACGCCGTCACCCGAGGTTGTCTTCGAGGACGGCGACGTAATCATCGCCGTCGGCACGCCCGACGAGCTGCGCCGCCTGGAGGAGCTGTTCGCGCCCCGTGAAGCCGTTGCCCGCTAGAGCGGTCGCGAGCCTGGCGGAGGAGCTCTCCGACGCAGCCGGCGCGCCGGTCGAGCTCGAGCGGCCGAACGACCCGGAGCACGGCGACTACGCTACGAACGCGGCCCTGAAGCACGCTCCGGCGGCGCGCCGCGCTCCACGCGAGCTCGCGGAGGAGATCGCAGCCGCTGCGGCCGAGCTCCCGCTCGTCGAGCGCGCCGAGGTGGCCGGGCCGGGCTTCGTCAACTTGTGGCTTGCGAGCGAGTGGTACGGCCGGGCGCTCGCGGAGATCTTCGAGGCCGGCCCGGACTACGGCGGCGGCTCGGCGGCGGTGCGCGAGCGGATCCAGGTCGAGCTCGTTTCGGCCAATCCGACGGGGCCGCTGACCGTCGGGTCGGCGCGGAACGCGGCTTACGGCGACTCGGTCGCGCGCCTGCTCGAGTTCGCGGGCCACGAGGTCGAGCGCGAGTACTACTTCAACGACGCGGGCCTCCAGATCGAGCGGTTTCGGGCGTCGGTCGATGCTGCCCGCCGCGGCGAGCCGCCGCCCGAGGACGGGTACCGCGGCGACTACGTGGGCGAGCTCGCCCGGCTCGACGGCGATCCGGTCGAGGCGATGATGGCCGAGATCCGCGAGACCCTCGAGCGCTTCCGCGTCCGGGTCGACAGCTGGCAGCGGGAGACGGAGGTCGATGCGACGGTCCCAGACACGCTCGAGGCGCTGGACACCTTCGAGGCCGAGGGCGCCTTGTGGGTCCGGACGAGCGCGTACGGCGACGACAAGGACCGCGTCATCGTCCGCTCAGCCGAGAGGGGCGGCACCCCGACCTATGCCGCCAAGGACGCCGCCTACATCCGCCACAAGTTCGCTCGCGGCTTCGACCGGCTGATCTACGTGCTCGGCGCCGACCACCACGGCTACGTGGCACGCCTCAAAGCGCTTGCCGCGATGCTCGGGCACGATCCCGACGCGGTCGAGGTACTGCTCTACCAGCTCGTGCACCTCGTCGAGCGCGGGGAGGCGAAGCAGATCTCGAAGCGCAGCGGCGACGTCGTCTTCCTCTCGGAGCTGCTCGATCAGATCGGAGTCGACGCGGCGCGCTGGTACCTCGTCTCGCGCGGCCACGACCAGGCAATCGACATCGACATCGACCTGGCCAGGGAGCGCTCGGAGAAGAACCCCGTCTACTACGTCCAGTACGCGCACGCGCGGATCGCCGGCGTCCTGCGCAACGCGGGCGATCGGGAGGCCGACGCAGAGCCGCCGGAGGAGCTCGCGCGCGAAGAGCGTGACCTCGTCAAGCGGCTGGCCGAGTTTCCGGCCCTCGTGGCGGAGGCGACCGAACGGCGAGGGCCGCACGCCGTCCCGACGTACGCAATCCGGGTCGCGGACGACTTCCACCGCTTCTACCACCACCATCGCGTGCTCGATAGCGACGCTGAGTCGTTCCGGCTCGCCCTCTGCCGCGCGACGCAGATCGTGATTGCGCGCTCGCTCGACGTGATCGGAGTCGAGGCGCCGGAGCGAATGTGACCGGGCGGCTGACTCTGGTCGTCGCGGCAGCGCTGGTGCTCGGGGGCTCGGGGGCCGGCGGGACCGGGGGCCGGATCGTCTTCGTCGACAACCCCGACGGCGACTGGGAGGTCTACTCGATCGCGGCCGACGGCGATCAGCGCCAGAAGCTCACCAACAACCGCGCGAACGAGTTCGAGCCGGTCTGGTCGCCGGACGGTAAGCGCATCGCCTTCGTCAGCGACCGCGACGGCGACGCCGAGATCTACACGATGGCGCCGGACGGGAGCCGCGTGCGCCAGCTCACGCACGACCGCGCCAGGCTTGGGCGTTGGGACGAGTCGCCGGCCTGGTCGCCCGACGGCCGGCGGATCGCGTTCACGCGGCGGATCGGACCGGGCCGCGACATCTACGTCATGAACGCCGACGGGACGCATCTCCGCCGCCTGACGCACCGCCGGCGCCCGTGGGCCGACAGCTTCATGCCCGTCTGGTCGCCCGACGGCAAGACGATCGTCTTCACGAGCATGCGCGCGAGCCCCTTCCGCGTCGATCTGTACTCGATGCGGAGCGACGGCTCGGGCGTCCGCCGGCTCACGAGGTCCTCCGGAGACAGCGCGATGGCTGCCTGGTCGCCCGACGGCGAGCGGATCGCCTTCGTCAGCAACCGCGACGGAAACAACGAGCTCTTCGTCATGAACGCGAGCGGAAGCGAGGTGACGCGCCTGACCGCAACCGGTGACTGGCAGCTCCTGCGGCCGCGGTGGTCGCCGGACGGGCGGTCCCTCGTCTGCTACGTGCTCCAGTACCACCACCGCGAGACGATCTACGTGCTGCGGGCCGACGGCACCGGACTCCGCGAGCTGACCGAAGGCTCGAATCCGGACTGGCACTCGGAGTAGCCCGTGCGCTGGAACCTCGCCGTGGCGGGCCTCGCCGCGTCGTGGGGCTTCGTCGCGATCATCGTGCGCGAGGTCTCCCTCGACGCCGGCGTGCTCGTGCTCTACCGGGTCGCCTTCGCCGTCGTCGGCATCGCCGCCGTCCTCGCGCTCACGAGGCGGCTCGGGCTCCTGCGCTCCGGGCGAAGCCTCCGCTACGCCGCGCTGCTCGGCACGACGCTCGGCCTCCACTGGTTCCTGTACTTCGAGACGATCAAGCTCTCGTCGGTCGCGATCGCAGTGCTGATGGCCTACACGGCGC
>JBKOXJ010000132.1:0-5867 GCA_046724905.1 Actinomycetota bacterium | reverse complement strand
GCAGGATGTTCGACTTCTGCAGCTCGACGTCGCCGTCCTCGGTGCCCATCTGCACGCGCTTGTAGTGGTTGTAGACCGCGACGGCGAGCGTGCGCTTCGCCTCTTCCTGCGAGACGACGTAGTCGTTCAGCACGCGGTAGATGTCCATCGGCCGCGGCAGGTTGTCGAGGTCGAGCTGCGCGGGAGTCGTCAGCTCTTCGTCGATGATCTCGTTGCAGAGATCGATGCACTCGTCGCAGATGTAGACGCCGGGGCCCGCGATCAGCTTCTTGACCTGGCGCTGCGACTTCCCGCAGAAGCTGCAAAGAAGCTGCTCGTTCCCCTCGCTCGCTCGAGCCACGTCTCTCCTTGTACCTCGAAAACGCTCTCTCGACTAGCCCTTGCCGGAATCGCGACTCGTCACGACGCTATCGATGATGCCGTACTCGAGCGCTTCTTGCGCTGTCATGTAGTAGTCCCGGTCCATGTCCTTGGCGACTTTCTCGAGCGGCTGGCTGGTGTGCTTGGCCATGATCTCTTCCATCAGGCGCTTGAGGCCGATCACCTCGCGGGCCTGGATCTCGATGTCGGTCGGCTGACCGTGGAAGCCCGCCGAGCCCTGGTGGATGAGGATCTTCGAGTTCGGCAGCGCCATCCGCTTCCCTTTCGTGCCGCCCGCGAGGATGATCGCGCCCATCGACATTGCCATGCCCACGCAGATCGTGGCGACGTCGGGCTTGATGAACTGCATCGTGTCGTAGATCGCCAGCCCGGCGTAGACGACGCCTCCGGGCGAGTTGATGTAGATCGAGATGTCCTTGTCGGGGTCCTCGGACTCGAGATGGAGTAGCTGCGCGACGATCAGGTTGGCGATCTGATCGTCGACGGGCGTGCCGAGGAAGATGATGCGCTCGTTGAGCAGGCGCGAGTAGATGTCGAACGCACGCTCGCCGCGCGAGGTCTGCTCGATCACCATCGGAACTAGAGGACTCATGCGTTCTCCTTGCTACCAGGGGTCCACAACTTCGCAGGGGTTTCGGGCTTCTCCTTCTCGGGCGTCCAGAGCTTGTCGCGCGCCGCCGCGAGCTCGGCCGGGATCCGCTTGACTTCGGCGGCGACGCGGTCGAGGGCGGCGCGCATGCGGAGATCTTCGCGCAGGCGCTCGAGGCCGCCGCTCTCGCGCATCCGCTGCACGATGGAGTCCGCGTCTTCTTCGCCGGCCGCCTCGGCCTGCTCGCGGATGAGTGCCTCGACCTCAGTATCGGACACCTCGATTCCGAGCTTGTCCGCGACGGCCTCGAGCACGAGCTCGCGCGCGACCGACTGCCGCGCCTCGGCGTAGAGCCGTTCCGCGAGCTGCTGGCCGTCCTGGTTCGTGACCGCGAGGTACGTCTCGACGCTGATCCCTCGCCGTTCGAGCGACCGTCGCAGGGCGGCGCTCAGCTCGCGCGCCCGCGCCTCGACGAGCGGACCAGACGCGTCCACCGACGACGCCTCGACCAGCCGATCGGCGGCCGCAGCCCGCACGGCGCCCTCGACCTCCTCCTCAAGCTGCTCATGCAGGCGGCGCTCGATGTCCGCGCGCAGCTCCGCTAGCGTGTCGAACTCACTTGTCGCGCGCGCAAGCTCGTCGTCGAGCGGCGGTAGGACGCGCTCCTTGATCTCGTTGACCATCGCCGTGAGCCGTTTCGTGTCGCCGTCCGGATGCTGGAACTCCATTTCGCGCGTCTCGCCGGCCGTTGCGCCGACGAGGCCCTCCTCGATCTCGGGCACGACACGCCCAGCCCCGAGCTCGAGCACGTAGTCGCGCTGCGCGTCGCCCTCGGGGGTCACGAGGTCGACGACCACGGTGTCGCCGAGTTGGGCCGGCCGCCCTTCGACCGGCGCGAGCTCGGCGACCGAGCTGCGCAGGATGTTGAGCTCGTGCTCGATCAGCTCTTCCGGCAGGTCGGCCTCCGGCGCGGGCACCTCGAGCTGCGACCAGTCGGCGACCTCCGGCTTGGGCTGGACCGCGACGGTCGCGGTGAAGCTCCAGCCCTCGGTCGCCGAGTCCGGGATGTCGTACCCGTACTCGGGCTGCTCGACGGGCCGGATGCGCTCACGGGCGGCGGCATTCCAGAACCAGCCGCCGATGTGGCTCTCGACCGCCTCGCTCATCAGGCGCTCGCGCCCGACGCGTGCGACCAGCACCGGCATCGGAATCCTCCCCTTGCGAAACCCGGGGACCTTCAGACTCGTGGCCAGGTCGGAAGCTGCGTGGTCGACAGCGTGCTTGACGTCCTCGGGCGGGACGTCGACCGTGAGCCGGACCTTGTTCTCGGGAAGCTCCTCGACCTGCGTGCGCACGCCGGCCATTGTGCCCGAGGTTGGACGGTCTGCCGCGCCGGTGCGATCCTCCGGTTGTGGGCTGGCGCTTCCAACGACGGAGGAAGCTGTTCCCCGGTGTGACGCTGAACGTCGGCAAGCGCGGCCCGAGCGTTAGCGTCGGTCCGCGCGGCGGGAGGGTGAACGTCGGCCGCCGCGGACTGACCGCGACGGCGACGCTGCTCGGCACCGGCCTCAGCTACGTGTGGCGCCGCCGCCGCTAGCGGCGAGCTCGCGCGCCAGCTGGGTCGCCCAGCCGCCGTCGCGATTCGCGGCGACCTTGAGCCAGCTCTCGCCTCGCCACTCGGTGAGCTCGAGCGTCCCGCGCCGACCCGGCCGCCGCAGGTGCCAGTGCCGACTGCCGGGCCTTCCGGAGAGCTCGCCCAGCGCGCGCTCCTCGAGCCCACGCCGGCGGCACTCGGGGGAGCACGTCGGCGGCGCTCAGCTCGACTCGAAGCTCCACGTGATGCGGGCGAGAGGACTCGAACCTCTAAGGGACTCCCGTCCCACCGGGACCTAAACCCGGCGCGTCTACCAGTTCCGCCACGCCCGCGGTTCCGAGACAGGATAGAGCGCGGTGCCCCGGCGCCCGGGTTGCAATCGTTAGGGCCGAGTCGCACGATGTGGTGAGCCGCAGAAGAAGGAGTCCGGATGCGACTCGCCCGCGCCGTCTGCCGGGCCGCTCCACGAGATCGAGTACCAAAGCGGGCCGCGATTGCGGCTTTCGTCTTGGCGGTCCTCGTTGCCCTCCCTGGATCCTCGAGCGCCGGGCAGAAGGCACAGGTCAACGTGTTGCTATGGCCGGCCGGCCGCGGCAAGATCGAGGCGACTCTGGAAAACGGCGGCGCGCCGTTAACGACGTGCAACTCGGACGACGTCGTCGAGATCGGCACCGGCACCGACGCGTGCTCGCCGCAAGTTGATCTAGGGACGCGCGTAAAGCTCGTGGCGACCGGGTTCGACGCAGACACGCCGTTCCTCTACTGGAGCCGCTTCGACTGCGAGGGCACCGGGCCGTGCACGGTCACAGCCGACGAGAGCGGCGACCTGATCGTGGCGACGTTCAAGCAACAGCGTCTCGAGGTCTTGCTCGAGGGGACGGGGAAGGTGACGTCGACGGACGGCAGCATTTCGTGCCCGCCGCGGTGCCAGGCGATACTGGACGCGGGAACCGAGGTCGAGCTCGAGGCGGAAGGCGCGCATACCTGGGGGAAGGGCTGCGAGCCTGAGAACGGCGACCCGGCAAGCCGGAGGTGCTCGCTCACGATGTCGAACCTCCGGACGTTCGCCACGATCGGCTTCGGTGTCGATCCTCCCGACCTCCCATTTGACGTGCGCGTCAATCTGCGCATCCAGAGGCGGGGCTCGGGCGACGGGCGAGTTACCGCTCAGGGCAAGGACGCCGACGGCAACGACTGGCGCATCGACTGCGGATCCGCTTGCGTCGCAAAGAACCTTCAGTTCCAGAGCCGTGTGACGCTGAGAGCCGAGGCAGGTAGCGGCGCGCGATTCGTGCGTTGGGCCGGCGTCTGTTCGACCAACCCTGTTTGCCGATTCTCGGCCGGGTCACAGACCCTCGTCGGCGCCGTCTTCGAGGCCTCGGCGCCGCCTCCACCGCCGCCGCCCCCGCCGCCGCCTTCGCCGTCGCGGCCGTTCAGGCCGACCCTCACCACCGTCAAAGCGACCGGAAGCGGCTCCAACCGAGCCGTCGTACTCCGCGTGACAGTCGACCGGATCTCGAAGACGACGATCCGGCTGCTGCGTGGACGGTCGACGCTCGCAACCCATGCGTACGAGCTCGCGAGAGGAACGACGCTCGTCCGGTTTCCGCTGCCGCGCCGCGTCAAGGCCGGCTGGTACCGGATCACCCTCAACTTCGTCGGCCCCCGGGGTGAGACCGCGGCGCTCTCGAGACCACTTCACATCAGGCGCTGAGCATGGCCACGACGAGGAAGCGGCGCCGGACGCGGCCCGCGAGCAGACCGCCGGCCGAGGACGCGCCCCGCGAAGGCGGTTTTTCGAAGCTGCTGAAGCAGGCAGGCGCCGTCGTGGCCCTGGTCTCGGGCGTCGTCGGGCTGCTGTTCCTGTTCTTGCCACAGCTCCAGCCGGGCCACTCGTCCGATACGACCTCGTCGGGCACGCGGCTCGCGGACCTTTCGAGCCCACCTGCCCTGGACCCCGCTGCAACGCGGGCTCAGTTCCTCGACCGCTCCGACCGGTCGAAGCTCGGTTTCACGGAGGCGCAACTCGCCCAGCGCGGTGCCTACGTCGCGTTCGACGTCAAGCTCGAGGGCTTCAGAGGCAAGACGCTCACGCTCCAGCGTGAGCTCGTGGACCTGCGAACAGGCGACCAGGTCGGCGAGTTGCGCCCCTTCACGTTCAAACCGGTTGAGAACGACGACGGGCGCACTTGGGAGGACTTTGTGCCCCTCCGCGCCGGCAAGGGACGCTACGTGCTCGTCTTCAAGCTGCTGGACGAGGGCGGTGCGAGCGCCCTCGATTGCATCCAGACCCGGCCTTTCGGAGGCCTTGCGAATACGGGTTTCGCGCACGTGAAGCCTCCGGAGCTCTGCCCTCGGCCATGACTGGCGCCGCGCTAGGCCGCAAGCCGGATCGGGATCTCGACCTGGTGGATCCGCGAGCCGTCCTCGGCTGAGACCTCGTAGACGACGAGCATGCCGCGTTGCTCGTCGGTGAGCTGGAACGGAAGCGTGAAGTCGAACGTTCCGCGCTCGCCCGAGCCGGAGGTCGCCGTCACGAACCGCTTCGCGATCACCTTCCCGTTCGCGTCCCGGATCTCGGCCATGAAGGTGGCCTCGAACGTGTTGGCGCTTCCGCGCGCGCGGAGCGGGCTCGCGACCTCGGCACCCGGCGTCGGCGCCTCGACGAGGATCGCCGGCGCAAGAGCCTCGACGTCCTTCCGCGTCAGCGGCTTCGAGACGTCGATTCCCTCACCGCCGAGCGACGTGGCCGGCTTCCCGTCGAGCTCGAACCTGACCGAACGAACCGTCGGGAACTGCGTGAGCGTGTGCACGACCTGCGCGACCCGCGCCTGCATCGAGAGGCTGCCGCCGCCCGACGCGAACTCCGACGACAGGTCGACCGTCGCCACCCCGCCGGCGATGTCGAGACCACGGAGCCGCGTTCCGCCCGGAATCGCCGACGACAGCCCGACGGCACGATCCTCGGCAGTCGGCCCCTCGAGCAGCGCCCGCATCGCGGCCGTGCCGATCGCCGGTGTGAGCGGCACCGACCGTCCGGCCGCGCCGACCTTCTCGTCGCGCAGGAAGTAGACGAGGACGTTCGCAGTCGCCGCCGGCGCCGCTCGCGTCGTGGTGCCGGACGTAGTGGTCGCAGCGCTCGTGACGGTCACGGTCGTCGCCTCTGAGCCACCGCAGCCGGCGAGCACCGCGACGACGAAGAACGGGACGATCCGGCGCGCGTCCAAGGGGCAAGCGTAGCCGGGCAGCCGCCCGCTTCTGTAGAAACCACACGTGTTTTCGGGCCTCGGCGTCGTCCCGCTC
>JBKOXJ010000147.1:0-5248 GCA_046724905.1 Actinomycetota bacterium | reverse complement strand
GCGCTGGGGCGGCCCGAAAGCGGCGCTCGGGGCGATCCTCGCCGGCGCACTGGCGCTTCGGCTCGTCGGGATCGAGTACGGGCTGCCGCTCGGCGGCCTGCTGAACCCCGACGAGCTCAGCATCGTCCCACGCGCCTGGGCGATGGTGCACGGCGGCGGGCTCGACCCCGATCCGTTCTTCGACTACCCGTCGCTCCTCCTCTACGTCCTCGCGCCCTTCCAGGCCTGGGAGAGCTCGCCGAGCTACCTCGCCGCGCGGCTCGTGGTCGCGGCGCTCGGCGTCGCCGGGGTGGGGGCGGCGTGGTGGCTCGGGGCGCGGGCCTACGGGACGCTTGCCGGAGGCGTGGCGGCCGCGGCCACGGCCGTCGCGACCGTCCACGTCGCCTACTCGCACATGGCCGTTACCGACGTGCCGCTGGCGCTCGGGACGACGGTCGCGCTCGCGCTTGCGGTTTCCGGCCGACTCGAGCTCGCCGGCCTCGCGGCGGGTGCAGCGACGGGCTTCAAGTACGCCGGGATTTTCCTCGTGGCGCCGCTCGTCGCGGCCGGCTGGGCGCAGTGGCGGCGGCTGGCAGTCTCGCTCGGATTGCTGGTCCTCGGGTTCATCGCCACGAGCCCGTTCGTGCTCGTCCACCCGGCCGAAGCGTGGGACGACTTCTCCCGGGTACAGCGGCTTGCCCGTGCCGGCTGGCTCGGGTTCGAGCACGACGGCTCGGCGCCGGTCGCCTTCCTCGACCGCCTCTGGCACGCGCTCGGGCCCGCGCTGCTGATCGCGGGCGCCGGTCTCGTCCTGGCGCTGGCGCGCCGTCGTCGTGCCGACCTCGTGCTCGCCTCGTTCTCGCTCGCCTACTTCGCCGACCTGCTCACCCTCGATGCGCACTTCGACCGCTACCTGCTTCCGCTCGTCCCGCCGCTCGGCGCCCTCGCCGGCCGGATCCGGCCGCTCGCGCCCGTGACGCTGCTCCTGCTCGTCATTCCGCTGACGTGGTCGATCCAGGACGACCGGGAGCTGATCCGCACGGACACGCGAGTCGTCGCCGAACGCTGGATCGAGCGGCACCTCCCGCGCTCGGCGCCGGTGGCAGTCGATCCGTCGGCGCCGCCGCTCGACGGCTACCGCCTCGTGCGCCTGGAGCTGCCCGGCCCCGGCCGCAACTTCGATCCCAACCGCAACGTCGGCCGCCTCCGCGATCGCGGCGTGCGCTACGTCGTCGTGACCGGTTCCGTGACCGACCGCGTGCTCGCCGCCGCCGACCGCTATCCACGCGAGGCGTCGTTTTACCGGCGGTTGAGCCGCGAGCCGCGCGTCTACGTGCGCCTACCGGGCGGAGACCTCGCGGGGCCGTGGGTCGCCGTCTATCGCCTCGACTGACGGTTTCCCAGAGGCGGGGCTACCATTTTTCGCAGTGAGCGGACGAGCGGTGATCGCGACGGCTGCGCTCGCCGTGATCACGGCGTTTGCGGCGGCCGGCTGCTCCGGGAGCGAGCGTGCGGAGCCCGCAGCGGCGTCCGCCAAGCCTTCCTGCCCCACCGCCTGGCGGCACGGCTGGCAGGCACTCGCGAACCGCATCGGCGCGCCGGTCTACTGCCCGAGCTGGCTTCCCGACCCGCTCACCGGAGAGCTCCACGGCCCCTGGAACAACATCTACTCGGTCGACAGGCGCGACCGCAGCTACCTGATCGGCTTCATCTGGGTCGAGCGCAACGAGGAGATCCACGTCAACCTGCGCGGCTATCCGGGGAACAGGGCGATTCCCCGCTGCCTGAACGACGCGAACCAGCCCGTCCCGTGCTTCAACGACGTGCGCACGCGCAAGCGGATCGGCGGAGTCGACGTCACGGTCTACACGCGGAACCGCGATGCCGACAGCTGGCACGTCCTCTATGCCTGGCGCGCCGGCGGGTCGCTCTACGCGCTCAGCGAGCACGTCGCGCCTCCGTTCAGCTACGGCCGGGTCGTCCACAACCTCGACCGGATGATGCGATCGCTCGAGCTCATCCGGCCCGCCCGCTCGGCAGCGTGAAACTGACACGTCGTGAGCTGCTCGCCGGGGCGGCGGCCGGCGCGTTGGGGGCCGCCGGTGTCTACGAGCTCGTCGACCGCCTGGGAACGACGCCTGCCCGTCCGGCGGCGCGGCCCCGGCTGCCAGAGCAGCACCTGCTCGAGGGCACGCGGATCGTCGAGGACAGCGGCGTCGAGGTGCTCGTGCCTCCGCTCCACCACCAGGTCGTGACGGCGAAGGTCGCGGTCGGCGAGTCGTCGGCGGACCTGCGCGCCGCCCAGGCCGAGCTCGAAGAGGCGCTGCGTGCGCTCGACGTCCGCTTCGAGCCGACGCCGGCAGGGCTCGGCGTCACGGTCGCGTGGGGACTTCCGTACTTCCACCGGTACGTGGCCGGTCCCGCTCGGCGTCACCTGCCGGTCGATCGCCGCGCCAGCGGTGTCAAGCGCCGGAGAGTCTCCGCGCTCCTCGACACGATCCGCTTTCCGAGCGACCCGGACGAGGTGGTGCTGGACGACAACGACGTCGCGGTTCTCCTTCGCAGCGACTCGAGCGCGCACGTCGCGGCCGGTGGCAAGGCGCTCTTCGACGACCTCGACCTCTTCCGCGTCACGAGCATCCGGAAGGGCTTCGCCGGCGGCGGCTTCGACGGCGGGCAGAGCCTGCCCAAGAAGATGGCGATGGCCGCCGGCGTCTCCGGTGCCGACCTGATCCCGGACACCGCCGAGCTCTTCCTCGGCTTCACGTCGACGCAGCGCGCCGGGATGGGCCCCGAGCAGATCGCGAACCTCGAGACGCTCGGCTACGCCGATCTCGGCCCGACCGGCTACTTCCGCGGCGGGACGACGGTGCACGTCTCGCACGTCTTCGAGGACCTCGAGTTCTGGTATCTCAACTTCAGCTTCCGGGAGCGCGTCGACACGGCTTTCCGGCCAGGGCTCGACGTCCGGGCGGGCGCGCAGACTGTGCGCCAACCGCCGGAGGATGCGGCGACAGTCTCCGACGTCGAGCGCGACTTCGCCAGGACCTCCTCGATCGGCCACAGTGGGGCGATCCAGACAGCCTCGCGGCTCCAGAACGACGTGGTCGGCGCGGACGGAACGCGCTATCGCAAGGGCACGGCCGTCCCGCAACGGGCCGACTTCAACACGCTCGACAACCCGTTCTTCTGGAGCGCGAGCCCGGAGCGCGACGGGATGGCCGAGAGCCCGGCCGCCGGCGTCCACTTCGTCGTCTTCCACCCGACGAGCGACGACTTCCACCGCACGCGCCTCGCGATGGACGGCGTCCTCCCGAACGGCCGCAAGCTGCCCCTCGTCCAGCGCGACCGCGCCCAGGGCATCAACGCCGTGCTCCGGACGACGCACCGGCAGAACTTCCTCGTCCCGCCGCGCGAGCACCGGTCCTTCCCGCTCGCGGAGTTTCTTTAGCCGTTTGGAAGAGCGGTCCACCGCATCGACCGGTCGATTCAGACGGACGCGCCAACGGCGTCGCTCGCGACGCCGTTCTTCAGGACGCGCGGTTCATCCGCGCGTCCGTCTGCGCCGCTCGCCCGGAGCGCTGAGGGAAGTCGCAGCCGCTCGAGCGCGCCGCGCGTCCTGAGGTCGGCGCCGCAAGCGTCGCCTTCAACCGAAGAAGGCGCGCGCGACCTCGTACCACTCGGGCGGGACGGTCTTCTGCTCCGCCGTCGCCTCCTCGAGCGAGACGTCCACGATCCGGTCGCCGTGCAGCGCGGCCATGCGGCCGAAGCGTCCCTCGTGGACGAGGTCGGCGGCCTTCAGCCCATAGCGGGTGGCGAGCACGCGGTCGCGGGGCGTCGGCGAGCCGCCGCGCTGGACGTGGCCGAGGACCGTCACTCGAGTCTCGTAGCCGGTCCGCTCCTCGATCTCGTGGGCGACCGCATCCCCGACGCCGCCGAAGCGGACGTGGCCGAATTGGTCGCTCTCGCGAGCTTCGGCGGCAACCGCCCGTCGCTCGCCGGACTCGTACGTGAGCTCGTAGCCCTCGCTCACGACGACGATCGAGAAGTCCTTGCCCCGGTCGTGCCGCCGCTGGATCTCGCGGCACGCCTGCTCGACCGTGATCGGCTGCTCGGGAATCAGGATCACGTCGGCGCCGCCCGCGATCCCGCTCATGACGGCGATCCAGCCGGTGTGCCTGCCCATCACCTCGACGACCATCACGCGGTTGTGTGACTCCGCCGTCGTGTGGAGCCGGTCGATCGCCTCGGTCGCGATGAAGACGGCAGTGTCGAAGCCGAACGTGTAGTCGGTCGCAGAGAGGTCGTTGTCGATCGTCTTCGGGACGCCGACGACCGGGAAGTCGTGCTCGCGGTAGAGGCGGGCCGCGACGCCGAGCGTGTCCTCGCCGCCGATCGCGACCAGGGCCTCGAGCCCCTCGGTGCGGAATTGCTCGAGCACGCGCTGCGGCCCGTCGTCCGTCTTGAACGGGTTCGTCCGCGTCGTGCCGATGATCGTGCCGCCGCGGGGCAGGATCCCGGAGATCTCCCGCGAGCCGAGCGGCTGGAAGACGCCGTCGACGAGCCCGCGCCAGCCATCGCGCACGCCGACCGGCTCGTGCCCGCGGTCGAGCGACCGCCGCGCCACCGCGCGGATGACCGCGTTCAGGCCGGGACAGTCCCCGCCGCCGGTGAGCACGCCGACCCGCACACCGGCTTTCTATCGCGCCCGGCATGCTGTATGCGGAGGGTGGGAATCGAACCCACACGGCCCTTGCGGGCCACCGGATTTTGAGTACGGCCTGAACGTCTCGGCCGATCTCGGCCTGTCGAGGAAATCCGCATCAGAACAGCTTCGACAGACACGCGTGTGGCTTGCGTCTCGCTCGTTCTCGGTGGGTCTTGTTGCCCCCTGTTGCCCCCACCTGGACGGGTCGCGAGGATCTCGCCGATGAGGCGCCCAGCCTCGGCGCGACGCTCCATCCCTCGTAGTAGGAGTCGTGCTCGACGCCATGCGCAGCCAGTGCTGACGGGCCGCATCGTGCACTCGAAGGCAGGGCTCGCGGCGGTCAACTGCTCGTCGGCGGCCGAGTTCTGACGTGTGGCGTTCCAGCGCCTGAGGTCCTAGTAACACTTCGCGTGCGCGTCGGTGGAACAAGACGGTTCCACCACAACGGCCAGCGGGGACGTGGTGCTCGGCGTACGGAAAACCGGACCCTCAGCCGCTACGCCCTGTGGTTAGTGGCCGGTTAGAACAGGCGGTCAGCATCGTCGTTGACCCGACCCACAA
>JBKOXJ010000085.1:0-3320 GCA_046724905.1 Actinomycetota bacterium | reverse complement strand
GGTCGGCCAGCACGGCCGCGAGCACGCTCGCCGGGATCCCGACCACCAGCAGCGCCGCGGCGTAGGAGCCGGTCTCCTCCCCGAGCCGTCCCTCTGCCCCGGCGCGCGTCAGCTCCGGCACGACTGTGAGCCGGAGCGCCTGGGCCGCAAGCGTCAGCACGACGTACACGCCGTACGCCGCCAAGAACCCGTCGGTCGCTGCGTTCCGGCCGAACTTCTGTGCCAGGTAGGCCGCCGCCACGGCTCCCGAGCCGCTCAGGATCAGCGTCGCGAGACCTGTAAGGATTCCGCTACGAAGGGCGCTCCGGCGGGTGGGCGGGCTACTCTTGGGTGTCCCGGCCCGCATCCCCGATGAAGTCAAACACGAACGACTCCATGTGGACTGACGCGTCCATCGCGCAACTGCGCGAGGACTTCGGCCCGCAGTTTTCGGGCCGCACAGTCCTCGTGACCGGCGCCGACGGCTTCATGGGCTCGCACCTGACCGAGGCGCTCGTCCACCTCGAGGCGAGGGTGCACGCGTTCGTCAGGGCGACGTCGAGCGGAGCGCTGAACAACATCGGGCACCTACGGCCGTTCCTGAAGGTGCACTGGGCCGACCTCACCGACAGGCACTCGGTCGACCTGCTCGTGCGCGAGCTACGCGACGCGCCCGACCGGCCCTACCTCTTCCACCTCGGCGCGCAGGCGCACGTCGGCGAGTCGTGGCACCGCCCGTACGAGACGGTGATGACGAACACCGTCGGCACGCTCAACCTGCTCCAGTCGGTCGTCGACAACGGGCTCGAGCTCGAGAAGTTCGACACCGCGGGGACGTCGGAGGAGTACGGCAACCCCCGTGAGGCCGTCGCGCACCATCACGACTACGACGACGCCGGCGGCCTGATCCTCCACGAGCGCTCGCCGATCAACCCGAAGTCGGTCTACGCCACCGCCAAGGTCGCGGCTGATTTCCTGACGATGAACTACCACGACGCGTACGGCGTCCCGGGCGTCGTGACACGGATGTTCAACAACTACGGCCCGCGCCAGAACCCCCGCTACGTCACCGGCACGATCGTCACGCAGGCGCTCGAGCGGGAACAGGTCGAGGTTGGCAGTCTCGAGCCGCTGCGGGACTTCTGCTTCTGCACCGACGGCGTACGGGGCCACTTGACCGTCGCGGCCCAGGGCATCCCCGGCGATCTCTACGTCTACGGGCAGGGCGAGAACATCTCGATGCGCGACTGGGCCGAGCTGATCCTCCGGATCGGGCGCGAGGAGGGCTACTGGGAGGAGCGCGAGCTGGTACAGAACCCGGTGCGGATGCGCCCGGGCGCAAGCGAGGTGATGGCCCTGCGCGTCGGCTACGAGAAGCTCGCGCGCGAGACCGGCTGGGCTCCCCGCGTCTCCTGGGAGGACGGGATCCGCCAGACCATCGCGTGGTACGCCGAGAACCGCGACCGCTGGATCGGCCGCGTGGACTGGCTGCCGGTGACGCAGCCGACGGTGCGGACGCGATGAAGGCTCTCGTCACCGGCGGCGGCGGGTTCCTCGGAACCCACGTCGTCGAGCGACTCGGGAACGAGGGTTACGAGCCGTTCGTGGCCCGACGGCGCGACTACGACCTGACGCGCTGGGACGACACCGCGCGGCTCTTCGCCGCGGCGCGGCCGCAGGTCGTCGTCCACCTGGCCGCCGAGGTCGGCGGGATCGGCGCCAACCGGGCCAATCCGGGCCGCTACTGGTACGCCAACACGATCATGGGCGCCCACGTGCTCGAGCAGAGCCGCCTCGCGGGCGTCGACAAGCTCGTCGTGATCGGGACGATCTGCGCCTACCCAAAGCTCGCGCCGACACCCTTCCGCGAGGACGACCTCTGGGACGGCTACCCGGAGGAGACAAACGCGCCCTACGGCGTGGCGAAGAAGTCGCTGCTCGTCGGCGGACAGGCCTACCGCGAGCAGTACGGGCTCGACGTCGTGCACCTGCTCCAGGTCAACCTCTACGGGCCCCGCGACAACTTCGACCTCGAGACCTCGCACGTGATTCCGGCCCTGATCCGGAAGATGCTCGAGAGCGGCGAGGAGGTCGTACTCTGGGGCGACGGCTCGCCCACCCGCGAGTTCCTCTTCGTCGAGGACGCAGCGGACGGGATCGTGCTGGCGACGAAGCGTTACGACGGCATCGAGCCGGTGAACCTCGGCTCCGGCGAGGAGATCTCGATCCGCGACCTCGCCGAGCTGATCGCCGACGCGACCGGCTTCGAGGGCGAGATCGTCTGGGACACGTCGAAGCCGAACGGCCAGCCGCGGCGGAAGCTCGACACCTCCCGCGCCGAGGCCGCGTTCGGGTGGCGGGCGCACACGCCGCTCCGTGACGGGATCGCCCGCACGGTTGCCTGGTATCGCGAGCACGCGCCCGCATATGCGGCTTCGTGAGTGGGTGCGCCCGCTAGGGCGCGAGCCGTGGATCGTGCTCCTGCCTCTGATCGTGGCGGAGTGGCTGGCCGTCCTCTTCTTCGCGCAGTCGGTCCAGCACAACCGCTGGCTCTTCTACCAGGGCGGCGACCAGACGTACTTCTACACGAGCTCCTGGGTGCTCGCGCACGGCCACATTCCCGACTCGACGATCGGGTACGCGTGGTCGCTCGTCCTCGCTCCGCTCGCGGCGATCTTCGGGCCGAACTTCCTGGCCGCGTTGCCGGCGCTGATCCTGCTCCAGACGCTCGTCCTGCTCCCGATCGGGGTGCTGGCGGTCTACGGCATCGGTGCGCGCGTGGGCGGGCGGATGATCGGCTACATCGCGGCGGGCCTCTGGGTGTTCGCGCCGTTCCTCTGCATCCCGCTCTTCACGTCGGCGTACCACGCGAAGTACGTCGAGCAGTTCCTGCCGCAGGCGTTCGGGCTCTCGGGGCTCGGCGACTTCCCCTCGACGATCTGCGTGCTCGTCGCCGGCTATCTGTTCGTCCGCGCGCTCGACACACGGGCGCCGGGCGAGGCGCTCCTCGCCGGGATCGCGACCGGCTTCGCGATCGGAATCAAGCCGGCGAACGGGCTCTTCCTCGTCGCCCCAGTGCTGGGGTTCGTCGCCGCCCGCCGCTGGCGGCAGAGCCTCTGGTTCGCCGGCGCGATCGTCCCGCCCGCCCTCGCGCTGCTGCTTTGGAAGACACGCGGGCTCGGCTACATTCCGGTGCTGACGCCGCATCCGGAAGCCCTCGCCGCGGGGCCGGCGATCCACCTCGAGGAGCCGCCGCTCGCTGTCGTCGTCTCGCGCTACATCAAGATCAGCTGGCAGGACCTGCACCAGAACTTCCTCTATATGCGGGAGGTCTTCTGGAG
>JBKOXJ010000024.1:0-18113 GCA_046724905.1 Actinomycetota bacterium | reverse complement strand
CCCGGGCCCGGGCGCGGTGCCGTCGGTCGACCACACGTGCTTGAGCGAGCGATTCCAGAACTCAAGCTGCCAGATCCCGTTCGGGTCGGTGATCTTCTGGCCGAGGTAGAGCGCCGGCTCGCCGCCGGTCTGCTCGTCGATCCAGTCGAGCGGCCGCTGGATGCCCTGGACAGCCTGGTCGGCGATCTCGTTCGAGCCGGCGGCCGCGGAGATCTGGCCGGTGACCGTCCATGCGATCACCCCGAGCGCGACGACCGTGTAGAGCACGTGGCGGGCCGGTTCGCCGCCGGGGAGCACGCGCGGCAGGACGAGCGCGAGTACCGACAGCACGAGCATCCCGATCAAGACGTTCTGTGCCCGCTCGGCCGTCCAGCCGTACACGAGGTTGGCGCCCTGGAGGATCGCGAAGCCCGGCGAGTCGCCGTACAGGCGCACGTCGAGCTTGTAGTCAGTCGTCAGGATCAGATAGAGCGCGACGCCTGTCGCTCCCGCCAGCGCCCAGAGCCGCGGCGGCGAGCGAAAGGCGAGCGCCGTCGCGGCGAACAGCAGCGGCGCGACGTAGATCAGGTTCCGCTCGACCGTCAGCGTCGAGAAGACGGTCGAGATGTACGCGGCCTTTACCGCCGTGTACCAGCCGAACCCGACGATCGCGGCGATCGCGACCGCGACGAAGGTCCGTTCGGCCTCGGTCCGCTTCCTCCCGCGGGTCCCGGCGAGCGCGGCGAGGCCGGCGACGAAAGGGAAGATTCCGAGTCCGATCGCGAGCGCGCCGGCCGCCCACAACCCGTGGGAGAACATCCGACCCTTGTAGAACTCGGTCGCGATCAGCCAGCTGTACGCGTGCTTTGCGATGAACGCGTTCAGCACGATCACGACTCCCACCGCGAGGAGGAGCCCGCCGATCCAGTCGCCGAGAGTCCAGTCGCTGCGGAGCCGCCGCGCGCGCTTGCTCACGAGGACGAGCCCGAGCGTCGCCAGCGCGAACACTGCCGAGATCACGATCAGCTCCCCGCGTACCAGCGGGGCGACCAGCGACGCGGCCACCGCCGCGGCGATCCACCAGCGCGTCCGTTTCAGCAGGGCCTTCGCGATCAGGAAGAGGCAGAGCGTCGACCAGGGGTAGGCCAGCGGCTCCTGGACGAGCATGGTGCTGTAGTAGAGGGCCGGGATGCTCGCAGCCCCGGTCGCCGCGAACAGCGCGGGCCACTTCGGCGTGACGATCCGCGCCAGGCCGTACGCCGGGAAGAACACCGAGGTCATCACGAGCACGCCGACGTACTTGGCGGCCGCGTAGGCCGACTCGGTGTCGTTGATCCACCAGACCGGCGCCAGGACGTACGCGTACAGGGTGTTGAACGAGTGCGGCATGCCCCGGCGGGCCGCGTGACCGGTCTCCGCGATCGCGCGCGAGAGCTGTGCGAGCTCGAGCTCGTCGGAGAAGTTCCACGGCGCGACGTGGCCCCACGACTCCCAGGCGTAGAGGAGGCAGAGCCAGGCGTAGAGAGTGACGAACGGCAGGGCGGCCAGCAGGCGGTCGCTCCAGATCCCGGCGCGCTCGGCGCGCTCGACGCCGGGGCGGCGGGCGGTGATGACGCTCATTCGGCTATTGAACCGAGAACTACTCGAGGATCGAGGTCGGTCTCGCGGCGGACGAACCGGCACGGCACCTCGGCCTTGCCGCACGCGCCGACGACGGCGTCCAGGACGGCGCGCCCGGCGTCCGGGATCGTGACCAGCACGGTGTCGGGGCGCGCCCGCTCGAGCACGCGCGCAAGCTCGTCCGTGCCGCCGAGGACGGGCACGCCTTGGAGGCGCCTCCGGCGGAGACGCGGATCATCGTCGACGAAGCCGACGACGTGCTCGCCGGGCGTCTCGCGCAGCTCACGGAGCAGGCTGCGCCCGCCGCGCCCGGCGCCGACGATCAAGGTCCGCCGCCGGTCCGAGCGGCCGAGGAGGGCCGAGAGCCCACGCACGGCCGCGCGCTCCCAGAACCGCGACGCGCCGATCAGCACGGTGCAGATGAGCGCGTCGATCACGAAGATCGACTGCGGGAAGCCCGACAGGTCGCGTGTTGCCGCCAGGAAGCCGAAGGCGAGGAACTCGGACGTGAGCACCGCACCGACGACCGCAGCCGCGTCGCGGGCTCCGGCGTAGCGCCAGACACCGCGGTAGAGCCCGAACGGGATGAAGCACAGGTAACGGGCTGCCACGATCACCGGCAGCGAGACGGTCGCGATGTGCCGCTCGACGGTCGTGCCGTGCCCCTCGACGCGTAGCAGGTACGCGGCCACGAACGCCGCCGTGATCAGCGCGAAGTCCACGACGACGTCGATCAGGCGCCGGCGGTGCACCACGAACGTGCGCCAGAACGCGGACCTCGTGTCGCGCGGCGCCGTGCTGCGCTCGACGTCTGAGAGAAAGCTCGCGAACTGGACGAGCAGGGCAAACGTGATCAGCACGCCGACGAGCGTGATCCGCGCGTCGTCGAGCACGGTGTAGGCGAGGCTCGTCGCGCCGAGCGTGGCGCTGACGACCGCGAGCAGCACGACGGCGCGCTTTTCCGAGAGGCCGTGGTAGACGAGCCGGTGCGACGTGTGGTCGCGGCCGCCCTGGTGGATCGGCCGTCCCTCGAGCAGCCGCACGACCGACACGAGCGTCGTGTCGAGGATCGGCACGGCGAGGATCAGGATCGGCAGGACGAGGGTGGCCACCGTCGAGCCGGCCACCTTCCAGCTCGAGAACAGGCCGAGAGAGGCGAGCGCGAAGCCGATCACCTGGCTGCCGGAGTCGCCCATGAAGACCGAGGCCGACCCACGCGGCCGGAGGTTGAACGGCAGGAAGGCGGCGCAGGCGGCGCCGGTCGCGAGCGCGAGCACGAGCACGGAGTCGTTCGGGTGGGTCGTGACGGCGTCGAGCGCGAAGAAGCCGCAGCCGATCGCCGCGAGGCTGGCCGCGAGGCCGTCCATGTTGTCGAGCAGGTTGAAGGCGTTCGTGACGCCGACGAGCCAGACCAGGCCGATCGCCCAGCCGAGGAGGTCGTTCGAGACGATCTCGACCTTCAGCCCGCTCGCGATCGCGATCGTCGCGGCCGCGACCTGGCAGGCGAGCTTCACGCCCGCCGGGAGCGCGCGGACGTCGTCGACGAGTCCGGTGACGAACAGCAGCGCGAGGCCGGCGAGGATTCCGGCGAGCTCGGCGCTCAGGTCGATCGCCCCGACGGCAACCGCCGCGGCGACGCCGGCGATGAGGCCCGCGAAGATCCCGATGCCGCCGACCATCGGGGTGTCCCGCTCATGCCAGCGGTCGGCGCGCGGCGCGGACACGATCCGTCTCGCCAGAGGCGTCCGCAGCGCGCCCCAGATGACCGCGATCGCGGCAGGGAACGCAACGACAGCCGCGATCGAGGTCACGCGCGCGAAGGGTAGTGGAGGGCTGTTAACGGCATATGTGCGCCGGGGCTCGTCCCTAGACTAAGCCGCGGCCCCGATGAAGCCTGCCCTCGTCGACGTCCTCCGCTGTCCCGTCTGTTCGGGGCGGCTCGAGCTGCGGGACGCCCGCCGGAACGGCGACGTCCAGAGCGGGCGACTCGGCTGTCCTGACTGTGCCGGCGAGTTCCCGATCGAGCGCGGGATGCCGCTGCTGCTGGACGACCGGCTGCCGGGCATCGCGGAGAAGCGCCGCGAGATCGCCGCGTGGCCCGAGAAGGCACGGCAGGAAGGCTGGTACGTCGAGGACGACGAGGTCGACCTGACCCTGCCGGACGTCACCTGGGACGACCTCGACTGGCAGGCCAACGCGCACTCGTTCTCGCTCCTGCTCGACCGCTACGTTCGCCCCGGGACGAACGTGCTCGAGGTGGGCGCCGCGCGCTGCTGGGGGGCGCTGCACCTCGTCCCGCGCGGCGTCGACTACGTCGCGACCGACATCCTCGACGACCCGCTGATCGGGCTCGGGCGGGGGGAGTTCTACGAGCGCCACGTCGGCCCGTTCGAGCGCGTCCAGGCCGACGGCGAGCACCTGCCCTTCGCCGGCGGCTCCTTCGACCTGACTTACTGCGTGGCCTCGCTGCACCACGCGCTCGACGCGCCGAGGATGGTGCGCGAGATGGCGCGGGTCACGCGGCGCGGCGGCATCGTCGCGGCTCTCAACGAGGGCACGCGCCCGCCGGGAGGCGACCCCGACGCGCCGCAGCAGCGGGCCGAGCGGGAGCTCGGGATCAACGAGCACGTCCACACGCTGTGGGCGTACCTCGCGAGCTTCCTGCGGGCGCGGCTGCTTCCGACCCGGGTCGAGTACGCGCTCGGGTACGACGTCCTCTCCGGCCGGAAGCTCGGGCGGGTCCTGCGGTATCCTGGCGGACGGTTCCTCGCGACGCTCTGGGCGCTCAACTTCGAGAGCTACTCCGGCGTCAGCCTCTACGCGCGGAAGCTCGCGTGAACACGTACGCCGACCTCGTCCGCTACCGCGAGCTCTTCGGCTCGCTCTTCCGCCGCGATCTCCAGGCCCGTTACAAGGGCACGGTCCTCGGCGTCGCCTGGTCGCTCGCGAATCCCCTGCTCCTGATGGGGATCTACCTGCTCGTGTTCTCGCTGCTCTGGAAGGTGATCGACGTCGACCACCCGGCGCTGTTCCTGCTTTCCGGGCTCGCCCCCTGGGTGTTCTTTTCGACCACGCTCCAGGCCGCGTCGAAGAGCATGCTCGAGTACGCGACGCTGATCCGGAAGACGCGGTTCCCGCGCCAGCTCGTGCCGCTGTCGGCGGTGGCGACGAACCTCGTCTCGTTCGGGGTCATGCTAGGTGTGCTGCTCGCGCTCAACTTCGTGCTGCTGCCGCGCGTGCGCGCGACGGAGTGGGTCGCGGTGCCGCTCGCGGCCCTGTTCGTGTGCCTCGTCGGCGGGCTCTCGGTCGCCGTCGCTGCGGCGACAGTGCTGTTCCGCGACGTCGAGCACCTCGTCGCGGCGCTGCTCCTGCCGTGGTTCTTCCTGACGCCGATCCTGTACACGATCGACGACCTGCCGGGGGCGGCGCAGGACTACGAGGCGCTCGCCAATGTCCTGCGCTACGTGAACTTCGTCGCGCCGCCGATCGACGCGATCCGCGACCCGCTCTTCTTCGGAGAGATGCCCCGCGCGGTCGACGTGATCTACCTCTGTGCGGCGGCGGTTGCCGCGCTGGGCGTCGGCGCGTTCGTCTTCACCCGCGCCGACGACCGGATCGCAGTCGAGCTCTGACGACGATGCGGCCGTCGTAGAGCCACGGCTCCTCGGACGGGAGCGCGACGGCGGGCAGGCCTTCGATGTCTCCGGTGGCGACGAAGTCGACCTCGCGCAGGACCGAGGCGCATAGGAGCGGGTGGCCGAACGCCGGGTTCCGTCCCGTGCCAGGCGCCCAGGCGCGGAGGACGCTGCGCGCCCGGCGCGCCCGTAGCGGCCCGGCCAGCGGCTCGACTGCGCCGCCGACGATTCCGTATCCCTCCTCGTGCGCGTCGAGGATCCGGCGCGACCAGTCGGGCGCGGGCAGCGTCCCGGCGGCGAGCTCGGCGACGGCGACGGCCTCGTCCTCGGAGGCGAGCGGCTCCTCGAGCGCGGCGAGCGCATCTGCGGTCTCGCGCTCGAGCTCCGGAGGCCCCGGGCGCACACGCACGGCAAGGGCGCGGCGGGCGACGCGCAAGTCCACCTCCTGATCCGTCTGGAGCTCGCTCCCGCCCAGCTCGGCGAACCAGACGAAGTTCTCCGCCACGAGGTCGAGCGCGAGCCGGTAGCGCCCCGGCGGAATCGGCGCGCGCACGTCGAGGTCCGCCTCCAGCTGGTCACCGGGGGCCACGGCCCGCTCGAGGCGCGTGCGCAGCCCATCCCACACGATCGGGTTCTCGAGCTCGTCGCGCCAGTGGTAGGCGAGGTTCATCCGGCCCGCGTCCCAGGTCTCGCGGCCGGCGTTGGCGAAACGGACGCTGACGCGCGAAAGCGCCCCTGCGCGCGGCGGCTCGATCTCGTAGGCGAGCCAGCGGACGGCGAGCGGCCCAGAAGCCACGCGGTGCTCGCCGTAGGCCTGCATGGGCGCCGCTAGTCTAGTGATGCCTTGTCGGACCCCCTTCTCGTTCGCGCCTGCCGGCGGGAGCCGGTGGAGCGCACGCCGGTGTGGTTCATGCGGCAGGCGGGGCGGTCACTACCGCAGTACCGCGAGATCCGCCAGCGCTACGACCTGTTCGAGGTCTGCCGCCGCCCCGAGCTGTGCGCGGAGGTGACGCTGCAGCCCGTGGACGCGCACGGCGTCGACGCGGCGGTGATGTTCGCCGACATCATGCTGCCGGTCTCGGGCATGGGCGTCGACGTCCGGCTCGTCGAGAGCGTCGGACCGGTGATCGATCGCCCGGTTCGCACCGCGGGCGACGTCGAGCGCCTCCGCGTGCCCGACCCCGAGGAGGCCGTGCCGTTCGTGCTCGAGGCGGTGCGGCTGGTGCGGGAGGCGCTGCCGGAGGAGACGGCCGTGATCGGCTTCTGCGGCGGGGTCTTCACGGTCGCCGGTTACCTCGTCGAGGGCAAGCCGAGCCGCGAGTTCTCGAACGTCAAGCGGCTGATGTACTCGGCGCCCGCGATCTGGCACGCGCTGGCGGGGAAGCTCGCGGACACGTTCGCCGCTTATCTGGCCGCGCAGGTCGCGGCCGGCGCGGACGTGATCCAGGTCTTCGACTCGTGGGTCGGCGCGCTCTCCGTTGCTGACTACGAGGAGTTCGTGGCGCCGTACTCGGCGCAGATTCTCGGATCCGTCGACGTGCCCACCATCCACTTCGGCACCGGGACGTCGCACCTGCTGGCCGAAATGGCCGAGGCCGGAGGCGGCGTGATCGGGCTCGACTGGCGCATTCCACTCGACGTCGGCTGGGCCGAGGTCGGTGCGGATCGCGGCGTCCAGGGCAACCTCGATCCCGCGTACCTGCTCGGGCCGTGGGAGCGGATCGAAGCCGCAACGCGAGAGATCCTCGACCGCGCCGACGGCGGGCCGGGCCACGTCTTCAACCTCGGCCACGGCGTGCTGCCCGATACGGACCCGGCCGTGCTGCGGCGCCTGACCCAGTTCGTGCAGGAAGCCACGGTCGAGGCCAGGGTCTGATGCGCCGGCCACCCCTCACCCCGCCCCACCCTGGGTGGGGTGGCGGGCCACCCGCCACCCGCTGTCGACCCTACCGGACGGGATCGCACGGATGTGTGACAGGAGCGTGTCGAATCCGTGACTTTTCGCCCCCATCGCCATGAGCGACGTCGCTGTCGTCTTGATGGCGTACGGCAGCCCGGAGCGGCTCGAAGACGTCCCCGCCTACTACGCCGACATCCGCGGCGGCCGGCCGATCCGGCCGGAGCTCCTCGCCGACCTCGTCGAGCGCTACCGACGGCTCGGAATCGACCGCTCCTCGCCCCTGAACGAGATCACCGAACGCACCCGCGCGGCTCTCGAGCGCGAGCTCGAGATCCCGGTCTACACCGGCATGAAGCACTGGCGGCCGCGGATCGCCGACGCCTCTCGGCAGGCGCTCGCCACGGGCGCCTCGACGATCGTCGGTCTCGTCCTCGCCCCGCACTACTCGCGCCTGTCGATCGGCGGCTATCGCGACCAGCTCGAGGATGCCGTTGCCGGCCGGGCGGAGCTGAGGTTCGTCGAGCATTGGGGAACCGAGCTGGGCTTCGTCGAGCTTCTCGCCGACCGCGTCGCGCGCACCGACGCGCACGTCGTCTTCACCGCGCACAGCCTGCCGGCCCGCATCCTCGACGAAGGCGACCCGTACGAGGAGGAGCTGCTCGGGACCGCGCGGCTCGTCGCACAGCAGGCCGCACTGCGCGACTGGTCGTTCTCGTACCAGTCGGAATCGGCGACCGGCGAGCCGTGGCTCGGGCCCGACATCCTCGACCACCTGAGCGAGCTGGCCGCGCGCGGCGTCACCGACGTACTCGCGTGCCCGATCGGGTTCGTCGCCGACCACCTCGAGATTCGGTGGGACCTCGACGTCGAGGCGGCGGAACACGCGCGCGAGCTCGGCATCGGCTTCGCGCGGATCGAGATGCCGAACGACGATCCGTCCTTCGTGGCCGTCCTGGCGGGGCTAGTCCGGCGACTCCTTCCGCTACCTTCGGCTCGATGATCCGCCCCGGCAAGATCCGGATCGACGACGTCTCGCGCCGCTTCCGCGTCTATGCCAAGCCGGTCCGGACGCTCAAGGAACTGATCGTCGCGCGCGGGCGCTCGAGGCCGACGGACGTCTGGGCCCTCTCGGGTGTCACGATCGAAGTCGAGCCCGGCGAAGCCGTCGGGCTGATCGGCCGCAACGGCTCGGGCAAGACGACGCTCCTGAAGCTGATCTCGGAGATCATCAAGCCGACGAGCGGTCGCGTGGACGTGGGCGGCCGGGTCGGCTCGCTGCTCGAGCTCGGCGCCGGCTTCCACCCAGACTTCACCGGACGCGAAAACGTCTTCCTGAACGGCACCGTGCACGGACTCAAGCGCGCGTACGTGCGCGAGCAGATGGACGAGATCGTCGCCTTCGCAGGCCTCGAGCGATTCATCGACCTACCGGTGCGGACCTACTCGTCGGGGATGTACATGCGGCTCGGGTTCGCGGTCGCGGCACACCTGCGCGCCGACGTGCTCCTGCTCGACGAGGTCTTCGCGGTCGGCGACGAGGAGTTCCAGCGCAAGTGCTTCGGCAAGATCGCAGAGCTCAAGCAGCGGGGGAGCACGATCATCTTCGTCTCGCACGACGCCGCGGCCGTCGAACGGCTTTGCCGGCGCGCGGTGCTGCTTCGAAACGGAATGGTCGAGTTCGACGGCGGAACACGTGAGGCGATCCTGCGCTACCGCGGTCTGCTCGCCGAGGAACACGATCCCGCCGAGCGCGGCGCGGGGCTGCGCGAGTGGGGAAGCGGTGAGGCGCGGATCGTCGACGTCGCACTCCAGGGGGCCGACAGCGAGGAGCGCATCCAGTTCGTCCCGGGCGAGTCGATGTCGGTCCGGATCCGCGTCGTCGCCGAGGGGCCGCTCCCGCCGCCGCTGTTGTCGTACGAGCTGCGCGAGCACTCCGGGCTGCTGATTGCAGGCGGCTCGGCCGACACTGCGGAGCTCGGCTGGGAGGAGCGGCCGGGCGAATGGGTATTCCGGTTCGAGGTCGACGAGCTCCCGCTTGCGGACGGCCGCTTTCACCTCCGTTTTGGGCTCGTCTCGCGGGACGGCGGCCACCTCTATCACTGGCTGGACGATGCACTGACGCTGTTTGTCGTCCCGCGCCGCCGCACCGGTGGGTTGGTTCGCCTCGAGGGGCGCTGGACCAGGGAGGAAATGCCCGCGCCCGCCCAACTTCCGGGACGATGAGCTCCCGCACCTGTCCCGACTGGCCGCGGCTGATGGAGGTCGCGCCAGATCTCCAGTTCAAGCACTACACGGTTGCCGAGGCGCAGCTGCCGGCGGAGGCGCTGATCAATCTTCCCGACGTTCCGCTCGGGGCGGTGGCGATCTGCTGCGACCTCGAGAGCCACGTCTTCAACCCACAGCACACCGAGCCGAAGGTCGCCGCGGCGCTGCGCGAGACGCACTGGTTCGATCTGTCGGAATGGGCAACGAGCGGCCCAGGCGGCGCCGCCGGCGAGGGCTGAGCGAGACCCGGCCGATTCGGTCTCGTCTCCCGCAGGCCCGGCTCCTCACGCCCTACACGCCCCACCCGCCCCACCCTGGGTGGGGTGGGCGTCCACCCGCCACCCACTGTCGAGGCTACCGGGCGAAGCGTCGCGGCTCTGTGCCGATTGCGGGCCGATTTGCGCCGGCCCCGTCAAGCTAACGGCGCCGGAGCGCAAGGACCGCGTCGAGCGGTTTCGTGTTCACGATGTCAGTGACCGTCGCCCACCCGCGGCGGGCCGTCGCCACCGCGAGCCGCATGTTGCCGAGCCCGCGCACCGAGTGCGCGTCCGTCGAGCACGCGACCGCGACCCCCGCCTCCACCGCCAGCCGCACGTGCTCGTCGCGCAGGTCGAGGCGATCCGGGAGCCCGTTCACCTCGACCGCCACCCCCGTCTCGAGCGCCACCTCGAATACCCGCTCGAGGTCGAGCGCGTTCTCCGGCCGGTGGTTGATGATCCGGCCCTTCGGATGGCTCAGGCACGAGACCGCGGGATGCCGCATCGCCTCGGTCACCTTCCGCGTCAGCTCACCACGCGCCTGCCGCTGGCCCGCGTGCAGCGAGAGCTGCACCCAGTCGAGCTCCAGAAGTACATCGTCCGGGAGGTCGAGCGACCCGTCGGCGAGGATGTCGCACTCGATCCCGCGCAGGATCCGCAGGTGCGCCAGCCGCTCGTTCGCAGCCGCGATCTCCTCGCTCTGACGGCGCACGTCGTCGGCGTCGAGGCCCGGCACGACGCGCACGTTCCGCGTGTGGTCGCAGATCGCCAGGTACTCGTAGCCGAGCTCGAGTGCCGCCTCGCCCATCTCGAGCACGGTCGCCTTGCCGTCTGAAGCAGTCGTGTGGACGTGGAGGTCGCCCTTGACGTCGTCGAGCCGCACGAGGTCTTGCGGCGGCTCGCCGCGGAACGACCGCTCGCGCAGCTCGGGCGGGCACCACGGGATCCCCAGGGCCGCGTAGACCGCCTCTTCGTCTTCGGCATCCGGCAGCGGCTCGAGGGCCTGCACGTACGCGGCAGACCCCGTCGCGCGCACGAGCTCGGTGCCGAAGCGGTCCGGCTCGGCCACGACCACCTCCACCGGAACACCCTCGACGGTGACGCCGAGCGCCCGCCGCTGCTGCCGTTCCATTACGGCGACGATCTGCGGCAGCTCAGCAAACCGCTCGAGCACCGGCCGCGGATCGGCCGCCGCGCAGACGATCGCGAAGTCCTCGCACGCGTCGCGGAACCGGCGCGGGTCACCGGCCACCGCCCCGTCCAGCGCGTCTGCCACGGAGCCGGCCAGCGCCCAGGCGCGATTGAGCAAGATCCCCCGCCGCGGCCGCGGCTTCTCCGGCCGCTCCAGCGCCGCGCGCAGCCTCTGCTCCGTCGCGGGACCCACGCCCGGCACCTCCGCGAGGCGCCCCGCCGCGGCCGCTTCGCGCAGATCGGCCAGATTCCGCGCGCCGAGCGCCTCGCCGATCTCCGCCATCCGCTTCGGCCCGATGCCCGCGTAGCGGCCGAACGCGACGAGCTCCGGCGCGACCTGTGCCTGGAGCTCGCGCAGCTCCTCGAGATCGCCGGTCTCGACCAGCTCCCGCAGCCGGCGCTCGATCCCAGGGCCGATCCCGCGCAGCTCCCGCGCCCGTCCCGCGCGCACGAGCTCGGCGATCGGCGCCTTCGTCGTCCGCACGAGCTCTGCCGCCCGCCGGTACGCGCGCACCGTGTAAACGCTCGCCCCGGCGAGGTCGAGGAGCGCGGCGAGCTCCTCGAGCCGGTCTGCGATCCGGGCGTTGTCGAGTGCCGGCATCACGGCGGTAGTCTCCCTGCGCGATGGCGACGATCGTCGTGCCGCACCGCGGCCCGTCCGGCAAGACGCGCCTGCCGGCCTTCCCGTCACGCCCGGAGCTCGTCGCCGCGATGCTCGAGGACGTGCTCACGGCGTGTCTAGAGGTCGCTCGAACGGTAGTCGTGACGCCGGAGCCGTTGGGCGTGGTTGCGGGAGTCGAGGTCGTCGCTGATCGGAGTGGCGGCCAGGGAGTCGCCGTCGCTGCGGGCCTCGCCTTGGCGCAATCCGGATCCGTGCTCGTCCTGAACTCGGATCTTCCCTGTGCGACCCCGACCGATCTCGAGCTGCTCCTCGGCGCGGTCCCCGCGGAAGGGCTCGCGCTCGTCCCTGCCGTGGACGGCACGACGAACGCGCTCGCCCTCTCGCGCGCGAGCCTGTTCCAACCGCTCTACGGGCCGGGGAGCGCGGCGCGCTTCGCCGAGCTCGCGCCTTCGCGAGCGCTGCACCTCCGGAACCTCGTCGACGACGTCGACACCATTGCCGACCTGGCGCGCATCGTCGACCGGGCGGGCCCGCGGACCCGCGCCGCCTGGCAGGAGGCGGCGTGAAGGTCGCCGTCCTCTCCGGAGGCGTCGGTGGAGCGCGCTTCCTGAGCGGCGTTGCGCAAGTGGTCGAGGGGTCCGCGCTCACCGCGATTGTCAACGTCGGCGACGACCTCGAGGTGCTCGGCCTGGCCGTCTCGCCCGATCTCGACAGCGTCCTCTACACGCTCGCAGGGCTCGCCGACGAGGAGCGCGGGTGGGGTCGCGCCGACGAGACCTGGCACGCGCTGGAGACCGTCAGCACCCTCGGCGGCGAGGACTGGTTCCGGCTCGGCGACCGGGATCTCGGGCTGCACCTCGTCCGCACGCAGGCGCTCCGGCGCGGTGAGCCGCTTTCCACGGTCACGGCCCGGCTCGCCGCCGCGGTCGGCGTCGAGCCGACGCTGCTGCCGACGACGGACGACCCGCTCGCGACATGGGTGGACACGCGGGCCGGCAGCTTCCCGTTCCAGGAGTGGTTCGTCGCCCGCGCGCACCGCGACGAGGTCGACCGGGTGAGGTTCGACGGCGCCGACCGCGCGCGCCCCGCTCCCGGCGTGGTCAAGTCACTCGCCGAGGCCGATCTGATCCTGATCGCTCCCAGCAACCCCTACCTCAGCATCGGCCCGATCCTCGCGGTCGCGGAGATCCGCGAGGCGATCCAGGCCCGGAGGGTGCCGGCCGTCGCCGTCAGCCCCCTGATCGGCGGGCGCGCGGTCAAGGGTCCCGCCGATCGCATGCTCGCTCGGCTCGCGGGCGGCACGACCGCAGCGCACGTCGCAGGCTGCTACGACGGCCTGATCGACGCGCTCGTCCTGGACGAGGCCGACGCGGACGACGGCGATGCGGTCGCAGAGCGCGGCGTGCGGCCGATCGTGACGCGGACGTTGATGAGCGACGAATCCGCGCGCGCCCGCCTCGCCGAGGCGGCGCTCGACGCCGCGGGAGCACCGCGCTGAAGGTCGCGATCGTCGGCGGCACCGGGAAGTTCGGCCGGGCGCTCGCGGGCCGTCTGCGCGCTCTCGGAACGGACGTCGCGATCGGCTCACGCGACCCGGAGCGCGCCCAGCAGGCGGCCGAAGAGCTCGGCGTCTCGGGCGGCGCCAACCGCGATGTCGTGCAGGACGCCGACCTCGTGATCCTGGCCGTCCAATCGCGGGCCGCCCTCGACACGGCGCGCGAGCTCGCCGGGCCGATCGGCTCGACACCGCTGCTCTCCGTCGCGAGCGATCTCCGCTTCACCGACGACGGCATCCTGCCGGGTACCGAAGGCAAGTCGCTCGCAGAGCAGATCGACGCCGTCGTCTCGGCTCCGGTTGCCTCGGGCCTGCACACGCTGTCGGCGGTCCATCTGGCCAAGCCCGAGCCGCTCGAGCAGGACGTCCTCGTCTGCGGCGACGACCCGACGAAGCAGCTCGCGCTCGACCTTGCTCAGCCGCTCCTCGCGGGGCGGGCGATCGACGCGGGCCCGCTCGCCAACTCGCGCGGCCTCGAGGGCATGACGGCCGTGATCCTGAACGTCAACAAGCGCTATCGGACCAACGCCGGCATCCGGCTGACCGGCCTCTCCTGAACCGGCTCACGATCATCCCGGTCGAGGGCATCCCGGACGTTCGGGAGGGCGACGAGCTCGCGCGGCTGCTCGCGGACACAGTCGAGCTCGAGGACTGGGACGTCGTCGTGGTCGCACAGAAGGCGGTGTCGAAGGCCGAGGGGCGCGTCGTTCGGCTGGACGAGGTCGAGCCCTCCGAACGTGCCCGCGAGCTCGCCGGCGACGGCGACCCGCGTCAGCTCGAGGTGATCCTCGGCGAGACCGCCCGGATCGTCCGGTCGCGTCCTCCGCTCGTCATCGCCGAGACGCGCCAAGGCTTCGTCTGCGCGTCTGCCGGCGTGGACGCGTCGAACGCGCCCGAGCCGGAGTCGGTAGTGCTCCTCCCGGTCGATCCGGACGCGTCTGCCGAGGACTTGCGCGCGCGCCTGCGTGAGTTGACCGGCCGCCGGGTCGGCGTGATCGTGAGCGACTCCTTCGGTCGGCCGTGGCGCCAAGGGACGACCGACGTCGCGATCGGCGCCGCGGGAATCGAGGTGCTCCGCGACCTGCGCGGCACGCGCGACTCGGTCGGCTACGAGCTGCGGACGACGCAGATCGCGACGGCGGACGAGATCGCAGCGGCGGCCGAGCTCGTGCTCGGCAAAGCGCGCGGGATTCCGGCGGCCGTCGTCCGGGGGCTCGACGTCGCGGGCGAGGGACGCGCCGGCGACCTCGTCATGCCTGCCGACCGGGACCTCTTCCGGTAACGCTCTCCACGATCTCGGCGGCGTGCTCGAGCGTCCGCAGCTCCTCCTGGCCGAGGCCATCGAGCCTCCCGGCCAGCGTCTCGAGCCGCTTGCGCCGCGCGCGCTCGAGCAGCCGCTCGCCCTTCCTCGTCGCCCGGACGCGAACGGCGCGCCCGTCCTCCGGGTCGCGCTCGCGCCGCACGAGGCCCTCGTCCTCGAGCCCGTTCACGATCGCGCTCATCGTCGGCGCGCGTACCTGCTCGGCAGCGGCGAGGGCGCCGAGCGTGAGCGGCCCGCCGAAGACCACCACTGAGAGGGCCGAGAGCCGCGCCGGACTGAGGCCCGTCTCCGGATCGGCACCGCGAATCCCGCGCAGCAGGTGGATCGCCGCCGAGTGGAGGCGGTCGGCCGTGCGATAGCGGTCGCTTGACAGATCCGGCATTAGTTAGTTAGGCTATCTAAATACTAGCGCGGGAGGGGGACGGCATGGCGAGCGAGCTGATCCAGGCGATTGAGGCGGGGGAGACGGAGCGCGTGCGCGAGCTCGTGCGCGACCATCCGGAGACGGCCGAGGATCGAAGCGACGCCGGCGTCTCGGCGCTGATGCTCGCGCGGTACCGGTCCGACCTCGACGCGGTCGAGGCCATTCGCGCCGCCCGTAGCGAGCTCGACGTCTTCGAGGCAGCGACACTGGGCGACTTCGAGCGGCTGCGCGAGCTGCTCGACGCGGACCCGTCGCTCGCGAACGCGTGGTCGCCCGACCGAGGCAATCCGCTGCACTTCGCCTCGTTCTTCGCTCAGCCTGAGGCGGCGCGGCTGCTGCTCGACCGCGGTGCCGAGCCGAATGCCGTCGCCGGCGGCTTCGGGCACGTCCAGCCGTTGCACAGCGCGACCGCGGGGCGCAGCGCCGAGATCGTCGCGATGCTGCTCGAGGCCGGCGCCGACCCGAACGCGCGCCAGGACGGCGGCTTCACGCCGATCCACGCGGCCGCCCAGAACGGCGACCCGCAGATGACCGAAGACCTGCTGGCGCGGGGCGCCGACCCGACGCTGACGACCGACGACGGCCGCAGCGCCGCCGACTTCGCGCGCGAGAAGGGCCACGACGAGCTCGCGGCCCTTCTCGCACCGCGGGACTAGGCCTCCTCGTAGCGGCCGAGGACGAACTTCCAGCCATCCGCGTAGCTCGCGCGGTCCTCTTCTGCCGCTTCGCCGAGCCTCTCCCAGCCACGGTGCTCGAGGTCGACGCGGGTCCCGTCGCCGTCGGCGGTGAACCGGATCTCGAGCTCGGTCGCCGCAACGGCCTTCGGATTCACCTTCCACTCGAGCACGATCCGGTGGGGCGGCTCCCAGGCGAGCACTGTCGCCCAGTGGGCCCGCGTGCCGTCGTGCTGCTGCTCGTAGAGCTCGCCGCCGACGCGTGGCTCGAAGACCGCGGTCTCCACCTCGTCCGCGCCGATCGAGTGCGTCTCGAACGGCCACCAGGTTCCGATGCCCTCCGTGAAGAGCCGGAAGGCGTCCTCGAGTGGCCGCCGCACGGCCACGGACCGGCGCACCGGCTCGATTGCGGTCTGCATGCTCATCGTTCCTCCTCTCGCTCCTCGGCCTCGGCCGCCGCCTCGAAGGCGGCCAGCGCTCGGGCCCAGAAGCCGTCGAAGTAGTCCCGCAGCTCCGCCAACGCCCCCGGCTCGAGCCGGTAGAGCCTGCGGGTTCCGTCACGTCGCTCGGTCACGAGACCTGCTTCCTTCAGCACCCGCAGGTGCTGCGAGACGGCCGGACGGCTGACCGGAAGGCCTGCGGCGAGCTCTCCGACCGACCTCGGGCCTTCCCGCAGCCGTTCGAAGATCTCCCGCCGGGTCGAGTCGCCCAACGCGTCCATCGCGTTTACGTAAGCCATCACTTACGGTAAGTATCAACTTACGAATACTTCTTGTCAAGCCGTCGCTAGGCTCGGCGCGTGGCCGACTCGCGCGACCATCCGCTGGACGAGTCCGACCTCGACACCGACCCGCTGGCGCAGTTCCGCGCCTGGTTCGGCGAGGCCTCGGCTGCGGGCCTCGAGCTCCCCGAGGCGATGGCGCTGGCCACCGCCGACGCGCATGGCGCGCCGTCGGTGCGGATGGTGCTGCTGAAGGGCGCCGACGAGCGCGGCTTCGCCTTCGTCTCGGGATATGGGAGCCGCAAGGGCCGCGAGCTCGCCGAAAACCGGCGCGGCGCGCTGCTCTTCTACTGGCATCCGCTCGGCCGGCAGGTGCGCGTCGAAGGGGAGGTTCGCCGAACCGCGCCGCAGGAGTCGGACGAGTACTTTGGCAACCGACCCCGCGCGAGTCGCCTCAGCTCCGCTGCCTCGCCCCAGAGCGAGGTGATCGAAAGCCGCGCGGCGCTGGAGGCCCGGGTCGCCGAGGTCGCGGCCCGTCACTCGGACGGCGACGTGCCGAGGCCCGAAGGTTGGGGCGGCTTCCGGCTCGAGCCGGAGACGTATGAGTTCTGGCAGCACCGCGCCGACCGGCTACACGACCGGTTCCGCTACCGCCGCGCGGACTCCGGCTGGCTGATCGAGCGCCTCGCCCCCTAAGCTCCGCTGGTGGCGGAGCGGGACCAGGACGACCTCGACCGCGAGCTGATCGAGTTCCTGAACGAGCTGCGCGTCGCACTTCCGGGCGTGCAAGTGCTGTTCGCGTTTCTGCTGATCGTCCCGTTCTCGCAGGGTTACTCGAAGATGACCGACTTCCAGAAGGACGTGTACGTGGGGGCGCTGATGTTCGCGGCGCTCGCGTCGATCCTGCTGATCGCGCCGTCCGCCTTCCACCGGCTCCAGTGGCGCCAGCACGACAAAGAGTGGCTGCTCGTCACGTCCAACCGGCTCGCGATCGCGGGAACCGTCTTCCTGGCGCTCGGCATGAGCGCCGCAGTGCTTCTCATCACCGACTTCGTGCTCGGGACGGGGGCGAGCGCCGTTCTCGTCTTCGCGGTGGTCACGGCCTTCGCCTGGTTCTGGTACGGCTGGCCGCTCCTGCGGCGACTGCGGGTGCGGCGCTAGGGCTCGAGCACCTCGGCGAGCTTCGCCTGCAAGTCCGCGAGCGAGAACGGCTTCTGGAGGAAGGCCGCCTCGGCGAGGACGCCGTGGCGCGCGATCGCGTCCGAGGTATAGCCAGACGTGTAGATCACCTTCAGCGCGGGACGGCGCTGCCGGAGCTCCGCGGCGAGATCGACGCCCCCGAGCTTCGGCATCACCACGTCGGTGATCGCGAGCTCCGCCTCGAGCCCGTCGTCAACGAGGGACAGCGCCTCTTCGCCGTCCGCGGCGGTAACGACCTCGTACCCAGCATCCTCGAGCATGGCGACGAGCACCCCCTGCACGACCGGCTCGTCCTCGACGACCAGCACGCGCCCTGACCGCGTGGCGGCGGCATCGACGCGCGCAGGCCGGGCCGCGGTCGGCGGAGCCTCGCGCGTCCGCGGGAGGTAGACCTTGAACGTCGTCCCGATCTCCGGCTCGGAGTAGGCCAGGATGTAGCCGCCGGACTGCTTCACGATCCCGTAGACGGTCGCGAGCCCGAGCCCGCTGCCCGAGCTCGGATCCTTGGTCGTGAAGAACGGCTCGAACACCCGCTCGCGCGTCTCCTCGTCCATCCCGTGGCCGGTGTCGCTGACGGCGAGCAGGACGTAGTCGCCCGGAGGCATGACCACCGCGCGCTCGGCGTGTGGGCGGTCGAGGGTGACGTTGCGCGTCTCGATCTCGAGCCGCCCGCCGTTCTGCATCGCGTCGCGCGCGTTGATCACTAGATTCATCAGCACCTGCGTGAGCTGGCCGGGGTCCGCCTCGAC
>JBKOXJ010000082.1:0-6262 GCA_046724905.1 Actinomycetota bacterium | reverse complement strand
CTCAGCAGGTCTTTCTGTGCTCGCGCCATCGTGCCCCCTTCGTCGGTTGGGTCGTACCGTACCCGCCGCGTCGGCGCTTTAGCGGGTGGTAGCGGCCGCCCGGCGGGCGGCGTCGTCGATGCGCCGCACTTCGAACGTGAGCCGGAAGCAGCCGAGCCGGTTGACTGGTGGGCACGACGAGGCCTGCACAGTGGCGTTCGCGCGGTGCCTTCCGAGGCTTGCCCGCGGCGACCGGAACCAGACTTCGACGTGCCCGGCCGACTCGTCACCTTCACCCGCGCCGAACTCGCGGAGCCCGGCCGGACAGGGCTCCATCGGGACCTGTCCGAGAACGCTGACGCTGAAGTCGCATTCCCGCGCGAAGGCGTACAGCCGCCAGCGGCTGTGTAGGGGGATGTAGATGTCAACGCTCTGACGACCGCGGAACCGCTCACCGTCACGGGCGCGGAGGAGCGGCGGCGCCCAGCGGCCCCAGATCCCGGCGACGTCCCAGTACGGATTCCACTCGCCCGGGGGCTCGGAGTTCTGGTCGCCGAGCGTCGACTCGGGGTTCGAGCAGGCGCGGTTCGAGGCCGGGCAACCAGGATCCATGACTCGGCGCACGAGCAGTTCCCGGAACGACACGCGCAGATGCAATGGCAGCCGCCGTGCCGGCATCGGCCGCCAGCCTGCGAAGAACGACTTGGCGAGCACGACACGCCTTCCGGGCGGTGCGTCGATCGTCGTCGTGACCGAGACCGACCTCCCGCTCGTCTCGACCCGCACCGGCGGAGCCGCGACGCTGCCGCGGTCGACGACCCGTACGCGGAGGCGTGCGCCCAGGCCAACGCCGGCAGTGGAGCGCGTCGGTGCCCGGAACGTGAACCCGTATGTGCCGTTCACGTTCTGCCGACCGCTGTCGCTCGCCAGGCAGGCGCGAAACGCCGCGTCCTCGCCCTTCGCGCGGTGGGCGCAGTCCGCCTGCGCGCCGGCAGGCGTCTTGTCCGTCGAGATCACGAGATCGGCCTGCGCCTCCCCATAAGGGCTCCGCGCCGAGATCGCCCGCCGCACCCACACCGCTCGGAGCGGGTGGAGCTCCGTGTGCTCGCCGGAGGGCGCGAAGTGATCGCAGTCCCAGACCCACGAGCCGAGGAGCTCGACCCGGTCGCCGCGCTCGGGCCACGCGAACGTTGGCCACGCGACCTCCTCCCACTCGGTGTGGAGGCGTGCCGTGCCCTCGCCGCGCAGCTCGAAGTTGCCCGTCCGGGCCGCCTCGTCGCCGCCGAGCAGGAACGCGTACGGAGGATCGACCCGGACGTTCGTAAGGAAGTCGTGCCGGCGGTGGGTAAACGGGTTGTCCCCTCCCGCGACATGCGCAGCAAGGAACGGCTGCACGAGCGCGTTGGCGATGCCCTTCACCCACTGCGGCGGCGGGACGGGCCCGTCGGCCGGGTAGTCCTTGTCGTTGACGTACACCCAGTTCGGCGCGGAGTGCGTGTAGAGGGCGTTGATGTTCCGCTCGCAGCCGTCGGCGACGGCCTGGATTGCCGGGTCGGGGCGCGTCGCGCTGTACGCGGCCACGGCGAGCGCGGCGAGCACGACGCCGGCGGCCGACACGAGGACTCGCCTCACGCGGTGATCTCGACGGGCGTCCCTGCCGGCGTGTCCGCGAACAGCCGCCGCAGGTAGCGGTTGTCGACGCGGATGCAGCCGTTCGAGACAGCGCGGCCGATCGAGTCCGGCCGGTTCGTTCCGTGGATCGCGATCGGTCCGCCCTGGGCCCAGCCGGTCAGAACGTCGGAGAACGCCGAGATCCCGATCGCGCCGGGACCGAACGGGCCCGACGGATCAGTCGGGACTAGGCGCTGGTTGACGTAGTAGCGGCCGAGCGGCGTCGGGGTCGCGTGCGAGCCGACGGCCACCGTCACGCGCAGGACCGGCCGGCCGCGGCGAAAGAAGGTCAGGCGTCGCTCGGACAGGTCGACCCGAATCCGCGTGCCCACCCGCCCGATGAGCACGTCAGCGGCCCGGACCCAGCCGGTGATCCCGTTCGGACGCATCGGGAGTTGCACGCGGTACCACGTGGCGGCGCACGAGCGGTCGACGCGGGCCGCGAGGACGCCGAAGACCGTCGCGACGCGGTTCACGTTCAGCCGCCTGAAGCGCGCGAACGGACGGCGGCCGGGACGGCGGTAGGCAGTCGCCGTCGAGCGGACCGCCGCCGCGTACGCGAAGCGCGACGAACCGAGCCGCCGCACCGAGCCCGCAGCACAGGAGCGGCCGACCGGCGCCGCCCGCCGCTCGGGACCCGCCTGTTGCGGCTCCGAGGCGGCCTTTTTTGCGCCGCCGCAGCCGGTCAAGAGGAGCAAGATGGCGCCGAACGTAAGGAATACGTGAACTTTCGACCCCATCGGCCACATTGTCACAACTCGTTCACCCTTTCGTGCGTCGCAGTAGCCGAGACCGCCTCTACGCTCAGAAACGAATGGCAGCCACAGTCATGCCTCACAAACACACGACGATCACGCTGCACGCGATCCGGCAGCGCGCCGGCGTTCCGTACGAGATCGAGCGCCGCGTCTGCACGAGCTGCCGCCGCGTGGTCGCCGAGCGCCCGCTGAAGCGGGCGGCCGCCTAGCTCACTCCAGCTCGGCGAGCACCCCGGAGAGCACCTCTGCGGCGGAACCGTCGATCTTCAGCACCGCCCGCATGTCGAACGTCGTCTCGCCGCGGTTGACGATCGCGACCGATCCGCCTGACTCGAGCGTCTCCGAAGGCAAACCCGCCACCGGCCACACCTCGAGCGCCGAGCCGACGACGAGCAGCAGCCGCGCCTCGCGCGCGAGCTGGTAGGCGCGGTCGATCGCGGCCTCGCGCAGAAGCTCGCCGAACATCACCACGTCCGGCTTCAGGATCTCGCCGCACCTCGGGCACGGCGGCGCCGGCGCGTCTTCGAGCAGGCGCACGACCTCGTCGAAGGGCACCACCTCGCCACAGGCAAGGCAGCTGCATGTTCGAATCGAGCCGTGTACCTCGACGACGTCGCGTGACCCCGCCTGCTCGTGCAGCCGGTCGATGTTCTGCGTGATCACCGCGCGCAGCAGACCGCGCCGCTCCAGCTCGGCGAGCGCGAGGTGCGCCGCGTTCGGCCGCGCCTGCTGGAGCACGTCGATCCGCTTGCCCCAGAAGTCCCAGACCTTGACCGGGTCGCGGCGGAACGCGTCGATCGTCGCGTACTCGGTCGGGTCGTACTGGGCCCAGAGCCCCGTGGCGGAGCGGAAGTCGGGGATGCCGCTCTCCGTCGAGACGCCGGCGCCGGTGAGCGCGACGCACGGCCGGCGCTCGCGGATCAGCCCGGCGAGCCGCGCGACCGTCACGCTCTGCGCCGGAACGCGAGGAACCCGGCGAACGCCACCACGAGCGCCGCGAACGCGAGCGAAAGCTCCACGACGTGAGGATGCTCGTCCGCGAACGACTGCGGCGGGCCTGCGGCCGAGAACTCCGGATTCGAATGCTCCGCCGCGAGCCGTCCCCTCGCCGCACGGCCCAGCCCGAGCGCGGACCGCGGCAGCCGGACGAAGTCGTAGTCGGGCAGCTGCCCACCGGGGTTGCCGTAGAGCAGCCGATACGGGCGCCCGTGACCGCCCTCGAGCAGGAGCGCGCGCGACCGGGCCCGCGGCGAGACAGTGACTCCGCGCAGAGGCTCGTCGTCGCCGTTGTCGATGGCGAGGCGCAGGAAGCGATGGTGGGCCGCGAGCGCGATCGGCGCGGCGGACGAGCCCGGGAAGCGAAAGATCCGTGCCGCCGCGAGCGGCACGAAGTGGACGCCGTCGTTCGACCCGGCGATCGTGACGGGCCGGTCGTAGCGCGCCGTCGCCGCCCTGACCTCGAGCCCGTCGACCGGCACGTTTCGGTAGCCGAGATCGAGCGTGACGATCGTCTGCTCGCCTTGCTGCCGCGTCTCGACGCCCCGCACCGGCCGGTCGACGCCGGGCGGCCGCTGCGCCGGGCCCGACACGGAGGCGCTTTCGATCGCGGACACGTCGGTGGCGCGCACCTGCAGGTACCGAAAGTCCGTCGGCGGGAAGATCGCCGTCGTGCTGCGCGCGTGGGTCGCGCCGCGAACGTCGTAGATGCCGGTCGCACCGAGTCGCGTGAACGGGCCCCTCCGCCGGTCGCTGCCGGAGACCACGACCCGGCCGACGAACCGTGCGTCCGGGATCTCGAGGTCGATCCGGTCGTGCACTCGGCGCTCAGGGCCGAGGTCGAGAAGTGCAACGGCGGCACCGCCCTGCCGGCCGCGGTTCAGGATCGTGAGCGACTCGGAGCCGAGCGTCTCCTCCGGCGGCAGGCTCCGCCACGGAACCTGGTCGCCGCGCCCGTCCAGCACGCGCAGGTCGACGAGCCCGCCTCGCGCGTGCGCGAACAGCGGCCCGTCCGGCTCGATCACGATCGGCCCGGAGCCGCGGGCGGTCACCTCGCGCGTGTAGCGGTAGTCGGCCGGGTCGACCTCCGCCGCGAGCGCGGCCGGGGCCGCGACCAGTGCGACGAGAACGACTGCAGCGAGCCGCCTCATCGTCACTCCTGCGTCGTCCGCCGGATCCGCTGGTAGGCGAAGGCGCCTGCGAGGAGGAGCAGGCCGAGCAGGATGAACGACAGCACGCGGAAGATCTCCGACAGCGCGGCGAGGTCATAGAGGTACACCTTGGCGATCGCCACGCCGAGGAGCGCCAGCCCGCCGAGCCGGAAGCGCCGGTCCTCGCGGACGAGCCCGTACACGAACGCGGTCAGGCCGGTGAGGGCCCAGAACGTCGACAGGAGTACCTGCGGGGTCTGGCCAGGCTCGAACTCCTCGCCGGTCGTGGTCAGGTCGACGAGCGCGATCGACGGCAGGTAGACGAGCCCCGCCGCGCCGGCGATCTCCAGCGCCAGGAGCAGGTCCGGCCGCCAGTCGACGAGGCGCAGCAGCGCGAAGGTCGAGGCGGTCACGATCGCGATACCCGCCGCGGCCAGCCCGAGGTCGTCCACGCCGTCGCGGAGGCCGCTCGGAGGCGCCTCGAACGCGAGCACGTGCGCGGCGGCCAGGGCGAGGAATCCCGGTGCGACGAACGCCGCGCGGGGATCGTCGACCCGGGCCGCGAGGGCGAACGCGATTGCCTCGAGCGACCAGGCGGCCACGAGCCAGATGCCGTGGAGGGCGATCGCCGGCAGGTAGGCGAGCGCGGCGACGCCAAGCGCCCCCACCGCGAGCCCGCCGGGCTCCCACGGATCCGTGTAGAAGCGGAAGGCGAGGAGCGCGGCGACGGCGACGAGCGCGACTGCGACCGTCGCCGTGGCGTCGAACCCCTCGATCTGGCGGTCGGGCCGAGCGTCGATCACCACCGTGTGAACCGTGGCGAGGGCGAGGAACACGCCCCCCGCGATGTAGCCGCGCCGCAGGCCCGTCCGCCGTGCGAGCCAGAAGAGCAGGACGGCCTCGACCGACCAAGCGGCCACGAGAGCGGGCCCGTTGAGTGCTAGCGCGAGGGCGATCGCCGACAGGCCGATCGCGATCGCGAGCACGAGCAGCGCGATCTCGCGGCTGATGCGGCCCTGCAGCGTCAGCGATCCGAGCACGAGGTGCGCCAGCGCCGACCCGATCACCCACGCCGTCGACGCGATCCCATGGCCGGTGTCGTCGAGCACGAACCAGCCCAGGCCGGAGGCGAGGACGGCGTTCGCGAGCAGGAGCGAGGCCGAGGAGGGCCGAAGCGTCTCCGTCCGCTCGCGCACCTCGTACCCGATCGCGGCGACGACGTAGACCGTCCAGAAGAGCGGCAGCACGACGAGCACAGGCGTCAGGTTCTCGTCATACGTGTCGAGCGCCCAGACGAGCAGCTGCGGCGCGCTGACGATGAAGGCGAGGGCGGCAAGCCAGTCCCAGCGCTGCCAGATCAGCACGCCGGCAGCCGAGACGAGAGCGATCCCCATGAAGGCAAGCGCGCCGCCGGACGTGCCGGCGTCGACGAGAACCGGCGCGAGCAGCGCGCCGAGGATCCCGATTCCGCCGATGAGGATCTCGTTCCAGCGGACCGCGATCGCAGTCGCGACAAGGCCGATCAGGCCTGCGACGGCGAGGCCGACGACCGGGTCGATGAGGTCGTAGAGCTGGGTCGCCGCTGTGGTCGACGCGTAGAGCGCGGCGATCGCCGCGGCGACCGCCGCGATCGCGGCCTGGGTGCGGCCCTGGCGCTCGTAGAGGTAGAGGCCTGCGCCGAGCAGGAGCGTCGAGCCGACATAGGCG
>JBKOXJ010000031.1:0-8014 GCA_046724905.1 Actinomycetota bacterium | reverse complement strand
GTGATCCGGAACGACGTCTCCGTCGGCTGCGCGGCGATCACAAGCGACGCCAGGGCCCTCTGGAAGGCGAACAATGTGAACACGCTGGAAACTCTCCGCGCCGGCGGCTGGATCGACGACGTCCCGCCGATTCCGGGCGCGCCGCCGAGCCCACAGGACGCCTGGCAGCGCTACAGGCACACCGGTGAGCTCGTCCGTGTTGACGAGTGCGCGCAGATGCGCTTCTACCGCTCGCGCGCGCTCCATTTCATGGCGGATCACCCGGGCGAGAAACTGCTGCTGGCGGGGTGGGGCGTGAAGTTCCTCTGGCAGCCCTGGGTGCCCAAGACGGAAGGGCGGCCGGGACGGGGGACGTGGCTCGACACGGCGCGGGCCTGGGCGGAGCCGCTGTACGCGATCGTCGTCTTCGCCTTCGGGCTGGCGGGCTTGTTCTTCCTGCCGCGGCGCTTCGTCGTCCTCGCAGTCGCGCTCCTCGCCTACCAGACGGTGATGGCGATGGTGTTCATGGGGCAGACGCGCTACCGGGTCCCGTGGGACTTCCTGCTGATCGTGCTCGGCGCCGGGGCCGCGCAGCAGCTCGCCGCTCGCCTCGGACCGGCGCTGCGGGCGCGACGAGCCGTGCCCGCTCCGAAGTGAGGGTCGTCCACGTTCACCGGATGCGCGGGATCGGCGGCTCGGAGCGGCATCTGCTGACCCTCCTGCCGGCCCTGCAGAGCATCGCGCTCGATCCGGCCTTCGTCGGGCTTGACGACCCGGGCTGGAAGCCCGACCCGTTCTACGCTGAGCTCGACGCCCAAGGCGTTCCGTACCTGCGGCTCCGCGCCCCTCGGCACCTCGTTCCGGGGCTCGTGCCGAAGCTGCGGCGAGCGCTGCGCGGTCTGCGTCCCGATCTCGTGCACACGCACCTCGTCCACGCCGACCTCTACGGCGCGCTGGCGGCTCCGTGCCCCGTCGTCTCGACGAAGCACAACGACGACCGCTTCCGCCTCGGCCCTTTTCGCTACGTCGAGCGCCTGATCGGACGGCGCGTCGCGCGCGTGATCGCGATCACGCATGCGCTCGCGCGGTTCACGGTGGAACGGGTCGGACTCCCGGCTGACAAGGTCGACGTCGTCCACTACGGGCTCGACTCCGTCCCGAAGGCCTGGGACGGCAACCCAGTCGTCGAGGTGCCGCCGGACGCGCGGGTGCTGCTCGCGGTCTCGCGGCTCGAGCCGCAGAAGGGGCTCGACGTCGCCGTCGCGGCGCTCGCGCAGGTACGGCGGACCCACCCGGATGCCGTCCTCGTCGTGCTGGGCGAGGGACCCGAGCGTGGACGCTTGACCGGCGACGGGGTCTACCTGCCCGGGCGCGTCGGGGACGTCGCGGCCTGGCTCAAGCGCGCCGAGCTGCTTGTCCATCCGGCGCGCTGGGAGGGCTTCGGGCTGGCGTTGCTCGAGGCGATGCTCTCGGGCCTGCCCGTGGTCGCGACCCGCGTCAGCTCGATTCCGGAGATCGTCGCCGAGGGCGAGACGGGCCTGCTCGTGCCGCCGGACGACGCGGACGCCCTCGCGAACGCGATCGACGCGCTCCTGGCCGACCGTGAGCGGGCCACCCGGCTCGGGGCCGCCGGACTCGACCGGGCCCGCAGCGAGTTCTCGGTCCAGCGGATGGCCCGCGGGACGCTTGACGTCTACGAGCGGGCGCTCGGGCGCGCGCCGTCGCCGTCCCCCAGCATCGCCCGGTAGAGGATCTCGGTCCGGTCGGCGCACCGCTCCTCGCGGAAGAACTCGAGCACGCGCCTCCGGCCCTCCTCGCCCATGCGCGCCGCGCCCGCGGGGTCTCCGGCGAGCTCGACGAGCGCGTCCGCGAGCGGCTCGGCCTCACCCGGCGGCACGAGCAGTCCCGTCTGCCCGTGGCGCACGAGGTCGGCCAGCCCGCCGATGTCCGCCGCGACGACCGGCCTCGCGCGCTCCATCGCCTCGAGCGCGACCATCCCGAAGCCTTCGCCCAGCGACGGCACGACCACGATCGATGCTCGGTCGACGGCGTCCTGGATCGGTGAGACGAAGCCGAGGAACCGCACGGCGTCGGCGATCCCGAGCTCCTCGGCCAGCGTCTTCAGCGCCGGCTGGAGCGGCCCGCGGCCGGCCACCTCGAGCGTCAACCCGGGCACCTGACGGCGAGCCTGCGCGAGCGCGCGCAGGAGGACGACATGACCCTTGATCGGAATCAGCCGTCCGACGCACAGCAGCCTTGGGCCGTTCGCCGGGTATGGCGGCGGGTCGCCGCGCGGCGAGATCCCGTAGTGGACGATTTCGAACCCCTGCTCGTCGAAGCCCTCCGTATCCGCGAGATAGCGGGCGAGACCGCGTGAGATCGCGATGTGGACGTGCGCCATGCTGGCGACCGTCCGGTCGGCGAACGCGAACAGGCGCCCCTCCCGGAACTCGTTGAAGCCGTGCTTCGTCGAGAACCGCAGCGGCACGCGCGCGACGAGCCCGGCGAGCTGCCCATAGACGTCGGCGTGCACGAGGTGCGTGTGTAGGAGCATCGGCCGGTGCCGCGCCAGGTACGCGCAGACGCGCATGAACGCGACCGGGTCGACGTCGGCCGCGAGCGGGATCGCGTCGAGCGGGACACCGCGGCGGCGGAGCTCCGTGGCGAACTCGGCCGCCCCGGGCTCGTGCTCGTGCAGCATCAGCAGACGGACGTTCCAGCCGCGGCGGCGCAGGTCCGGCAAGAGCGAGAGCAGGTGCGTCTCGGCGCCGGAGATGCCGGCGATCTTGCCGAGGTGGAGGACGAGCGGCGGCTCGGTCAACGTCCGTGCGCGACCTCCAGCACGCGCTCGGCCCAGCGGTCGACCGAGTGGTCGGCGACGACGCGCTCGCGGAGCCGGCGTCCCAGGTCGGCGCGGGCGGACTCGTCGAGCTTCGCGAGCTCGGAGAGCCGGGCGGCAAGGGCGCTTGCGTCGTCGGTCGGGAAGCGCAGCTCGTCGGGCAGCAGCGTGTCGAAGACCGGGTTCGACGCGATGACGGGCACGCAGCTCGCCGCGGCCTCGTAGACCGCCTTGTCGGGAGCCCCGGGTCGCATGTTGTTCACCAGCACGTCGTGCTCCGCGAAGAGTGCCGGAAGCTGCTCCCGCGGGACCGGGTCGCGGAGCTCGACCCGCTCTGTCAGGCGGAGCTCGGCGACGAGGCGGCGCAGCTCGTTGCGGTGTTCGCGCTCGAGCTCCGAGAGCGCCGGCCCGTGCGCGCGGAGGCGGGCGCGCGGCACGCGCTGCAGCGCCCGGAGAACGGTCTCGAGGCCCTTGGCGGGCGAGTAGCGGCCGAGCGCGAGAGTGCGCAGGAAGCGGTCGGAGGCCGGTGCTTCACGGCACGGCAGCTCGTCGACCTCGATCCCATGCCCCGTCGGGACGACCTTCCACGAGGCGAGCGGGAACGAGCGGCGGTCGACGCTCACGACGGCGTTCGAGAAGGCCTCCGCGAAGCGGAGCGTCCAGCCGGCGTGCCAGTGCGTGTACCAGAGCAGCACGCGCGTTCCACGTGGGCGCGCGAGCGGCCCTGCCAGGACGGCGTAGATCGGGCACATGTGCGCGAGCACGGCGGTCGGTTTCGGCCGGCGCACGAGCTCGCGCGCAAGCGCCGCCTCGAACCGCGCTCCCCGGCCCGCCTTCCAGCGCGACGCGAAGAGCCGGACGCGGCAGTTCTCGGGAAGGACGCCCGGCACGGCGCCGTCCGCGAGCACGACGAGGTCGTCGACGCGAGCCGCGAGCGCACGGATCTTCGGCACCGTGGCGGCGAGCGCGGGGTGGCGGGGATCGACCTGCTGCGTGATGAATACGAGACGCGTCAGAAGAAATCGGTGTCGCCGAGCGTGAAGTGCCACGCGCCCGGCCCGACCGGCAGCTCGCCGTCGAGCGCGTGTCCGATCAGCCGGATCGTCATCGGGGTCGGGACGAAGCCGAAGGCAACGAGCGCGGCCCGCTGGGCCGGCGGGGCAAGTGCGAGCAGGAGGCGGGCCCCGCGCGCGGCGCGGACACAGCGGCGCAGCAGGGCGAGCGTCTCGCCGAAGCTCGGCGCAACGAGGTCGGCCACGTACGCGGCATCGATCCGGCGCACCGGCTTCCTGCCCACGACGGCGTAGCCGTTCCGCGAGGCCAGCAGCGTGTACGGATGCGGCGCGTCCGCGTAGCGCCAGTTCAGGAAGGCCACGTCGCGGACGAAATGCGAGCGCATCGCCGGCGCGACGCTGCGGTATGCAGCCTCCTGTTCGAGCCCGAACCGATGCAGGTTCGAGCCCTCGTGTCGCCCGAACGGCAGCAGCGGCCGCGCCCAGATCCGCAGGCGGTGGACGTCGAGCCAGCCGAGCTTCGCGATGTAGATCGGCCCCGCGAGCTTGTTCGTGAACCCGAGCTCCAGCGTGGCGCCCGCCTCCCTGGCAATCCGCTCGACCTCGCCGTTCAGCCGCTGGAAGATGCCGCGGCCGCGAAACGCCTCGTCCGTGACCGCCCAGAGCGGCAGCGCCACCAGCGTCTCGCTCCCGCGGACGATCGCCCGGTAGAAGCTCGCGCCGAGGACCCCCGCGATCAACTCTCCCTCCTGCGCGAGCAAGATCGTCCTCGGCCCAACCGGATTGCCGTCGAACCACCACGCGAACTCGCGTTCGTCGGTGCGGATGCCGCGGCCGCGGTCGAGCAGGTCGAACACCTCGGCCTGGCGTCCGGGGTCGTAGGCGAGCGTCTCGATGCTCATTTGCTGGACGTGCCGAGCGCGGCGTTGAGGAGCCTGCGCGCGTGCGTGCCCGAGACCGTGTCCTTGACCGCGATCAGGTCGCAGGCCCCCGAGAGGACGAGTTCGAACGTGCGCGCCGGATACGGCTCGACGTTGTAGCGGTGGAGCCGCAGCGGGTCGTCCGCCGAGGTGTTCGATCCGGACACAGACGTGAACGCGAGGTCGTAGCCCGCCTGGCGCACGAGGCTCGCGTGGACCGGCCGGTAGTGCGCCTCGGAGCCCTTGATGTAGGCGAAGGCCCGCACGGGCCGGCCGAGCCGGTCCTCGAGCCGCAGCTTCGAGAGCACGATCTCCGTCGTCGCCTCGTCGACCTCGAGATCGGCGAGCGGCCGGTGCGTGATCCCGTGCGACTCGATCCGGACCCCGCCCGCCTCCAGCTCGGCCAGGTCCTCCCACGACAGCGTCGGATTGACGAGACCCCGAGCCACGAGGCGCTCCTCGTGGGGCAGCGCCTTCGACCCGTCGAGGAACCCGATCGGAACGAAGAGCACGGCCGGGTAGCCGTGCTTGCGGAGGATGGGAAGGGCGTGCTCCAGGTTGTCGCGGTACCCGTCGTCGAAGGTGATCAGCACGGATCGCTCGGGGAGCGGCGCGCCGCCGCGGTACGCGTCGAGGACGGCGTCGAGGTCGACGACGCGGTAGCCGAGCTCCGGCAGCTGGGCCATCTGCTCGTCGAAGAGCGAGACCGGAACGGTGAGCGGGTTCTCGGGGCGGTCGTTGACCTTGTGGTACATCAGCACGCGGAGACGCGGCTCGGTGTGCCCGTCGTCGCCGCTGACGCCGGCCCGCGCCTCGCCGATGGTGCGGTAGAGCCCGTTCTTCAGCAGCTGCTTGGCCCGCTCGGCTCGCACGCGGCTCAGTGTACGGCGGCGATCAGGCCGGCTAGACGCTCCGCGTACTCCTCCGGCGTCGCCAGCCACGGCTCGACACTCGGGCGCGCGCCGGACGCAAGCCGCTCGGCGATGGCGCGGTCGCCGAGGATGCGCACCAGCGCGTCGGCGAGCACCGCGGGGTCGCCCGCCTCGACCAGCAGCCCGTTCTCGCCGTCACGGACGAGATCGACGATCCCGCCCGCGCGGTTCCCGACGACCGGCCGGCCGCGGCAGAGCGCCTCCACGAGCACGCGCCCCATGCCCTCCCGCGGCGAGGGCAGGACGAGACACGTGGCGCGGTCGAGCTCGGCCGCGACCTCCTCCGTCGTCAGCTCGGGAATCCAGACGGTGCGCTCCGGCAGCTCGCGTACGAGCCGCTCGACGGCCGCTGCCTGCGATCCCTTGCCGACGATCCGGAGCACGGCTTCGGGAACGCGCGGCGCCGCCAGCCGCCAGGCCTCTGCGAGTCCCTCGACGTTCTTGTAGCGCTCGAGCACGCCGACGAAGAGCGCGGCAGGACGGTCGGGTAGCGGCTCGACCGGCCGGAGGAACGGCTCGAGGTCCATGAAGGCCGGAAAGACGGCGGTCGGCTCGCGCCCCGCCTCGCGCACGACCTCCGTGGTGAAGTCGGAGACCGTCCGGACGGCGTCGGCCCGGCGCACCGCGACTGCCGCGATCCGGTCCGCCAGCGGATTCAGCAGCCGTCGCGCCGGCGAGCCGTAGAGGCGCGTCGCCGTCCGCCAGTCGCCGTGGACGTCGAGCACGATCCTTGCGCTGCTCCGGGCCAGCAGGCGCCCTAGAAGGGCCGATGCCGCCTCGTGGGCGCCCTGGGTGACGACGACGTCAGGCCGGAACGACCTGAGCTCCCGGGCGACCAGGAACGGCAGCCGTAGGTGGAACAGGACCCCGTCGAGCGCCCGCGGACGGAACGGCGGCACGAGCACGAATGTGCCGTCGCGCGTCGGGCCTCCGGGCGGCGCGCTGCCGAGCACGCGCAGCTCCATCCACTCGGCGAGCGCGTCGAACTTGCGCCTCTGCGTCTGGCCGAGCGGGAGGCGGTAGCGGGTGCGTCCGACCAGGAGGACGCGCGGCTTCACGCCGCCGCGAGCCGGGCGGCCGTCCACTCCCACTGCGCGCGCAGGCCCTCAGCGAGCGGCGTCCGGGGGCGCCAGCCGAGCTCGCGCTGGATGCGCGTCGTGTCGGCCGCGATCCGCCGCACGTCGCCGGCGGCGGCCGGCCGGGGCTCGATCTGCAGCGTCCGGCGAGCGATTCGCTCGAGCAACCGGATCACCTCGTTCAGGCTCGCCTCCTCGCCGCCGCCGACGTTGTAGACGGCGCCGGAGGCGGCCTCGAGCGCGCTCACCGTCGCGGCGACGGCGTCATCGACGTAGGTCGACGACCGCGACTGCGAGCCGTCCCCGTAGAGCGGGAACGGCGTCCCCTCCGCCAGGGCCGAGGCGAGCCGAGCGAAGGCCATGTCGGGCCGCTGGCGCGGCCCGTAGACCGTGAAGTAGCGCAGGACGACGACGTCGAGCCCGAACGAGGCGGCGTACGCGTGCGCGAGGTGTTCGCCCGCCAGCTTCGTGATCCCGTAAGGAGACCGCGGCTCGCCCGTCACGTCCTCCGGCGTCGGGATCCGCGCAGCCTCGCCGTAGACGGACGAGGAGGACGCGAAGACGACGCGCGCACCTGCCCTCGCGGCCGCCTCGAAGATGCGCTGCGACACCAGGACGTTCGCCCGCAAGTAGGCCGGGAAGACGTCGCCGAAGCTGCGAACGCCTGGCTGGGCGGCGAGGTGGAACACCGCGTCGACCCCCGTGAAGTCGACCTCCTCCTCGGCGAGATCGAGCCGCTCGACCGTGAGGCCCGAGGCGTTCTCCTCCTTGATCCGCGGGTCGTAGTAGTCCGTGAACGAGTCGATCCCGCGCACGTCGTGACCGGCGGCCTGAAGCGCCTCCGCGAGGTGCGAGCCGATGAAGCCCGCGGCGCCTGTGACGACGACGTTCATTCCGCCGCCTCGACCAGGATCTGCTCGAGCCGGTCGTAGATGCGCACGGGCGCATACTCCGCGACCGACCCGACGGCAGCACGCCGCAACCGCTCCCGCAGGCCCTCGTCCGCGAAGAATCGCTCGATCGAGGACGCGAGAGCGTCGGGGTCTCCGGGCGGGACGAGCAGCCCGTTTTGGCCGTCCTCGACGATCTCGACCACGCCGCCGGTCTCGGTCGCGATCACCGGCGTCCCGACCGCCAGCGCCTCCACGACCATGTGCGGGAAGTTCTCCCACTTCGACGACAGCACCGCCGCGTCGGCCGCGCGCAGCAGCTCGAAGACCGCTCCGCGCGGCTGCGGGCCGAGGAAGCGCGCTCG
>JBKOXJ010000013.1:0-3418 GCA_046724905.1 Actinomycetota bacterium | reverse complement strand
ATCCCGTCCACTCCTCGGTCGGCTTCGCGGTGCCCTACCTCGCTGGGACGTTCAAGGGTGAGTTTCACGACGTCGACGCGCAGCTGACGGTCCGCGACGGCGAGGCGACGCTCGAGGGCGCCGCGAAGGTCGCGAGCGTCGACGTCAAGGACGAGAACCTCGCCGCCCACCTGCAGTCGCCGGACTTCTTCGACGCGGAGCGCCATCCGGAGCTTCGGTTCGTCGCGCACGAGATCGCGCTCGACGACGAGGCCGTCCGCGTCAACGGCGAGATCACCATCCGGGGCGTCACCAAGCCGGTCGAATTGACGGGCACGATCGCGGCGCCGATCGCCGATGTCTACGGCAAGGACCGGCTCGGACTGCGGCTGTCGACGATGGTCGACCGCACCAGCTTCGGCCTGGAGTGGAACATGCCGCTTCCGAGCGGCGAGCCCGCGCTGGGCAACGAGGTTCGGATCGACGCCGAGCTCCAGTTCGTGAAGGAGGCGTAACTCGATGAAGGTCCTCGGCATCTCGGGCAGCCTCCGGCGCGACAGCTACAACACGCAACTGCTGAAGTCGGCAGCCGACCTGCTGTCCGACGAGGTGGAACTCGAGCTCTGGGACGGCCTGAAGGCCGTGCCGCCCTACGACGAGGACGACGACGTCGAGCCGGCCCCGGCGGCCGTCGCTGCGCTGCGCGCGGCGGTCGCCGGCGCCGACGCCGTCCTGATCGCAACGCCGGAGTACAACTGGTCGCTTCCGGGCCAGCTGAAGAACGCAATCGACTGGGCCTCCCGCCCGCTGGCGACGAACACGTTCCGGAACAAGCCGGTCGCGGTCGTCGGCTCCAGCACCGGGGCCTTCGGCGCGGTCTGGGCGCAGGCCGAGCTGCGCAAGGTGCTCGGCGCGGTGGGTGCCCGCGTCGTCGAGGGCGAGGTCGCGGTCGGGCACGCGCCCGAGAGGTTCGACGAGCACGGCCGGCTCGCAGACGAGAACCTCCGCGAGCAGCTCGGCGAGGTCCTCGAGGCGCTGATCTCGGCCGCGCAGACGCGGGAGCTACTGTCGGAGGCCGCCTAGCCCGCGACCTGCGCGCCCCAGTCCTCGGGCGCAACGTCGCGTACGTGCTGGGCGAAGCTCCAGAAGTGCCCTTCGAGGTCCTTGGCGTCGTAGCGCCGGTCGCCGTACTCCTGGTCGGTCGGATGCTGGACGATCTCCGCGCCCGCGGCCTTCGCCCGCTCGTAGTGCGCCTCGACGTCGTCCACGTACACATGGACCTGTGACCCCGTGTAGCCGCCGTGCTTCGGGTTCTGGAAGTCGCCGCCCGGGTCGCCCATGAAGATGTAGCCGCCGTCGAGCTCCATCTCCGCGTGGGTGACGCTCCCGTCCTGGCCGACGAAGCGCAGGCGCTCCTTGAATCCGAAGGCCTTCTCCAGCCACTCGAGAGCCGCACCGCAGTCCTCGTAGAGCAGGTACGGCGTGATCCTCTGACTCATCTCCCTCCCTTCCGTCGGTCGGGCGTGATATTTAACGCTCGCGTTAACGATGTCAAGCCGACTCGATGCAACGCTCGCCGCGCTCGCCGATCCGACCCGGCGGCGGGTCGTCGAGCTGCTCCGGGAGGCCCCTCGGCGCGCAGGCGAGCTCTCGGGCGGCATGCGGATGAGCGCTCCGGCGATGAGCCGTCACCTCCGAGTGCTGCGAACGAGCGGCCTCGTCGAGGTCGAGTCGCCGGGCGAGGACGCCCGCGCCCGCGTCTATCGGCTCCGGCCCGAGCCTTTCGACGCGCTTCAGGACTGGGTGGCGCAGGTGCAGGCGTTCTGGGAGGAACAGCTCGCGGCGTTCAAGGAGCACGCCGAGCGCCGATGAGCCCTATCGCCAAGCTCGTCCGGACGATCGAGGTCGCGGTCGATCCCGCGAGGGCCTTTGAGGCGTTCACGACCGAGATCGGCTCCTGGTATCGCTCGGGCCGGCACAGCTGGAACGATCCCGACCGCGCGATCGGGATCCGGTTCGAGCCGGGCGTCGGCGGCCGCCTGCTCGAGCTCTACGAGGACGGCGAGCCCTACGTGATGGGACGCATCGTGGCCTGGGAGCCAGGCTCCCGCTTGATCTTCGAGTACCACAGCGCCTTCCTGCCCCCGGAGCCGCTGACCGAGGTCGAGGTGCGGTTCGAGCCGATCCCGGCGGGCACGCGCGTCGTCCTCGAGCACCGGGGCCTCGACCGCCTGCCGGAAGCCGTCGCGCAGGCGTTCGCGAGGACGGCCTGGGCCGCGCTCGTGGAGTGGTTTCGGGAGTACGTCGAGCGATAGGGTCCCCCCGGCACTGACGAGAGGGGGAGGCATGCGCAGGGGGTTCATCGTTCTCGCACTCGCGGGCACGCTCGTCGTCGCGGTGGGGGCTTCGGCGGACGTCGGCTCGGGGTCGGGCCCGCCGACTGCCACCGGCACCGGCGGAGCGGCGGCGACAGTGGAGCGGATCGCGACCCAGGCCGCGATCGACACGCTCAAGCGAGGCGGCAACGCGGTCGACGCGACCGTCGCCGCGGCTGCGGTCCTCGGAGTCACCGAGCCGTTCTCCTGCGGCATCGGCGGCGGAGGCTTCATGGTCATCTACCGCGCGAGCGACGGGAAGGTGACGACGATCGATCACCGCGAGAAGGCGCCGGCGGCGATGGCCCCGGACTCGTTCTGGGAGAACGGCGCACCGCTGCCGTTCAACGACGCGCGCTGGAGCGGACGCTCCGTCGGCGTCCCCGGGTCTGTGCTCGGCTGGGCGGAGGCGCTCGAGCGCTACGGAACGATGTCACTCGCCGACGTGCTCGCGCCGGGGATCCACGTCGCGCGCCACGGCTTCGTGGTCGACCAGACCTTCTTCGACCAGACCCAGATGAACGTCGACTTCTTCGACGACGTGCCCGCCACGGCGGCGCTCTACCTCGACCCGGACGGGACGCCGCACGACGTCGGCACCGTCTTCACGAACCCCGACCTCGCCGCGACCTACGAGCGGGTCGCTCACCTCGGCGTCAAGGGCTTCTACCGTGGCGCCGTCGCGGACGCGCTCGTGGAGACGGTCCAGCACCCGCCGGTGAGCCCGAGCGCGAACCACGTCTGGCGCGCGGGCGTGATGACGATGCGCGACCTCCGCGCCTACACGGCGCCGGAGCGCGCACCCACGCACGTGACCTACCGCGGGCTCGACGTCTACAGCATGGGCCCGCCCTCGAGCGGCGGCTCGACCGTCGGCGAGGCGCTGAACATTCTGGAGGGCTACCCGCTGTCGACCCTGACCCGGGCGGCGGCGCTGCACCGCTACCTGGAGGCGAGCCGCTACTCGTTCGCCGACCGAGGCGCCTACCTCGCCGATCCCGACTACTTCGACGTTCCGCTCCGCGGACTCTGTCTCTTATACACATCTGACGCTGCCGACGACT
>JBKOXJ010000151.1:0-7326 GCA_046724905.1 Actinomycetota bacterium | reverse complement strand
GCCTCGGTCTGGGCCGCACGGTCGCCGCGCTCTTCCTCCTCGGCGGCACACTGCTGTCCGTCGTTGCGCTGGCGAGCCGCTCGTATCACCCACTCGGCGAGGGAGGCGGCGGCCAGGCCCACGTCTCCGACCGCTTCTACGACTACGCCTTCACGGTTGCAGCCGTTCTCTGGCTGCTCGGCGGGGTGCTCCTCGCCTACCTCTGGCTCGGACAGGCCCGGCGCGACCCGCAGTCGCTACGGGTCCGGATCCGCCTCCCGGGCGTCCTCTTCGCCGTCGCCACCGTCGTGCTGCTCGTCTACGGACGCCGCATCCTGCGGGAGTTGCGAGAGAGAGCGTCGAGCGGGCAGGCCGGCGCGACGACTACGACCACGCACACGACGACCACGACCCCGCTGCCGACGACCCACGATCCGCGGTTCCAGTGGCCGGCCGCCGTTGCGATCCTGTCCGCCGTGCTGTTCGCAATCGTGTTCGTGACCTTCCAGACGCTCCGCCAGCAGCGCGCCGCGCGCCGTCGATCCATCGCGGAGGCGCTCGCAGCGGCTCTCGAAGACACCCTCGACGACCTTCGGCGCGAACGGGACGCCCGCCGCGCGATCATCGCCGCGTACGCTCGGATGGAGCGTCTCCTCGCGGCCTCCGGAGTGGAGCGCGAGCCGTTCGAAGCACCGCACGAGTACCTCGCACGCGTCCTGCTCGAGCTCGACGCCGGCGCCGAGCCGGTGGAGACGCTGACGCATCTCTTCGAGCTCGCCAAGTTCAGCGACCACGAGATCGGAACCGCCCCGAAGGAGCGGGCGATCGACGCCCTCGAGGAGATCCGCGACGGGCTGCGGGCGGCGGCGTGACTCGGCCGCTGCGCTTTGCCCTGATCGGCGCGGCGATTGCCACAGTCGCGTTCGGGCTCGCCGTCGCTGCCCTCCCGGTCTCGACCGCGACCGCGATCGACGCGTATCTCCTCGCACTCGGCGCCGTCGCACTCGTGGCGCTCGTCGGCGCGACCTCGGAGGGCGCGCACCCGCGAGCCGCATCCTCGTTCGAGGCCGCCCTGCGCCGTCCCCCCGCGAGACGCCGCCGCCCGGACCAGCTGCTCCGGATCGAGCGCGAGGTGCACCTGGCCGAGCAGAGCGCCTTCTATCTCCACTACCGCCTCCGCCCACTCCTCCGCGACGTGGCGGCACATCGCCTCGCCGCGCACCGCGCAATTGACCTCGAGGCGGCGCCGCGACGGGCCCGCGCGGAGCTCGGCGAGGAGCTCTGGGAAATCGTCCGGGCGGATCGCGAGGCGCCCGCCCATCCTCATGCCCGGGGTCTCCCCCACGCCGCTCTCCGCTCGCTGGTCGACCGCCTTGAGAGGATCTGATCCGTGGAGCTCCGCGAGACGATGGAGATCGGCGAGCTCGGCCGGCTCGCGAACCGCCTGCTCGACGAGGTGGAGCGGGCGATCGTCGGCAAGCGCGAAGCGCTCGAGCTCGTCCTGCTCGGACTCCTCGCCGACGGCCATGTCCTGATCGAGGACTACCCCGGGCTCGCGAAGACCCTGATCGCGCGCTCGTTCGCACAGGCGACCTCCACACGCTTCACCCGGATCCAGTTCACGCCGGACCTGATGCCTTCGGACGTGACGGGCTCGTCGATTTTCGACCAGCGCTCGAGCGAGTTCGACTTCCGGCCGGGGCCGGTCTTCACGAACCTGCTGCTCGCGGATGAGATCAACCGCGCGCCCCCGAAGACGCAGGCGGCGTTGCTCGAGGCGATGCAGGAGCGCCAGGTCACGAGCGAGGGCGTGACGCGGCCGCTCGAGCGCCCGTTCCTCGTGCTCGCGACGCAGAACCCGATCGAGTACGAGGGGACGTACCCGCTGCCCGAAGCACAATTGGATCGGTTCCTGCTGCGGCTCGGCGTCGGCTACCCGGAGCGCGAGCACGAGTGGGAGATCGCCGCCCGGCGCCTCGAGCGCCGCGCCGACGAGATCGAGCTCGATCCCGTGGTCGACCGGCCGACGCTGATCGAGATGCAGCGGGCGCTCGAGGTCGTCCACGTCTCTCGGAGCGTCGGCCTCTACATGGTCGATCTGGTCGCTGCGACCCGGGGTAGCGCGCGCGTCCAGGTCGGCGCCAGCCCGCGCGGGACGCTCGCGCTGCTCAAGCTCGGCCGCGGGAAGGCGGCGCTCGCGGGTCGGGACTTCGTCACGCCAGACGACGTGAAGGCCGTCGCGGTGCCCGCGCTTGCCCATCGGCTGACGCTTCGTCCCGAGCTGTGGGTGCAGCGGGTGCGCGGCGAGGACGTCGTGCGAGAGGCGCTCGAGCACGTGCCGACGCCGCCTGCCGAGGACCTCACGCCTTCGTGACCCGTGCTGCGTCGCCGAAGCTCGGCGCCTACGCCGGCCTGACGGCCTTCGGCCTACTCGCGGCCCTCGCGTTCGGGCGGCCGGAGATCGCGGTGCTGACGGCACCCTTCGCTCTCGTGCTGGTCGCGGGCCTCGCCCTCGCGAGGGAGCCGCAGGTCTCGACTGCGATCGTGCTCGACCGCGAGCGCGTGCTGGAGGGCGAGGGCGTCACGCTGCGGCTCGAGCTCTCGAGTCGTTCCGGGATCGAGCGCCTCGAGCTGCACGCCGTGGTTCCGCGCGGCCTGGAGCTGCGGCGGCCAAGCCCGTTCGCCGTGCGCGCGCCGCGTGGCGAGCCGGTCACGGTCGAGCTGCCGCTCGAGTGCGTCCACTGGGGCGGCTACGTCCTCGGCGAGCTCGCGCTGCGGACCCGTGACGCGACGGGGCTGATGGTCTACGAGCGCACGGTGGAGCCGGATGTGCCGCTACGCGTCTATCCGCTCCCGGAGCGCCTGCGCTCGCAGCCGCCGCCCATGGAGACCCAACCGTTCATCGGCAACCAGGTTTCCCGCGCGAAGGGCGAAGGGATCGAGTTTGCCGACGTACGGCCGTTTGCTCCCGGCGACCGCGTCCGCCGGATCAATTGGCGCGCCAGCGCGCGCCGCCGGGAGCTCTGGGTCAACGAGTTCCACCCGGAACGCAACACCGACGTCGTCCTGTTCCTCGACAGCTTCGTCGACGTGCGCAGCCGCGACCGCGGCACCCTCGATCTCGCCGTCGGCGCCGCGGCCTCGCTCGCCGCTCGGTACCTCGAGCGCAAGGATCGCGTCGGGCTCGTGGCGTTCGGCGGCCTCCTCCAGTGGCTGCTTCCGGACACCGGGCTCAAGCAGCGCTACCGGATCGTCGACGCGCTGATCGGGACCGAGGTCACCCTCAACTACGCGTGGAAGGACCTCGAGGTGATCCCGTCGCGCACGCTGCCGGCGAAAGCCCTCGTGATCGCGCTCTCGCCCCTGCTGGACGAGCGTGCAGTGGCTGCGCTGCTCGACCTTCGTGGGCGCGGCTTCGACCTGGCGGTGATCGAGATCTCTCCCGTGCCGTTTGCACCGCCGGAGCCCGGCCCGGAAGAGGAGCTGGCTCACCGGCTGTGGCTGCTGCGGCGCGATGAGGTCCGCTCGCGCTATCTGCGGCTCGGCGTTCCCGTCGTGGAATGGCGTGACGGCGAGCCCCTGTCGGCGATCGTGGAGGAGGTGGCGACGTTTCGGCGTCAGGCACGCAGCGTGCGCGCGTAGCGCTCGGACTCGCGGCGCTCGTGGTCGCGGCGATGCTGGTGGCCCTCCCTGCGATCGATCCGGGTCGCGGCGACGGCAGGTTGCTCGCACTGCTCGGGGCCACAGGCTGGTTGCTGCTCGCGGGTGCGCTTGCGGCGGGAATGCCGGCGGTGGTGGTGCCTGCCGTGGTCGCGCTCGGCTCGGAGTACGCCGTGTCGCTCGCCCCGGCTGTCAACGGGCGCGCTCCGCTCTACGCCGCCGGACTGCTCGTCGTGGCTGAGCTCTCGTACTGGTCGCTCGAGTTGCGGATCGGGATCGCAGCCGAGGCCGGAACGATGCGTGTCCGGGCCGTACTCGTAGGCCTGCTCACAGTTGCTGCCGTCGTTCTCGGCGGGATCATGCTCGGCCTGTCCGGACTCCGGCTCGGCGGCGGGGTCGGCTGGGAGGTGGTCGGCCTCGTGGCCGCAGTCGGCGCGCTCGCCCTGGTCGCAACCCTTGCGCGCCGGGCCCAGCGAGGCCTGTCCTAGCGGTCGCGCGCGCGGCGCTCTTCGACCGACTCGTCCTCCTGCGGCGCGCCGCCCGGCCCGCTCATTGCAACGCCCTTGGCCTCGACGACATCGCGCGGATCGGCGTGGCGATACTCGTCGCTCTGGCGGCCGCCGCGCGGGTCGCCCTCGCGCTCGAGCGCCTGCACGTCGCTCTGCTGCTTGTCGGCGCGGTGCTTCTCGCCCTTCCTGCGCCAGCGTCCGAACACGTGTACCAGCGTTCCCGACCGCCGCTACACTGAACCCTCCACGGGGCGCATTCGTCTAGTGGCCTAGGACACCGCCCTCTCACGGCGGCGGCACGGGTTCGAATCCCGTATGCGCCTTTCTGTGTCACAAGGTACGGCCGTTTTGGCTTAACCAAGCGGGTCATTTGTGACAGGCGGGCCGGTGATGTGCGTCGCGTGCAGACCCCGGTGCAGACCCCGACTCGTAGGCCAATCGTGTCGAAGCAGATCAGACGGTTCTTCGTTACGAGCGTTGATCAGGTGCCGTCGGGCGTCGCCCGCAGTCGCCCCAAGCCGCATGAAACCAACGAACGCGTTGAGCCGCGGCGGCGACCGAAGACCTCCAACGACGACGAAGTAGACCCAGCGTAGACCCTCAGAGGCTCCCGATACTGCACGGTCAACCGCTGTCGGGGGCGCCTCGACGGTGTCTCTCTCTGCGCTTTCCGAAGCGCTCGCGGCGCTTCATGAGCTCATCCGCCAGCTTAGCGCCGGCGACGGCTCGCAGAAGCACGCGTCGTTGGATCGCCTAGAGGCCTAGAAGCGGGCGACCAGCTTCGCGGTGGGTTCGAAGACGATTCGGCCCTTCGCCGTTGCTCGAGGCGTGTTGTAGGCGTAGAAGAGCCCTGCCTCGGTCAGCTTCGCATCGACGAGGCTCGTCGCCGCGGCCGGCCGGAGCGGGAGCGAGATCAGCTTGCCCTCGTTTAGGCGAACCAGCACCAGCCGGCGCAGGCCGCGGAGTAGGGCGAGCTTCGAAGTGATCCCCGCGAGCCGCAGCGCCGCCGCGGGCCCGAGCGGCAGCGACTTCGCCTTAGCGCCAGTCGCGGGGTCGTAGAGATCGAGCGTGAACGTCCGCAAGACGGCGAGACGCGTCCTGCTCAGAGCGATCGCGCGCGGCGGGTTCCCATCCACGACGGGAACAGTCGCGACATGGGAGCCGCTCGGTGCGAGGATGGTGACGGCGCCCGCGGACGCGACGTCGGCTCCGAGGGAGCAGGTCCACACCCCCGTACCCCACCACGGCGCGCTCCCCGTGACCGCCATGCGCCCGCCGGCGACGGCGGCCAAGAGACATGCGCCAGCGCCGCGCTTGATGACGACCGCTCGGCGGGACGCGATGCGGACGAGCTTCTTCTGCGCGAGACCCCAGCGATCGCAGTAGTCGCCGTTGTCGTGGCTGCAGACGACCTGCCAGCTGTTGTAGGCCAGTAACGGCCCTCCACCAAGGAGCTGTCCGATGTAGCCGCCCTCGGGGTCGCCGCCGGCGCCGTTGCCGTTGGCGGCGTGTTCGATCAGCTTTGCCGCTCCGCGGGAAAGCTTCGCCGCCATCACGAGGAACTCGTGGCTGTTGCCGCCGCTCTCTTCAATCCAAGCAACCTGGCCGCCGCCGAGTGCCACGTTGCCCGCGCACGCCGTCCCGCACAGGATTGATCCACAGCCGCCCAGCTTGAAGCTCGTCGACTTCCGGCCGGGGGCAGTCCAGACGAGAATCCGGCCGCAGGTGCCCTTGATGCTGGTCACCACCGCAGCGCGCGCGCCGTCCGCCGCCAGCTCCGTGATCACGCCTGTCGTGGAGAAGGTCGCGTCCGCCCGTCCCGAACCCGCGCGACCGCGAACGACCAGCGGTGTGGTCGCCGTCTGGAACAAGAGGAGGTGATCCAGGGCGAGGTCTGGCTTGCCGTCGCCGTTGAAGTCGGCGGCGGCGGCGATTTCCTCCTCAGGCCCGGCAAACGGGGAGTCGGCGGCTGGGCGGAAGCCGCCCGCGCCGTTGCCGAGTAGGACCGCGGCAGCAGCCGGCCGCCAGCAGCCCGCGCATCCCGGAACTGCGACGCCGGCGGGTGCGACCGCAAGATCGGGCTTGCCGTCGCCGTTGAAGTCGGCGACCGCCAGGGAGGAAGGCTCACCCACTACCGCGATCGGCGAGCCGGCGGCCGCGCGGAATGCGCCCGTGCCGTTCCCGAGCAGGACAATGACCCTGCGGCGGGTGACGGCGAGGTCGGCCTTCCCGTCGCGGTTCAGGTCTGCGGCGACGAGCGAACTCGGCGTTCCGGCCAAGATGGTCGTGGCGGCGCCGAATCCGCCGGCGCCGTCGCCGAGCAGGATCCAGACCCCTGACGACTCGTCGAAGGCGACGGCAAGGTCGGGCTTCCGGTCGCCGTTGAAGTCGGCGGCGGCGAGCAAGGCGGATCCATAGGTGCGGCGGGGCAGGATCAAAGGCGATCCGGGAGCCTGGACGAAGCCGGCCGAGCCGTCGCCGAGCAGGATCGTGACCCGCGATGTCTTCGTGTTCTGGTCGTAGAGGGGCGCGACGAGGTCGACGTTGCCGTCACCGTTCAGGTCGGAGGCGGTGATGTTGGCCAGGAGACCGGCGACCTTGATGGGAGAGCCGGCGGCCGTGCGGAATACGCCCGTGCCGTTTCCAAGCAGGACCGTGAGGTCGCTCGAGCCTGCGTTCGCGACGGCGAGGTCGGCCTTGCGGTCGCCGTTGAAGTCGGCAACCGCGACCGACTCCGGGCTCCGGCCGACTGCGATCGGCGAGCCGTCGGCCGTGTGGAAGCTGCCCACGCCGTCTCCGAGCAGGACCGTGACGTCGTTTGATTCACGCTTTGCGACGACGAGGTCCGGTTTGCTGTCGCCGTTGACGTCGGCGACCCCGACGGAGGACGTTCCTTCGCCGACCGGAAGCGGACCTCGCGGCGCGAACGACGGATCGGCCCGTCCGGCTCCCGCCGCCGCCGCCGCGACGAAGACGGCGAGCAGAACGGCCGCGGCGGCGAGGATGGCGAACCGGCGAAGCTCGTCCAGAAGCGGCTGGCGGTGGGCGCGAGTACAGCTATCTCTCGTCACGATCTCTCCGGCCGTCGGGGCTGACGCCGATCGGTAAACGCAGCAACGCTACCCGCCGGCGACGAAGAGCGAGAGCGCCCTGGGCCGATATCGATCTTCTCCGGACG
>JBKOXJ010000126.1:0-11776 GCA_046724905.1 Actinomycetota bacterium | reverse complement strand
GCTCGCCGCCGCGCCGACGGCGATCCCGGAAGCCCGGAAGACCGTCACCGTCCTCTTCGCCGACGTAACCGGCTCGACGGGCCTCGGCGACAGCCTCGACCCTGAGGCTCTGCGCGCCGTGCTCTCCGGCTTCTACGCCGAGATGGGCGCGGTGATCGGGCGCCACGGCGGCACCGTGGAGAAGTTCGCCGGCGACGAGGTGATGGCGGCCTTCGGTGCCCCCGTCGCGCACGAGGACGATGCCTGGCGCGCCGTGCGGGCGGCCGTCGAGATGCGGCGTGCGCTCGAGGCGCTGAACGAGGCGCTGGAGCGCGACCGCGGCGTGCGGCTGGAGATGCGCACCGGTATCAACACGGGCGAGGTCGTCTCGGGCGAGGCAGCGGCGGGCGGCTCGTTCGTGACCGGGATCGCGGTCACGGTCGGCAAGCGGCTCGAAGAGGCCGCAGCGGTCGGAGAGATCTTCCTTGGGCCGGCGACGGTCGAGCTCGTCCGCGACGCCGTCGAGGCCGAGGCGCTCGGGCCGCTCGAGCTGCGCGGCAAGGCCGAGCCGGTCGAGGCGTACCGCCTCGTCTCGCTCGTCGAGGGCGCTCCGGCGATCTCGCGCCGTCTGACGGCGCCGATGGTCGGACGTGACGACGAGCTCGCACGCCTGCGAGCCGAGCTCGGCGCTGCGCGGTCGGGGAAGCGCTGCCGCGTCGCCGTCGTGCTCGGCGAGGCGGGGATCGGCAAGACCCGCCTCGTGCGCGAGCTCGCGTCCGCCGCAGGCGACGAAGCGGCCGTGCTCGTCGGCCGCTGCGTCTCGTACGGCGAGGGTGCCTCGTACCTGCCGGTGGCCGAGATCGTCCGCCAGGCGGGAGCAGACTCCCAGGAGAAGATCGCCGCGCTGCTCGCCGGAGAGGAAGACGCGGAGCTGATCGCGCGCCGCGTCGCCGAGCTCGTCGGGATGGCGGAAGCGTCGAGCTCGGTTGGCGACGGGTTCTGGGCTGTGCGGCGCTTCCTCGAGAAGCTCGCGCGCGTCCAGCCGCTCGTCGTCGTGCTCGACGACGTCCACTGGGCCGAGCCCACGCTGCTCGACCTGGTGGAGTACGTCGGCGAGTGGAGCTCGGACGCGCCGATCCTGCTCGTCTGCGTCGCGCGGCCGGATCTGCTGGAGCGGCGAGGGCTCGCGGCCGGCTGGACGCCGATCCTGCTCGGACCGCTACCGGCGGACGACGCGGCCATCCTCGTCGACCACCTCTCCGACGGCGAAGGTCTCGACACGAAGACGCGCGGGCGGGTCGTTCGGATCGCCGAGGGCAACCCGCTCTACGCCGAGCAGCTCCTCGCCTACGCGGGCGAGCACGGTCCCGAGGTGCTGAAGGCTGTGCCGCCCTCGGTCGAGGCGCTCCTCTCGGCGCGGCTCGACCGCCTCGACCGCGACGAGCGAGCCGTGTTGCAGCGCGCGTCAGTCGTTGGACGCGAGTTCTGGCGCGGCGCCGTGCTGGACCTGTCGTCGTCGGTCGAGTTCGCGTCAGTCGAGCGGCACCTGATGGCGCTCGTCCGCAAGGGCCTCGTCCGGCCGGGCCGTTCGGCGCTTGCGCGCGAGGACGCGTTCCGCTTCCACCATGTCCTGATCCGCGACGTGGCCTACGGCGGAATCCCGAAAGAGGAGCGCGCGGGCCTGCACGAGCGCCACGCCGACTGGCTCGAGCGACGCGAGGCCGGTCCCGACGAGGTAATCGGCTACCACCTCGAGCAGGCGTACCGGTATCGGTCGGAGCTCGCCCCGCCGGACCGTGCTACCCGCCGCTTGGCGGAGGACGCCGCCGAACGGCTAGGAGCCGCCGGGATTCGAGCGGAGATGCGGGTCGACTTTCCCGCGGCCGTAAATCTCCTCGGCCGCGCAACAGAGCTTTTGCCCGAGCGAGATCCGAGGAGGTTGTCGTTTGTTTGCGAGCTTGGAATCTCGCTGAAGGGCCTCGGCGAGTACGACCGTGCAGCGGCCGTTCTCGACGATCTCGGTCGACTCGCCGATGAAGACGGCAACCGGAGCCTGGCGCTCCGCGCGCAGATCGAGAGCGCCTGGCCTGCGATCCTGCGCGGGGAGCGCGATCCCGTCGAGATCCAAACCGCCCTCGACGAGGCGATTCCGTTGTTCGAACAGCGGAACGACGATCGCGCGCTCGCGAGAGTCTGGAACCTCGTCGCCGCAGTCCACGGGCGCTTGAGGTGCGAGCACGCCGAGAGCGAGAAGGCGGCGGAGCGGGCGCTCGCCCATTACCGCCGGACCGGGTTTTCGACCACCGGCAGCCTGTCGATGCTCGCGGCGGACGCCTACTACGGCCCCACTCCGGTCCGGGAGGCGATCACGCGGTGCGAGGCACTCCTAACGCAGGCGGCCGACGACCACGCAGTACAGGCCGACATCCTCCTCTGGCTCGGATGTCTCGAGGCCACCCAGCTCGAGTTCCACTCGGCCCGCGAGCGAGTGGGATTAGCCGGTCAGTGGTACGTGGAGTTCGGCCCCGGCGCGGTCGCCAGAGATTGGGCCGTCGGAGCCGCCGAGATCGAGATGATGGCCGACGATCCCGATGCTGCAGAGGCACTGCTCCGGGCTGGTATAGCCGCGCTGGAAGAGACCGGCGATAGGGCCTGGCTCGCGACGCTCGGTGCGGCGCTCGCAGACGCGCTCTACGTGCAAGGCCGCTTCGACGAAGCCCGTGTAGCAGCCCAGCAGGCCTCCGAAGACGCCCCCCGCTACGACTACGTTGCGGGCGTGGCCTGGCGTCGTGTCCTCGGCAAGGCGCAGGCTCGGTCCGGCAAGGGAGCAGAGGGCGAGGCGCTCGCGCGAGAGGCCGTTGCCCTGGCCGAGCGAGGCGACGAGCTGAGCACCCAGGCAAAGGCGCTTCTCGATCTCGCCGAAATCCTGGGAGTGGGCGACCCGCGGAGCGAAGCCGCCGCAGACGCAGGCCAAAGGGCGCTAAGCCTGCTCGAAGCGAAGGAGAATGCGGTGGAGGCCAAGCGCGCTCGCTCGTTCCTGAAAGCACTGAATACGGCGACCCCCGTATAGCCAGGAAGGAGGGACCGCGGTTCCCTCCTTCCTTAAAGCCCTCAGCAACCCGTGCCGCATCCGCCCCCCGGCGTGGCCGCAATCGCAAGGTGCGTTGCCGCGTCGGTGCTGCCGCGAGTGGCGACCGCTGCCGAAGGCACGGCCGCGAGCAGAGCGGTCGCGAGCAGGACTGCCGCGAGCCTGCGCTGCTTGATCTTGATCGGCTCCGAAGTCAAGGTGTCACCTCCTTTCCGTCGCGGCCAAGCTCGGCTGCGGCCCTCACGGCGCCCCAACGGCCCGCTAACGGCGCGCAAACGGCCGCCCGGTCCTCGGGGAGCCACCGGGGTTCGCAGCCCTCGCGGCGGAAGGAGTCGACGACGCTCAAGTAGAGCTCGGCCTCGTCGATCAGCCCGATTTGCTGGGTTTTCCGCTTGGTGCTTGGCATAGCAAGCACGCTATGGCGGTGCCTGTCCGGGCAACACCGGGCAGACTTGGAACTTCGGTCAGGGACGCCCTGGGCTCAGCGGGAGCAGGCGCTCGGGGTTAACCCCGAGCGACGTTCAGGGGCGGCCCGGTGGTCGCCCCTTGAGGGGTGTGTGACGATCTATGCGATGCCCGTGACCGTGCTGATCGTCGACGACCACGCGGCGTTTCGGGCCTCGGCACGGACGCTGCTGGAGCTCGACGGCTTCGACGTGATCGGCGAGGCGGCCGACGGTGAATCCGGCCTTCGCCTCGCGCGCGAGCTTCAGCCCGAGCTCGTCCTCCTCGACATCGCGCTACCCGACCTGAACGGCTTCGACGTTGCCGACCGGCTCGCCGGCGGCGGCTCGAAGGTCGTCCTGATCTCGAGCCGAGAGCCGAGTGACCTGGGCAGACGCGTCAGCCGGAGCGAGGCGCTCGGGTTCGTCCCGAAGGATCAGCTGTCGGGCGCGATGCTCACCGCGCTGCTGGAAGAGGCGTCCTGATGCGGTTCCTCCGCCTGGCTCTCCTGCTCGCCGCGGTTCCGCTCGGCGTCGTCGCCTATCGCACGCAGATCGACGACCTGCATCAGCCGGGCTACAGGGCGGCGCCGATCGTGGCCGTCGGCTGGGCGTTCCTCATCGCCGGCCTCATTGCGTGGGCACGGCGACCCGGGAACCGGCTCGGCCCGCTGATGACCGTCGCCGCGTTCGCACTCCTGGCGCGGCAGCTCCGCTACAGCCACGATGCCTTGCTCTTCACCATGTTCTTCGCGCTCGGCGACCTCAGCTACGCGCTCGTCGGACACTCGGCGCTCGCGTATCCCTCCGGACGCGTGACGAGGCGCGCCGAGCGGGCGATCGTCGTGGCCGGCTACGCGACCGTGATCGCGTTTCCACTCGCGGTCCTGCTCTTCTACGACGGTACGCGGCCGCTGATCGCCTTCGATCCGCAACCGCGCGAGAGCCTCCTGCTCGTCCACGGAAGCGCCGACACTGTGGAGTTCCTCCAGAAGGCGTTCATCGTCACCTTCTACGGCGTCCTGGCCACGGCGTTCATCGCCCTGATCGCGCGGTACCTGTGGCAGGCGACACCGCGGGCGCGGCGCCTCCTCGCTCCTCTCCTGCTGGCGGCGATCGCCGTCGCCCTCCGCGCGGTCTTCGAGAGCGTCTTCGCGTTCGTCGACAAGCCGCTCGCCAGCGACTACCTGTTCTGGTGGCAGATCGCAGGCTTCATTGCGCTCCCACTCGCGCTGCTCTGGGGACTGCTGCGTCAGCGGTTGGCACGCGCCACCGTCGGCGACCTCGTCGTGGAGCTCGAGCAGACGCCTCCGCAGGGCATCCGCAACGCGCTGGCCCGGGCGCTCGGCGACCCTTCGCTCCGGCTTGCGTTCTGGCTCCCGGAGCGACGTGAGTACGTCGACGAGGCGGGAAAGCGGGTCGAGCTCCCGGAGGGAGACACGGTCGCCGTGACGCGGCTCGACCACGAAGGCGAGCCGATTGCCGCGCTCGTGCACGACCGATCGCTGCTCGACGAGCCGAAGCTCGTGAACGCCGTCGGCGCCGCAGCACGCATGGCGCTCGAGAACGCGCGACTCCACGCCGAGATGCGGGCGCAGCTGGCGGAGGTACAGGCGTCGCGCGTGCGGATCGTCGCGGCGGCCGACGAGGAGCGGAGGAAGATCGAGCGCGACATCCACGACGGCGCGCAGCAGCGGCTCGTCGCGCTCGGGCTCCAGCTCCGGAGCGCGCAGCGCCGGCTCGGGACCGTGGATCGGGAGGTCGATCAGCTGCTCGCGTCCGCGATGGACGAGCTTCAGCTGGCCGTCGGCGAGCTGCGCGAGCTCGCGCGCGGTGTCCACCCGGGGATCCTGACCGAGGACGGACTCGCCGCTGCCCTCGAGTCACTGGTCAGCCGGTCACCGTTCCCGGTCTCGCTCGACGACGCTCCCGAGCAACGGCTGGCGCCGGAGGTTGAGGCGACCGCCTACTTCGTCGCCTGCGAAGGGCTGGCGAACGTCGTCAAGCACGCGCACGCCTCGAGTGCGTCGATCGCAGCTCGCAGGCGCGACGGTCTCCTGGTCGTAGAGGTCGCGGACGACGGAGACGGCGGTGCCGACGCCGAGCAGGGGAGCGGTCTGCGAGGACTCGCTGATCGCGTCGAGGCGCTCGGCGGGCGTCTCAGCGTCGAGAGCGCGGCGGGCGCGGGAACGCGAATCGTCGCGGAGATCCCATGCGCGTCGTGATCGCCGAGGACTCGGTCCTGCTCCGCGAGGGGCTCGCGCGGATTCTCTCCGAGGGCGGCTTCGAGGTCGTGGCTCAGGTCGGAGACGCCGACGCCCTCGTCCACGCAGTGCTGCGCGAGGAGCCGGACGTGGCGATCGTGGATGTGCGCATGCCGCCGACCCAGACGGACGAGGGAGCGCGGGCGGCGAGCGAGATCCGCTCGCAGCGCCCCGGCGTCGGCGTGCTCGTGCTCTCGCAGGTCGTCGAGGCGCGCCACGCGCTCGCCCTCTTCAGCGAGAAGGCCGAGGGCTTCGGCTACCTGCTCAAGGACCGCGTGCTCGACGTCGAGGGGTTCCTCGAGTCGGTGCGGCGCGTCGGGCAGGGCGGAGTCGCGATCGATCCGGAGGTCGTCGCGCAGCTCGTCGGCCGCCGGAGCTCGGACGATCCGCTCGCGGCGCTTTCCCCGCGCGAGCGCGAGGTCCTGAGCTTGATGGCGGAGGGCCGGTCGAACCGCGCCATCTGCGACGCGCTCGTGCTCAGCCCGAAGACCGTCGAGACGCATGTGAACAGCATCTTCCTGAGGCTCGGCCTCGCCCCCGCGCCTGACGACCACCGGCGCGTGCTCGCCGTTCTCGCCTACCTGCGAGCCCCGGCGCCGCTTTAAGCGGTGCCGCATCAGGGCTCGCGGCTTCGCCGCGGGCCCGTCTGAACCGACCGGTCGACACGCTGAAATCCAACGCTCACGCTCGAGCCGGTTCGCTTCGGCGCCCGAGGGGTAACATCGCCGCGTGGCGAAGATGGCCTTCCGCCTGCCGCCGGCGGCGCGGGTAGTCGACAACCCCAGTCCGGACGAGGTCAAGGACCTCGCCGCCAAGATGCCGAACGCGCGGCGGACTCGGTACGGCAACCTCAATGTCCAGACCGAGGTCGTGTCCCGCTCGAAGCGCTCGACCTACCTCATCACCGACGAGCCCGACGGCCAGAACCAGTCGATGCCGCGCGAGGACGGCCTCCGCTGGGCCGAACGGCAGGACGAGTACATCGCCGGCCAAGAGATGGTCGTCGTCGACGGCTACGTCGGGAACGACCCGGAGTTCAGGACGCCCGCGCGGCTCTACATCGAGGCGGCGAACGCCAACATCGCCGGGATGCAACAGCAGCTCTACTTCCCGCGCGACGACGGCGAGGACTTCGAGCCCGAGCTGATCGTCGTCTACACGCCGAACCTGAAGGCCGAGGGCTTCCCCGACAACCGCCTGATCGCCGTCGACTTGGAGGAGGGCGTCACGCGCGTCCTCAACTCGGACTACTTCGGCGAATCGAAGAAGGGCGGTCTGCGGATGTGGAACAAGCTCGTCCACGACCGCGGCGGCCTGCCGCTGCACGCGGGCTGCAAGATCATCCCGACCGAGCGCGGCGACCGGGTCGGCCTGACCGTCGGCCTGTCCGGCACGGGCAAGACCACGACCACGTTCACGCGCCAGAACGGCTCGCTCCCGGTCCAGGACGACTTCGTCGCGTGGATGCCTAACGGCCGCATCTACGTGACCGAGAACGGCTGCTTCGCCAAGACGTTCGGGCTCAACCCGGAGGACGAGCCGACGATCCACGGCGCCGTCACCCAGCCGCGCTCCTATCTCGAGAACGTCTCGCAGCACGGCGACGAGGTCGACTTCTACGACACCTCGTACACGCTCAACGGCCGCGCGACCTTCCCGTTCGACGTGATCGACTCGGCGGCCGACCGGCCGATCGAGGAAGCGCACTTTCTGCTGATCCTCAACCGGAACGAGAACATCATCCCGGCGGTCGCGAAGCTCGAGGGGCCGCAGGCGGCGGCCTTCTTCATGCTCGGCGAGACGCAGGGGACGAGCGCGGGCGGCGCGGACGAGGCCGGGAAGTTCCTGCGCGTGCCCGGGACGAACCCGTTCTTCCCGATGCCGCACGACCTCCAGGGGAACCGCTTCCTCGAGCTGCTAGAGGAGCACCCGCTCGAGGTCTACCTCATGAACACCGGCAGGGTCGGCGGGCCAGAGGGCGACGAGCGCTCGAAGAAGGTCCGGATCCGCCACTCCTCCGCGATCGTGAAGGGGATCGCCGAGGGAACGATTCGCTGGGAGCGCGACCCGGACTTCCACTACCTCGTCGCGAGCGAGGTGCCCGGTATCGACCGCGAGAATCTCGACCTCCTGCAGCCGCGGCGTCTCTACGACGCCGACGGGCGCTCGACCGAGTATCGCGAGCTCGTCGCACGGTTCAAGGCCGAGCGGTCCGAGTTCCTCTCGAAGTTCTCGAGCCTCTCGGACGAGATCGTCTCGGCCGTTCGCTGACGCGGGCGTGCGGCCGCGCGAGCTCGGGATCGAGATCGGCCGCGGCCGGCCGGGGCCGCTGAACGCGATCACCGACGTCGCCGGCGTGCGCGTCGGGCACACGACGCTGATCGAGGGGGACGCCGTCCGCACCGGCGTGACCGTGGTGCTGCCGCACGACGGCAATCCGGGCCAGGACTCGGTCTTCGCAGGCTCGCACCGGCTGAACGGCAACGGCGAACTGACGGGGCTCGAGTGGGTTCGCGAGTCGGGGATGCTGACGTCGCCCGTCGCGATCACGAACACGTACAGCGTCGGCGTCGTGCGGGATGCGCTGGTCTCGACGGGGCTCACCGCTGGCCTGCCGGTGGTCGGCGAGACCTACGACGGCTTCCTGAACGACATCGAGGGGATGCACGTCCGGCCGGAGCACGTCCAGGCCGCCGTCGAGGCTGCAGCGGACGGGCCGGTCGGCGAGGGCAACGTCGGCGGCGGCACCGGGATGATCTGCCATGGGTTCAAGGGCGGGATCGGCACCGCCTCGCGCGTGGTCGCGAAGCACGAGGGCGGCTATGTGGTCGGCGTGCTCGTCCAGGCCAACTACGGCAACCGAAGGCGCTTGCGTGTCGACGGAGCGCCCGTCGGAGAGGTGCTCGACGGCTCGCGCGTTCCGCTGCCCGAGGGGCAGGCACCGCTGTTCGGCGAGTCGATCATCGTCGTCGTGGCGACCGACGCGCCGCTGCTGCCGACGCAGTGCGACCGGCTCGCCCAGCGGGCCGCGCTCGGGGTCGGCCGCATGGGCGGGCTCGGGGAGCACTTCAGCGGCGATCTCGTGCTCTCGTTCGCAACCGCCAACCGCGGCCTTCGACCGGAGAAGCGCCAGCCTCGCGCCGCCCGTACTGCGAGGATCGAGATGCTCTCCAACGCGTACATCAACCCACTTTTCGAGGCCGTCGTCGAGGCGACCGAGGAAGCGATCCTGAACGCGCTGCTCGCGGCCGAGACGATGACCGGCCGCAGCGGGAACACGGTGCATGCGCTCGAGGGCCCGGTGCTGCTGGATGCGCTCGGCCGGCCGCAATCCGATCCACCCTCGGAGCCGTAGGGTTGTCTGGTATGGGGGTGCGAAGCGCCGTAGCGATCGCGGCGGTACTTGCTCTCGCCGGCTGCGGCGGCGGCGAGAGCGAGGAAAGTGCTGCAACCGGTCCCGCTCTGAAGACCGTCCAGATCTCCGAGGTCGACTTCAAGCTGCAGCCCGCGAAGGTCACGGTCGAGAAGGCCGGCGTGTACGCGTTCAAGGTCGTCAACAACGGCAAGACCGCGCACGCGCTCGAGATCGAGGGCGAAGGCGTCGAGGCGAAGAGCGACACGCTGCAGCCGGGCGACTCGACGGAGCTGAAGGTCGACCTGAAGAAGGCCGGCAGCTACGAGATGTACTGCCCGATCGACGGGCACAAGGGCCTCGGCATGGAGGGCGAGGTCGCGGTCGGCCCCGGCGGCGGGATGATGACCGACCAGACGGAGACGAAGACCACGTCCTCGGGGTACTAGGAGGGCAGCCCGCCGAAGCGAAGACCGGGGCGTGGCGACCCGCGCCGCGATCGAGCGTTACCTCGCTTCGCCCGCGCTGTCTGACGCGACCAGGCGGGCGTATCGCGTCGACCTCGACGAGTTCGCTGCGTGGCTCACGCGCCGGAAGGTCGACCTCGACGGGGTTGACGCGCGGGTGCTCTCGGCCTACGTGGCGGAGCTCGGCGCCGCGCGTCCCGGCCGCACACCGCGCCGCCTGGCGCCGGCGACGATCGGCCGCAAGCTCGCCGCCGTCCGCGGGTTCCTGCGTTTCACGCTCGGACGTTCCCGCGTTCCCGAAGTAGCGTTGACGCCGAAACGGCCCAGGCGCCTGCCAGAGACGCTGCGGTCCGAAGAGATCGAGGACGCCTTCGACGCGCTCGACGGCGACGGCCCGCTGGCGCTGAGGAACCGGGCGCTCGTCGAGCTCGTCTACTCGGCCGGCCTGCGCTCGGCGGAGGCGGTCGGCCTCGATCTCTCAGACGTCGACTTCGAGCAGGAGACCGTCCACGTGCGCGGCAAGGGCGGGAAGGAGCGCGTCGTGCCACTCGGCGAGGAGGCGGCCTACCGGGTCGGGCTCTACCTCCGCGACGCGAGGCCGGAGCTCGCGCGAGGGGCCGAGAACGCGCTCTTTCTCTCCGCCCGCGGCCGGCGGCTGGACACGAGCACGCTGCGCCGGCTTCTCCCGCATCCGCACCGCCTCCGCCACGCCTTCGCCACGCACCTGCTCGAGGGCGGCGCCGATTTGCGCACGATCCAGGAGCTGCTGGGGCATAGCTCGCTCTCCACCACCCAGATCTATTCCCACGTCGACGGTCGACGGCTGCGCACCGTCTACGACCGCGCGCACCCTCGTTCCTAGGTGTCGGGCGGCGATTTCAGACGGACACGCGGATGAACCGCGTGTCCTGAAGGTCGGCGCCGCCGCAGTCGGCGCCTTCGCGCACGTGGACGGGAAGCGACTGCGCAAGGTTTACGACCGCGCGCACCCCCGGTCGTAAAGCGGTTGGTCCGAGATTAGAGCGGGCCCCGAGACTGCGGCGAACCGAGGAAAGGACCGCTCATGGTTCGCATCGCCCCCCTCTTTGCCGCAGTTCTCCTCGCCCTGCTCGCCGCTGCCTCGCCGGTAGGCGCCCAGGACGACCCCTACTCCCTCTCGGCTCGGGCGCTTCTCGGCCCGGCCGGGACCGACGTCTACGTCACGGTGTCGAGCGAGACGCGGCCGCTGCCGCAGGAGTTCGAGAAGATCCAGGTCAAGGCGTGGCCGCTCGAGCAGGGCGCGGTCGAGACACACAACTTCTTCGACGTTCCCGCACCCGGCGGCGTTGCCACCGTGCGCCTCGCCGGCCTCGTGCGCCTTCAGCGCCTGCAGATCCAGGCCCATGTCAAGGACGGCAACCAGAACAACCTCGAGGCCGAGACGCAGGTCTTGCTGCGCCCGGACCTCGTCGTGTCAGGAATCGCGGTGCCGCCGGACATAGTCCGCCGCCACCCGTTCGACGCCGCTATCACGGTTGCCGAGCGTGCCGGTGACACCGGCGCAAGCGCGACCGTCACGCTGTTCGACGGCCCGACGGCGCTCGGCTCCGCGCCGGTGACTGTCGCGGCCGGTGCGACGTCGACGGTGTCGTTCCACCTCGAGCTGCGTGAGCACGGCCTCCACCGTCTCCGCGTCGAGATCAGGGCAGCAAATCCGTTCGAGTCGGATACATCGAACAACGGCGCCGGCCTCGACCTCCTCGTCCACCGGTACGAGGCGGACGGAGCGGTCTCCACCGATCACCCGCTCGCAACGATCATCGGCGAGCAGATCCTGCGCGACGGCGGGAACGCGTTCGACGCAGCGGCCACCGTCCTCTTCGCACTGAACGTGACCCAGCCGCATCTCGCCGGGATCGGCGGCGGCTCGAACATCGTCGTCTACGTGGCGGCCGAGAATCGCGCCTACTCGATCGACGCCCGCGAAATGGCCCCCGCGGCGACGACGGCGACCACTTACAGCGGGAAGTCAGTCGCTGATGTTGGCCCGAACGGCTACGCGGTCGGCGTGCCGGGAACGCTTCGGGCCGTCGAGGTGATGCTGCAGCATTGGGGGACGAAGTCCCTCGGCGAGACGCTGGACCCGGCGATCGAGCTCGCCGACCACGGCATCTCGGTCGGGTCGTTCCTCGCCCGCTCTGGAG
>JBKOXJ010000116.1:0-7808 GCA_046724905.1 Actinomycetota bacterium | reverse complement strand
AGCTCTTCCCCGACCACCCGACGTTGAACGCGTATCGCGAGCTGTTCACCAATGACAGCCTGCCGTTCCCGATCTTCTTCCGGAACAGCGCGCTCCTCGCCGGCTCGATCACGATTCTCGAGGTCTTCCTCTCGTCGCTCGCGGGCTACGCCTTCGCCCGCATGCGCATCCCGGGCCGCGAGGGCCAGTTCCTGCTCGTACTGGCGACGCTGATGATCCCCGACCAGCTGCGCCTGGTCCCCGTCTACCTGATCCTGACCGACTTCCCGCTGACGCACTGGAACCTGACCCAGACGTTCCAGGGGTACGTCGCGATCAACCTCGTGACCGCCGCGAACCTGTTCTTGATGCGGCAGTACTTCCTCACGATCCCGAAGGACTACGAGGAGGCGGCGCGGCTCGACGGCGCGGGCTACTTCAAGACGTACTGGAGGGTGATGCTTCCGCTCGCAACGCCGGCGCTCGCCGCCGTGGCGATCCTGACGTTCCAGGGGATCTGGAACGACTTCTTCTGGGCGCTGATCATCCTCGGCTTCGGCGATCCGAACAAGATGACCGTCCAGCTCGGTCTCGCCCAGTTCCAGTTCCAGTACCAGACGTTGTGGCCGCAGCTGATGGCTGCCGCGACGATCGCGATCATCCCGGTGGTCGTGATCTACGTCTTCTTCCAGCGGTACTTCGTGGCCGGCATCGCCGCAGCCGGGGTGAAGGGCTGATGGGCGTCGGGACAGCGCTCCGGCGCGCCGTCGGCGACTTCTACGACGAGTCGCTACGGCTCGTCTTGCTGAACACGGCGTTCTCTGCGGCCGCGATCACCGTCCTGATCCTGGGCTTCTACGCCCCGGTGGCGTTCGTGCTCGCGCTCGGTCTCGGCCCGCTCGCCGCGGCCATGGTGTACGCGGCCGTCACGAAGGTCGAGACGGGCACGATGCGGCTTCTCGACGCGCTCGTCGGTGTGCGGCTCTGCTGGCTCCGGGGACTTGTGCTGTGGACGTTCGTCCTGGCGGTAGGAGGCCTGACGGTGCTGGCGCTGCACTTCTACGCTGGGGCCGGCACGTACGCGTGGCCGCTCGCCGCGATCGTTCTCTACGTCTCGGGAACGTTTGCGGTTTTCCAGCTGCTGCTCTGGCCGATTGCGATGGTGGAGCGCGACCGGCCGTTTCGGCGCGTCCTCGGCGACGCCGGCATCGCGCTGCTCCGGCGCCCCGTAGCCGCGACGGCGCTCGCGGTTGCGCTGCTGCTCGTGAACCTCGCAGGCTTCATCGCCGCTGTGATTCCGTTTCTGACCATGACGATCGCGTATTCGGTGCTGGCGGCGACACGCTTCACGCTCACGCCGGATCCATCTACGGAGGGCTGATCCGATGGCAAGCGTCTCCTACGAGGGCGTTTGGAAGAACTTCGACGGGACGACAGCCGTCAAGGACCTGTCGCTCGACATCGGCGACGGCGAGTTCATGGTCCTCGTCGGACCGTCGGGCTGCGGCAAGTCGACGGCCCTGCGCATGCTCGCGGGCCTCGAGCGCGTCAGCAACGGGCGCATCCTGATCGGCGATCGCGTCGTCAACAACGTCCCACCCGCCGCCCGCGACGTGGCGATGGTCTTCCAGTCCTACGCCCTCTACCCGCACATGACCGTGTACGACAACCTCGCCTTCGCGCTGCGGAACCGGCGGACGCCGAAGCCTGAGATCGAGCAACGCGTCGAGCGTGCGGCCGAGATCCTGAAGATGGGCGACCTGATCCGGCGGAAGCCGAAGCAGCTCTCAGGCGGGCAGCGGCAGCGCGTCGCGCTCGGGCGCGCGATCGTGCGCGAGCCGAAGGCGTTCCTGATGGACGAGCCCCTCTCGAACCTCGACGCCAAGCTGCGCGTCGAGACTCGGGCGGAGATCCTGAAGCTTCAGCGGTCGCTCGGCACGACCACGATCTACGTCACGCACGACCAGGTCGAGGCGATGACGATGGGCGACCGCATCGCCGTCATGAACGCCGGTGTGCTCCAGCAGGTGGGGACTCCCGAGGAGCTTTATACGAATCCGCGCAACGTCTTCGTCGCCGGCTTCATCGGCTCGCCTGCAATGAACCTCGTGGCGGGGCCGATCGTCGATGGGGGAGGCGCCGACCGGATCGCAGGCTTCCGGCCCGAGCATGTGCGGCTGGACAGGGGCGGCGACGGGCTCAACTTCTCGGCCAGGGTCGACGTGATCGAGTACCTCGGCGACGAGCTGCTCGTCCACGTGTCCAGGAAAGACACGCCGATCCTCGCCAAGCTGCCGGTCGAGCAGAAGCCGGAGCTCGGGGAGGAGCGGACGTTCAGCGTCCCGCGCGACAAGCTCTTCCTGTTCGACGCGGAATCCGAAGAGCGGGTCAGCTAGGCGCTGGCCGCAGCAGCTCCTTGGTGGCGCGGGGGCGTCCTCTACCAGGTCTACCCCCGCTCATTCGCCGACTCGAACGGTGACGGCGTCGGCGACCTGCCTGGGCTGATCGACGGGCTCGACTACCTGGCGTGGCTCGGGATCGACGGGATCTGGTTGAGCCCGACCTTCCCGTCGCCGAACGCGGACTGGGGCTATGACGTCTCCGACTACCGCGACGTGCACCCGGAGCTCGGCACGCTCGCCGACCTCGATCGGCTGATCGCGGAGGCGGGGGCGCGGGGGATCCGGATCCTGCTCGACCTCGTTCCGAACCACACGAGCGACGAGCACTCGTGGTTCGTGGAGTCGCACACTTCGCGGGACTCGGCCAAACGGGACTGGTACGTCTGGTCCGATCCCCGGCCGGACGGGTCGCCCCCGACGGACCGGGAGAGCACGTTCGGCGGCGGGGCCTGGACGTTCGACGAGCGCACCGGGCAGTACTACGCGCATCGCTTCCACCGGAAGCAGCCGGACCTGAACTGGCTGAACGACGAGGTGCGCGCGGCGTTCGACGAGATCCTGCGCTACTGGTTCGACCGCGGGATCGCGGGCTTCCGGATCGACGTCGCGCACGAGATCGTCAAGCACCCGCTCGAGGGCGTGAATCTCGACGCTACGCACGAGGTGCTGCGCGGCTGGCGGCGGCTCGCGGACGGCTACGAGGAGCGGCGCGTGTTGGTCGGCGAGACGTGGGTGATGGACCTCGAGCAGCTCGCGCGCTTCTACGGGGGCGGCGAAGACGAGCTGCACCTCGCGTTCAACTTTCCGTTCCTGTTCACGTCGTTCGAGGCTGCGGCGATGCGGGAGGTGGTCGAACGGACGGTGTCGCTGCTGCCCGAGAAGGCGTGGCCGGTGTGGACCGGCTCGAACCACGACAACGTCCGCTTTCCGACGCGGTGGTGCGGCGGGGACGAGCGAAAGGTGCGCTGCGCGCTCGTGATCCTGCTCGCGCTGGGCGGGACGCCGTTTTTGTACTACGGCGACGAGATCGGCATGGAGAACGTGGCTGTTTCGGAGGAGCGCGTTCTGGACGTCGGCGGGCGGGACGGGGAGCGGACGCCGATGCAGTGGAGCGGGGAGGACGGCGCGGGATTCACCGAGGCGGGCGTCGAGCCGTGGCTGCCGTTCGGTGACTTCGTTCGGTGCAACGTCGCGGATCAGCGAGCGGATCCGGAGTCGGTGCTGCATTTCTGCCGGGACGTGATCGCGCTCCGGCGTCAGTCGGTCGATCTGCAGGCGGGCGACTGCGCGGCGCTCGAGGCGCCGGAGGGCGTCTGGGCCTGGCGTCGCGGCGAACGGACCGTCGTCGCGGTCAATCTCTCCGATGCGCAGGCAGAGGTCGAGCTCCCGGCAAGCGCGATTCGAATCGCCACCGACCGGGCCCGCGACGGCAAGTCCGTCTCGGGCACCGTAGCGCTCGGCCCGTGGGAAGCGGCGATCCTGACTCGCTAGGGGAAAGATCGTCACGCTTTCGACACACTCTCCCCCGTCCACCTCGGCCATGCCCGGGGACAGTCCCCGTTAAGAGCACAGTGCCGGTTAAATGGACGGGGTGATCGACCTCAGGTCAGACACGGCCACGAGGCCCACGCCTGGAATGCGCGCGGCGATGGCCTCGGCCGAGGTCGGGGACGAGCAGCGCCGCGAGGACCCGACCGTCAACGAGCTCGAGCGCCGCGCGGCGGAGCTCCTGGGCCAGGAAGAAGCTGTCTACGTTCCCACCGCGACGATGGCGAACGAGATCGCGCTGCAGGTCCTGGGCGAGCCGGGCACCGAGCTGATCGCCGAGGAGAATTCGCACGTGCTCGTCGCCGAGCTCGGCGGCCCGGCGGTCCTCGCCGGGCTCATGACCCGCCCGCTCCCGACCGCCAACGGCCGCTTTACGCCGGCGCAGGTCCGCGCCGCCTATCGCCGCAGCGACGGCTTCCACGTCCCGCAGACACGCGTCGTCTCGGTCGAGAACACGCACAATGCCGCGGGCGGTCGCGTCTGGCCGCTCGAGGAGATCGACGCCGTCGTCGAGACCTCGCGGGAGCTGGGCCTTCGCGTGCACCTCGACGGCGCGCGCCTGCTCAACGCGGTCGTGGCGAGCGGCGCTCCGGCGGCGGAGTTTGGGCGGCGCTTCGACACGGCCACGCTCTGTCTTTCGAAGGGCCTCGGCTGCCCGCTTGGAGCGATCGTCGCCGGCTCGGCCGAGCGGATGGCGCAGGCCCGGCGCCTAAAACACCGCCTCGGCGGCGCCATGCGGCAGGCCGGGATCGTCGCCGCCGCCGGCCTCTACGCGCTCGACCATCACGTCGAGCGGCTCGCGGACGACCACGCGCGGGCGCGCCGCCTCGCCGAGGGGCTGCTCGAGGCTGGGCTCCCGATCGATCTCGAGCAGGTGGAGACGAACTTCGTCCAGATCGACCTCAACCGGATCGACTTGACCGTGGAAACGGCGCTCGCGGGCCTCGAGGCCCAGGGCGTCGGCCTGACGCCGACGATGAAGCCGGGCGTGCTGCGCGCGGTGACGCATCTCGACATCACCGACGAGGACATCGACCAGGCGATCGACCTGATCCCACGGGCGCTGGGAGTCCTTGCCCGCGCCTAGCGGCCTGATCGAGGCGCTGCGCCTCCGCGTCGCCCGCGAGCAGTCGGCCCAGCGGCAGCTCAGCATCAGCGCCGCCGCCTTCCGGGCCGGCGAGGTCGTGTGGGCAGACGCGACCGGCCTCGCCGACGTCGAGTCCGGCCGCGCCGCGACCACCGACACGCAGTACGCGATCGCGTCGATCACGAAGACGTTCGTGGCGACGGCCGTCATGCAACTCCGCGACGAGGGACAGCTCCGCCTCGACGACCCAATCGGCGACTACGTCGACGAGTTGCCGCACCGCACGCCGGCGCTCCGGGATCTGCTCTCCCACCTCTCCGGCCTCCAGCGCGAGACGCCGGGGAACGCCTGGGAGACTCTCGAGTTCCCGACCCGCGAGGAGGTGCTCGCGACACTCGCCGAGGCCGAGCAAGTGCTGCCGACCGGCGAGCGGTGGCACTACTCGAACCTCGCGTATGTCCTGCTCGGAGAGGTGGTCGAGCGCGTCTCCGGGACGTCGTACGACCGCTGGATCGAGGAGCGCCTGCTCGAGCCGCTCGGCCTCGAGGCGACGACCTGGGAGCCGACCGACGCCGCAGCCACCGGCTACTACGTCCACCCGTTCACAGACGCGGCGCTCGCTGAGCGCCGGCTCGAGAAGCGCGGCCTCGGCGCTGCGGGCGGCCTCTGGAGCACAACCGCCGACCTCGCGCGCTGGGGCTCCTTCCTGGCCGATCCGGACGAGTCGGTTCTAGCCAAATCGACGATCGACGAGATGGCGACCTTCCACGCCCTCGCGGACCCCGAGCGGTGGAGCTTGGGCTACGGGCTCGGCCTGATGCTCTTCCGGAAGGACGATCGCATCCTGGCGGGACACACCGGCGGCACGGTCGGGTTCTCGTCAGGGCTCTTCTTCCTGCGCGACGACAGGATCGGCGGCGTCGTCCTGATCAACTCGTCGTCCGCTTCGGACCCGGCCGAGCTGGCCGCGTCCCTCGCCGTCGAGACCGCGGAACAGTGGCCCGCCGAGCCGGAGACGTGGCGGCCCCAGGAGCCGCCGTCGCCTGAAGTCGAGACGCTGCTCGGGACATGGTGGACCGAGGGGAGCCCGGTCATGCTGCGGTTCCGCGGCGGGCGCTTGGAGATCGTCGACCGTGAGGGGAACTTCGCCTCGGCGCTCGAGCAGGTCGACAGCGACGGCTTTCGCGTCGTCGAGGGCCGCGAGCACGGCGAGGTGCTGCGCGTCGTGCGTGACGAGGCCGGCGAGCCGGTCAAGCTCTACTGGGCGACGTATCCGATGTACCGGACACCTGGGCCCTTTGGGCCGCGGTCCTAACGTGCGGCGGGTCGACCGGTCGGTTTAGACGGACGCGCGGGCAGAGCCCGCACGTCCTGAGGGTCGGCGCCGCAAGCGGCGCCTGGGGGGCCGCGGTCCTAACGTGCGGCGGGTCGACCGGTCGGTTCAGACGGACGGGCGGGCAGCGCCCGCACGTCCTGAGGGTCGGCGCCGCAAGCGGCGCCTCGGGGCCACGCGAGTGAGCCAAGAACGGCTACTCGTAGTGCAGGGCCTCGAGCACGCGTAGCCGAGCCGCGCGGCGGGCCGGGATGATCGCCGCCAGGATCCCGGCCAGCACCGCGACGATCCCGAACACGACCAGCTGCCCGATCGGGATCACGAACGCGACGTCGAACTCCGACAGCGCCCGGTTCACGAGCAGCGCCAAGAAGATTCCGAGCGGCAGCCCGAGCGTCGCGCCGATCAGCGCCGTGACGACGCTCTCGTTCCTGACCATCCGCCGGGCCTGAGGCTGCGTCATCCCGATCGCGCGGAGCATCCCGAGCTCGCGGGTGCGCTCGAACACCGACAGCACGAGCGTGTTCACCATCCCGAACAGGCTCACGATCACCGACAGCGCGAGCAGGATGTAGAGGAAGTTCAGGAACTGGGTCGCGTCCTCGTCCTGCTGCTTGATCCACTCCTCGCGCGTCTGCACCAGCGCGTCCGGGTAGCGGGCGAGTGACCGTTCGAGCGCCTCCTTCTCCGCCCGGCTCGGCTCGCCCCTGACGTTGACGAACACGTACTGGTCGCGGATCGGCTTGAAGAGCGTGTCGAACAGCTCACGCGAGATCGAGACCTTCCCGAGCAGCGGGAAGAACGGCGGCGGGCGGTAGATCGCGCGGACGACCAGCCAGGTCTTCTTGCCGCTCGGCACCACGAGCTGGAAGACGTCGCCGATCTGGAGATCCTTCGACTCCGCGAAGTCCTTGTCGACGATCGCGCCGCCCCGGCCGAGGCGCGCCAGCGCCGCGTCGCTCCCGTCGACCCAGTCGAAGTGGTAGCCACGCGAGATCGTGGCCGGATCGATCCCGGTGACGTACCCGGACTCACCGGAGGCTTTCGCGAGATCGGACCGGACGGCGGCGGCGAACTCGATCCCCGGCGCGTGCGCAACCGCCGTGCCGGCGGCCGCCGCGAATGGCTCGAAGCCGCTCTGGGACGTGACGACGTACTCGGAGATGACCTGGTCCTCGATCGCCTGGCGGTTCGACGAACGAAGCCCTTGGCCGAAGACGGCGACGAACGTGACGAGCGCGAGCCCGATCATCAGGGCGGCGGCGGTCGCGGCGGTCCGGCCGGGGTTGCGGCGCGCGTTCTCGCCGGCGAGCTCGCGCGTGATCTCCTCCGGAACGAGGCGCGGATACGGCCGGAGGAGCCGCCACCGGAGCCCGAGCCGGCGCAGCAGCCAGCTCAGCGGGTAGTACGGGACGATGGTGAGCAGCGCCGCCCAGACCAGCTTGAGCAGGATCACGAG
>JBKOXJ010000103.1:0-7608 GCA_046724905.1 Actinomycetota bacterium | reverse complement strand
GAGCGGCTTCGTCCGCAGCTCCGGGTTCTCGAGCTCCTCGACGGCGGCGAAGAAGGCATCGAGGTCGAGGTGGGCGACGATCACGCCCGAAGTCTCACATTCGGCACAGACGCGTCACATACGCGTGACCTTTTCACCGCTACGGTCGCGAGATGGCGACGAAGGCAGCGACACCCTGGGGCCGCGCGACGCTCGTGGACGAGCTCACGCTCCCACAGCGCGCCGGCGAGCAGCGCTTCGCGTCCGTCGTTCAGCTCCTCGAGACAGCGAAGGGCGAGCGGCTCGTCCGCTTCGCCTACTCCACCGGCGGCACCGCCCGGCGCGGCCCGGTGACTCTGCGCGCCCGCGACCTCGAGCGCCTCCGGGCGGCACTCGGCGAGCACCCGGCGCTGGCCGAGGCCCTCGGGCTCGGAGGTGGTGCCTAGACGGGAACCGCGACGAAGTCGCGTGCGGCGTCCACGAGCGCGGCGAGCAGGAACGCGCCGTCGGCTGAGCCGAGGAGGGGGTCGACCGCATGCTCGGGATGCGGCATCAGGCCCATCACGTTGCCCTCACGATTGACGACGCCGGCGATGTCGGCGACCGATCCGTTTGGGTTGTCGAAGTCGTAGCGGAGCACGATCCGCCGCTCGACCTCGAGTTCGGAGAGCAGCTCGTCGTCGGCGAAGAAGCAGCCCTCGCCGTGCTTGACCGGGATGGTCAGCCGTTGCGCCGGCTCGCAACGCGCAGTGAAGAGGCTGTCTGTTCGCTCCACGCGCACGCGCACGTCGCGACAGACGAACGAGAGCGAGCGGTTCGGGCGGAGCACGCCTGGGAGCAGGCCGGCCTCGCACAGGATCTGGAAGCCGTTGCAGATCCCCAGCACTGGGCCGCCGGCGGCCGCGAAGGCGGCAACGGCCTCCATCGCCGGAGCGAAGCGGGCGATTGCACCGCAGCGCAGGTAGTCGCCGTACGAGAACCCGCCCGGCAGGACGACGGCGCCGACGTCGGGAAGCTCCCGCTCGCCGTGCCAGACGAGCACCGGCTCGGCTCCGAGCCCGCCGAGAGCCCAGGCGGCGTCTCGGTCGTCGTTCGATCCCGGAAAGACGATGACCGCGATGCGCGGCTTCGGCTCGACGACGCTCATGCCTCTTCCTGGAGCTCGATCTCGTAGCTCTCGATCAGCGGGTTCGCGAGCAGCTGCCGGCACATGCGGTCGAGCGCTGCACGCGCCTGGTCGCGGTCGGTGTGCTCGAGTTCGAGGTCGACGACCCGGCCGACTCGAGCCTCGGCGACGGCGAACCCGAGCTGGCGCAGCGAGCTCTCGACGGCCTCTCCCTGGGGATCGAGGATGCCTGCCTTCGGCCGGACGAGTACGGTCGCTCTCATGCGAGCACCACCTCCGGGTCGGCGACGTAGTCGTCGAACGAGATCCCGATGATGCGCTCAAACGCCTCGACGTAGCGCGCGCGGGTCCCTGCAACCACGTCTTCGGGAAGCTCGGGCCCCGGCGGCGTCTTGTCCCAGCCGAGCGTCTCGCAGTAGTCGCGCACGTACTGCTTGTCGAACGACGGCTGCGGCGCGCCCGGCGCGTACTCGTCGGCCGGCCAAAACCGCGACGAGTCGGGCGTGAAGGCCTCGTCGGCCAGGACGAGCCGCCCGTTCTCGTCGACGCCGAACTCGAACTTCGTGTCGGCGATGAGGATCCCGCGCTCCGCCGCATGCTCCGAGGCGAACCGGTAGAGCCTGAGCGCCGTCTCCTCGATCTCGGCGAAACGCTTGGCTCCGACGAGGTCCGCGGCGGTAGCCGCGTCGATGTTCTCGTCGTGGCCCTCGAGCGCCTTCGTCGACGGCGTGAAGATCGGCTCGGGCAACCGCTCCGACTCGCGCAACCCCGCCGGGAGCGTCCGGCCCGATGTCGCCCCGGTGCGGACGTAGTCCTTCCAGCCGGTGCCGGCGAGGTAGCCGCGGACGACGCACTCGAGCGGGAGCATCGCGAGCCGGCGGCATTCCGTCGACCTTCCGTCCGGCCGCACCCCGACAAGGTGGGTCGGGCACAGCTCCCGCGTGCGCGCAAACCAGAACGCCGAGAGCCCGGTCAGCACACGTCCCTTGTCCGGGATCTCGGTCGGCAGGACGACGTCGAAGGTCGAGATCCGGTCGCTGGCGACGAGCAGCAGGCGCTCGTCGTCGAGGGCGTAGAGCTCGCGGACCTTGCCGCTCCCGACGTGGACGGCCTCAGGCGACAACGGGCTCCTCCTTTCGTGCGAGCGCCCGCAGGCGCTCGAAGACGGTGTCGACATGCTTCGTATACGCGGCGAGGTCGAAGACGGAATCCAGATCGATGCGGCCGGCGATCTCGCGGTCGGCTCGGACGCGCTTGCGGAAGTCCTGCTCCTCGTCCCAGGCCCTCATCGCGTTCCGCTGCACCAGCCCGTAGGCCGCGGCGCGGTCGATCCCGGCGTCGACGAGCGCGAGCAGCACCCGCTGGCTGAAGAAGAGGTAGTGGCTCGCCTCGAGGTTCCGGCGCATCCGCTCGGGCCGCACGACGAGGCCTTCGACGAGCCACGCGAAACGGTCGAGCATGTAGTCGAGCGCGAGGAATGCATCGGGTAGGACGACGCGTTCGGCCGAGGAGTGCGAGATGTCGCGCTCGTGCCAGAGTGCGACGTTCTCGAGGCCGACGACCGCGGTGGCGCGGACGACACGGGCGAGCCCGCAGATCCGCTCCGCGACGACCGGATTCCGTTTGTGCGGCATCGCCGAGGAACCCTTCTGGCCGCGCCCGAACGGCTCCTCGACCTCGCCGACCTCGGTGCGCGCGAGGTGCCGGATCTCGACCGCGAACTTCTCCAGCGAGGCGGCGCAGAGCGCGAGGGCGGACAGCAGCTCCGCGTGGCGGTCGCGCTGCAGGATCTGGGTCGAGGCAGGAGCCGGCTGCAGGCCGAGCCGCTCGCACGCCACGCGCTCGACCTCCGGATCGACGGTGGAGTACGTGCCGACGGCGCCGGAGAGCTTCCCGACCCTCATCTCGTCGAGCGCCCGCGCGAGCCGGCTCCGCGCCCGCTCGAGCTCAAACGCCCAGCCGGCCAGCTTGAGCCCGAAGGTGGTCGGCTCTGCGTGGACGCCGTGCGTGCGTCCGATCGTCAGGGTCATCCGGTGCTCCTCGGCCCGCGAGACGACGGCGGCGAAGACGCGGCCGACGCCGTCGAGCAGGAGCCGCCCCGCTTCCTGGACCTGAAGCGCGAGAGCGGTGTCGAGCACGTCCGACGAGGTCAGCCCGTAGTGGAGCCAGCGTCCGTCCGCGCCCAGGTCGGCGGCCACGACGTCGACAAACGCGGCGACGTCGTGCTGCGTAACGCGCTCGCGCTCCGCCACCTGCTCCTGCGCGGGAACGGTTGCGCGCTGGCGGATCGACCGCACCGTCTCGGCCGGCACGGCGCCGACCTCCGCCCACCCGTCGAGCGCGGCGAGCTCGACGTCGAGCCACCGCGCCAGCCTGCTCTCGTCCGACCAGATCCTGGCCATTGCCGGACGCGAGTAGCGCGGGATCACCGACTGGATGCTAACCACGTGGGCGGCGGGCCCGTACGCTGCGCCGGCCGGATGATCGATTCGCGCGGACCGCACTACGACCGCCTGCTCTGGGTGCAGCCGGAGTGGGTGGCCGAGGCGACGGCTTGGGCCGAGGCTCGGCTGACGTCCCAGGGCATCACGCGAACCGGCGAGATCGATCAGTTCCACGTGCGGTGGTGGTCGACCGTGATGCGCATCCCGACGAGCGGAGGCGACGTGTACTTCAAGGCGAAGGCGCCGGTGCACCAGTTCGAGGCTGGACTGACCGAAGCTCTCGTCCGGTGGCGTCCCGACTGTACGGCCTCCGTGCTCGCGGCGGATACCGCCCGCGGCTGGCTGCTCCTCGCGGATGCGGGCACACGCCTGCGCGATCTCGATGCGAACGAGCATCTCGGGCACTGGGAGCGAATCCTCCCGCTCTACGCCCAGCTCCAGATCGAGCTCGCTGACCGCGTCGAGGAGCTGCTCGCCCTCGGCGTGCGTGATCTGCGCCTCGCGACCGTGCCGACCGCATACGAGGAGCTCCTCGACGACAGCGAGCTGCTCGCCGGGCTCGCGGAGGACGAGCTCGCCCGGCTGCGCGCACTCGCGCCTGACCTGCAGGAGATGTGCGTCCGCCTCGCCGAGATCGGTATCACCGACTCGCTGCAGCACGACGACCTCCACGACGGAAACGTCTTCGTCGAAGACGGGCGCTACCGGTTCCTGGACTGGGGTGACAGCTGCGTCTCGCATCCGTTCCACACGCTCGTCGTCACGCTTCGGTCGATCGTGTGGGGCCGCAACCTGGCGCCCGGCGCGGCGGAGCTCGAGCGCCTGCGCGACGTCTACCTCGACGCGTGGACGGGCTTCGCCACGCTCGACGAATTGCGGTCGGCGTTCGTCCTGGCGTACAGGATCGGCACCGTCTGCCGCACGCTCGCCTGGGCCCACTTCGCGGCCGCGATGGAGCCCGAGTTCCGCGCCGAGAATGTCGAGACAGTGCCGTACGGGCTCAGGCTCTTTCTCGCAAACGGCCCGATCGGGAGCTGGCGCTAGCCGCAGAAGTCCCGCGCGACCGCAACGAGCACCTCCGTACAACGTGCGACGGAGTCGAGGTCGACCCACTCCACGACCGCATGTGCGCCCTCGCCTCCCGGGCCAAACAGCACGGCCGGGATCCCCGCACCGGCAATCAACGCCGCGTCCGTCCAATAGCCGACACCGGTCAGCGGCGGATCGCCGGCGTGGCGCCGGACGAGCTCGACGAAGGGATCCTCGCGCGCGATCTCGAACGGCCCGCGCGAGAAGCCCATCCGTAACGCGGCGTCGAAGTCTGGATCCGCCGCGGCCCGCTCGTCGAGGATCGCGCGGAGCTCGCGCTCCACGGTGACCGGACTCTCGCGGGGAACCGTTCGCCGCTCGCCCGTGAGCAGGCAGCGCTCCGGGTAGCTCGAGTACTCCTGGCCGCCCTCGATCAGGCTCGCATGGAGCGAGCCGGTGCCGAGAACGGCATGGCCCTCGGTGCCGCGCAGCGTCTGGTCGAGCTGCTCGATTCCGCTCAGGACAGCGCCCATCTTCGCGATCGCGTCGATGCCGAGATCCGGCCGCGAGCCGTGCGCGGCCCGCCCGCGCGTCTCGATCTCGAAGCCCACGAAGCCCTTGTGCGCGATCACGAGCTCGAGGCCCGTCGGCTCGGTCACGATCGCGCCGTCGGCGCTCCTGCTGTCGACGAGCGCCTGGGTGCCGATGCTCTCGAGCTCTTCATCGCAGACCGCGGCGACCACGACGTCCCCGGCGAGGTCCAGCCGTGCCGCCTCGGCGCCGGCGAGCATGATTGCCGCAAGGCCGCCCTTCATGTCGTAGGCGCCGCGGCCGTAGAGGCGGTCGCCCTCGAGCCGTGGCTCGAAGGGGCTCTGCATCCCGGCGACGCCCACCGTGTCCGTGTGTGCGTTGAGGAGGAGCGTTCGCCCGTCGCCCTTCCCGCGAGCCACCGCCACGACGTTCGGCCGGGCGGGTGCGACCTCCTCGAGCTCGACCTCGAGCCCCGCGCCCTCGAGCCACTCCGCCACGAGCCGGGCGATCTCCGCCTCGCCCGGAGCACCGTCGGCCAGCCGTGGATTGACGGAGTCGATCGCGATGAGCCGCGAGAGCAGCTCGACGAGCCCCTCAGTCGGCAACGGCGAGAATTCGCGCGGCGAGCACGGCGGCGTTCCGGGCGTTGTCGACGCCGACGCAGGCGACCGGAACGCCCGGCGGCATCTGGACGATCGAGAGCAACGCGTCGAGCCCGCCGGCCACGCTCAGCGAGGACCGGAGCGGCACGCCGATCACCGGCAGGTCGGTATGGGCAGCGACGACACCGGGAAGGGCTGCGGCGAGACCGGCGCCGGCGATCAGCACCCGCAGGCCGCGCCCGCGGGCCGACCGTGCGTACTCGGCCACCGAGTCCGGCGTGCGGTGCGCGGAGCGCACTTCGAGCTCGTGCGGAATCCCGCGCTCGACGAGCTCGTCGACGGCCGCCTGCATTCGCTCGCGATCCGACTCGGAGCCGATCAGGATCCCGACCGCCGGCAGCTCGTCAGCCACGCACGCCTTCCTGCGCCGCCGTGCGTCCGATGTCGCTTCGGTAGCGCGCGCCGTCGAACCGGATCAGCTCGCAGGCGGCGTAGGCCCGGGTGCGCGCCTCGGCGAGGCTTTCGCCGATGCCGGTCACGTTCAGGATCCGCCCGCCGTTCGTCACGAGCAGGTCGCCGTGCAGCGCCGTGCCGGCGTGGAAGACGACGGCGCCTTCGGCCTCCGCCTCCGCGATTCCGGCGATCGGAGTCCCGACGTCGTTCCGTCGCGGGTACTCCGGTGCGGCGACCACGACGCTCACCGCAGCCTGAGCCGTCGCTGTCACCGTCGTGTGGGCGAGGTCACCCGCCGCAGCGGCCGCGAGCGTGCCGAGGAAGTCGCCGTCGAGCAGCGGCAGGATCGCCTGCGTCTCCGGGTCGCCGAAACGGCAGTTGAATTCCAGCACGCGTGGCCCGTCGTCGGTCAGCATGAGGCCGGCGAAGAGCACGCCGATGAACGGGCTCCCACGACGCGCGAGGGCGTCGAGGACCGGTCGGTGGATCGAATCGACGAGCGCTTCGACCTCGTCGGCCGGAAACTCCGGCACCGGCGCGTACGAGCCCATGCCGCCGGTGTTCGGGCCTTGGTCGTCGTCGAACGCCCGTTTGTAGTCGCGCGCGCTCGGCAGCGGCATCGCCCGCTCGCCGTCGCAGATCGCGAAGACGGAGAGCTCCTCGCCTTCGAGCAGCTCCTCGACGACGAACGCATCTCCGAGGGCCGACACAGCTTTGAGTGCGGCATCCAGCTCCTCGGCGGTGCGGCAGACGAAGACGCCCTTGCCGGCGGCGAGCCCGTCCGCCTTGACGACGCAGGGTGCGCGCGCCACCGGCATCGTCTCCGCAGTCGCGACGCCCGCCTCGCGCATGAGGTCCTTCGCGAAGCCCTTCGAGCCCTCGATCCGCGCGGCGGCGGCGCTGGGGCCGAAGACCGACACGCCGCTCTGGCGGAGCTCATCCGAGACGCCGGCGACCAGCGGCGCCTCCGGGCCGACGACGACGAGGTCGACGCCGAGTGCGTGGGAGAGCCCGAGCAGCCCCTCGGCGTCCTCCGCGCGGACGGGGTGACAGCGGCCGAGCGCCGCGATGCCGGGGTTACCGGGCGCGGCGTGGAGCTCGTCGACGGATGGGCTCTGCCGGAGTTTCCATGCGAGCGCATGCTCGCGACCGCCGGAGCCGACGACGAGGACCTTCACGCGTGCACTCTCTCACGGCCGTCGGCGGGTTTGAAACAACGGCTCGGCGCGCATGGAGGCGGCATGGCAACCGAACCCGGGCTCGACAGGCACGAATGGGAGACCGAGATGCAGTCGCTCGAGGAGGAGATCGCAGACGCGCCGTTCGACGTGCTGCCCGAGCTCGACAACCTCGTGGGGCGGATGCTCGAGGAGCGCGGATTCGCGATCGACGACCCGGTCGCGGCGGAAGGCGACGAGCCCGAGGTGCTCAGCGAGTTCCGCGC
>JBKOXJ010000018.1:0-4694 GCA_046724905.1 Actinomycetota bacterium | reverse complement strand
TGCGGAGAGAGCTCGACGACGAGGCCGAGCGCCTCGCGGAGTTGCACTCCTAGGGCAGGATCAGGTGCGAGTCGCCGAACTCGTGCCAGAGGTAGCCGTGCTCGAGGGCGGCCCGGTAGGAGCGGTCGACGAGCTCGCGGCCGGCGACGGCCTCGAGCAGGTGAAGATGCGACGCGCCCGGCTCGTGCCAGCCAGTCAAGAGCCCGTCGACCACGCGCAGCCCGCGTTCCGGCGTGACGACTAGGTGCGTCCAGCCTTCCGCCGCCTCGACAGTGCCGTCTGAAGCCGCCGCCGTCTCGAGCGCTCGCACGACCGTGGTCCCGACCGCGATCACGCGTCCGCCCCACTTGCGCACCTCCGTCACGAGGCGGGCGGTGGTCTCGGGAACGCGGAACCGCTCCGGGTACGGCGGCTCGCCCTCTTCCGGAGACGAGACCCCTGCGTGAAGCACGAGCGGCGCGATCAGGACGCCGTGCGCAGCGAGCTCGGTCAGGATGTCCGGCGTGAACGGCCGTCCGGCGCTGGGCATCTCCGCGCTGCCCGGCTCCGTCGCATAGACCGTCTGGTACTCCGCCAGCGGATGCTCGTCGGGCACGTAGCGGTAGCGGATCGGACGGCCGTGCCGCGTCAGGTACGCCTCGAGCGGCTCTGGGAGCTCGAGCCGCGCGATCCAGAGCCGCGCGGCGGAGAGGTACGGCACGAGCAGCTCGGCGCGTCCACTCCCAGGCAGGACCAGCGTCTCGCCCGTCCGGCCGCCGCGGAACGGCGCGCAGTCGCGGCGCAGCTCGATCACCCAGCTCTCGGCCGCGCCGCCGGGAACGGGCGTCGAGAAGTGCACCGTGAGCGGCGAGCCGTCCGGGCGCCGAGCGTCGAGCGCGGCAGGAAGAGTCGCCGAGGTATTGACGACGAGCAGGTCGCCGGCCTCGAGGAACCGCGGGAGCTCGCGGAAGCGGGCGTGGACGAGCTCGCTCGGCGAGGCCACGAGGAGACGGACGTCGTCGCGCTCGGCCGGTGGCGCGTGCGCCTCGAGCCGCTCCGGAAGCTCGAATGCGAGCGCGGCGCTCACGCTCTCACCGCCGCAGCCAGATCCGCAGTGCGGTAGCGGCCGCTCGGCAGGTCGCCCTCGACCAGTACCAGGAGGCCGGGGACGCCCTCCTCCGGCGGCGGCAGATGGGAGAGGTCCTCGCCCGGCTCGGCCTCCTGGTGCAGCTGCGTGTTCATGTCGCCGGGATCGACGGCGTAGACCCTGAGTTCCGAGTGCTCGGCGGCCAGCACGTTCGTCAGCTGCTCGAGCGCGGCCTTCGAGGAGCCGTAGCCGCCCCAGCCTTCGTAGGCCTCGACCGCGGCGTCGGAGGTGACATTCACGATCCGCGCGCCCGGCGCGAGAACAGGCAAGGCCAGCTGCACGAGAGCGAGCGGCGCGACTGCGTTCACGCGGTAGACGTCCTCGAGCACGTCGAGCGGGTACTCCGCCAGCTGCGGCTGCGGGCTCGGCCCGAGCACGCTCGCGTTGTTCACGAGCACGTCGATGCGGCCGCCGGCGGCTTGGACGAGCTCCCGGCGGTGACGCTCGTCCGCGACGTCCCCCGGCACGGCGACGACCTCGGTCAGCCCGGCGAGCTCGGCCCGTGCAGCCTCGAGCGCGTCGGCCCCGCGCGCGTCGATCACGAGCTTCCAGCCACTGCGGGCGAGCGCGCGGGCGAGCGCCAGTCCCAGCCCGCGGGAGGCTCCGGTGATCAGCGCGACGTTCACGCAATCGACGGTACGCCCGCCGGCGCCGAAGCGCCATCGGCGATTGGTCCTAGTCCTTCTGGCCGACGAGACCGTGGCGCACCGCGTACAGCGCCGCCTGGGTGCGATCGGTGAGGCCGAGCTTGCCGAGCAGATTGCTGACGTGCGTCTTCACCGTCTTCTCGGAGACTCCCAGCTCGCGCGCGATCAGCTTGTTCGGGAGTCCGCGGGCGATCAGGTCCAGCACCTCGCGCTCGCGCGCCGTCAGCAGGGTGCTCGGATCGCGCCGCTCTCCGTCCGCGGCGACCTCGGCCATCAGCCTCGCGGCCGCCGCGGGATGCAGCAGCGACTCCCCGCCGTGGACGGTGCGGATCCCGGCTACGAGCTCCTGCGGCTGCACGTCCTTGAGCAGGTACCCGGCGGCGCCCGCGCGCACGGCCGGGATCAGCTTGTCGTCGTCGAGGAAGCTCGTCAGGACGATCACCCGCGTCGCCGGGCTCTGCTCGCGGATGCGCCTGATCGCGGCGATCCCGTCGACGCGCGGCATGACGAGATCGAGTAGGACCACGTCCGGGTCGAGCCGGTCCACGGCGGCAACTGCCTCCTCCCCGTCCTCGGCCTCGCCCACGACCTCGATGTCGTCCTGCAGCTCCAGGAACGTCTTCAGCCCGCGCCGGACGACGGCGTGATCGTCGGCGATCAAAACGCGAATCATCGCGCGACTTCGAGTCGCACAGTCGTTCCCGCCCCCAGCCGGGACTCGATCTGGAGCGTGCCGCCGAGCGCCTCGGCGCGTTCCTCCATCGACGTCAGCCCGAGCCTGCGCGAGCGGACCGCGGGCGCCGCGGGGTCGAAGCCGACGCCGTCGTCGGTGACGGTCAGGAGGAGGCGGCCGTCGCGCGCGTCGAGCCGCAGGGCAAGGTGCTCGGCCTGCGCGTGGCGAAGTGCGTTCTCGAGCGCCTCCTGCGCGATCCGGAAGACCTCGCGCTCGACCTCCGGCGTCCGCGGCGGCGCGCCGTACAGCTCGAGCCCGATCTCGCGCCGGTAGACGCGGCGCAGCACGTCCACGTGCTTCCGTAGCGCCGTCGCGAGCCCCTCGGCCTCGAGGGCAGGCGGGCGCAGCTCGAACACGAGCGAGCGCAGCTCGTCCATCGCCTCCTGTGCGAGCGTGCGCAGCCGCTCGAGCTCCGAGCGGGCCTCGCCGGGGTCGCGGTCGAGCAGCGTGGTCGCCGCCTCGGCGCTGAGGACGAGCCCGAACAGCTTCTGGCTGACCGAGTCGTGAAGCTCACGGGCCAGCCGGTTCCGCTCCTCGACGATCGAGAGCTCGCGGCTCCGCTCGTACAAGCGCGCGTTCTCGATCGCGATCGCAGCGTGGGCGGCCAGCATCTCGATCAGCTGCTCGTCGCCCTCGCTGAACTCCGGAGCGCCCTCCTTCTCAGTCAAATAGAAGGCGCCGATCACACCGCTCCGCGAGACGATCGGGACGCCGAGGAACGACCGCATCTCCGGATGCGCGCGCGGCCACCAGCCCTGGAACCGCGGGTCGGCCCGGATGTCCGTGGTTCGGTAGGGCTCCTCCGACTCGAGCATCGCGCCGAGCAGGCCGTGCGTGCGCGGAAGCGGCCCGATCGCGGCGACGAGCTTGTCGCTCATCCCGGAGGTGATGAACTGCGCGAAGCCGCCCTCGCCGTCGGGGACACCGATCGCCGCGTACCGGCCTCCCGCGAGCGTTCTGGCCGCGTGGGCGAGCTGCTGGAGGATCGACTCGACGGAGCGCTCGGCCGCGACGGCGAGCACGGCGTCGCTCATCGCCTGGAACGCCGGGTCCTGCTGTGTGCTCACACGTCCACGATAGGGCGCTGACCGAGGCTCGCGCTACGACTTTCCTGGTGCTGCACGATCTCGTCCAGTTCTCGTGGATCGACGTTGCCGACAAGGCGATCCGCACCGTTGCGGTGTACGCGGCCGTTCTGGCGGTGCTGCGCTTCTTCGGCAAGCGTCAGCTCGCCCAGCTCAACGCCTTCGACCTCGTCGTCGTCCTGCTGCTCTCGAACGTGGTGCAGAACGCGATCATCGGGCCGGACAACTCGCTCGTCGGCGGGCTGGTCGGAGCCCTCGTGCTCGTCGCGGTTAACGCGCTGGTCGTGCGGGCGGCGTTTCGCTACCCGTGGCTCGGGGTTCACCTCCAAGGGAGCGAGTCGCGCTTGGTCACGCAGGGCCGCATCCAGGAGGAGGAGCTCAGGCGGGAGCTGATCTCGCGCAAGGAGCTCGAGGCGGCGCTGCGCCGGCAGGGAGTCGACGGAGTCGCTGCGGTCGAGGAGGTGGAGCTGATGCCGGAGGGCGACTTCTACGTGCAGCCGAAACCGGAGCCGAGCCTCGCGGAGATCCTCGAGGTGCTTCGGCGGATCGAGCGGAAGGTCTGACGCCCTACAGCGAGCCGAGGGGTGCCAGAGCTCGCACGGCCTGCCCGGTAACGCCGGCGATGACCTCGAAGTGGCGGTCGTAGTGGAGGACCGCTACCCCCGCCGATTCGGCCGCAGCCGCGATCAACAGGTCGAGGGCACCGATCTCTCGATGGTGTATCGGGCCTCGTGCGCCCAGGAGCTCGAAGACGTCGAGCGCGCGACGCCATTCGCGCGGACCCAGGCCTGCCGCCGGCAGCGCATCGAGATCGGCGCGAAGGGCAGCGATCCCAGCCGCGTCTCGTTCCGACCAGAGCAGCTCGAACTTGACTACATCGCATGTCGCGATCTCGTCGCGATCCAACCGTCGCGCGAAGTCCGAACGGATCTCGAGATTCTTGTGACGGTTCGTCCATGCGCTCGTGTCGGCGAGTTCGATCACGACTCGACCGAGCCCCACCGCTCGAGTTCGGCCTCGTCTTCTGGTGTCAATTCGAAGACTCGATCGGACAGTCGGCGAATCCGGTCCCTGCGCACGACCTCCGCGAGCGCGCGGTGAAT
>JBKOXJ010000128.1:0-12333 GCA_046724905.1 Actinomycetota bacterium | reverse complement strand
GACATGGAGTGGTTCCACGACCATCCCGTTCTGCTCGCGCTCCTGTGCTCGGGAGTCGCGATCGCCTACGGGATCTGGCTGACGTTCTGGCTGCTGCGCCGCCCCGCCGGCTCCGAGCGGATGCAGGAGATCGCGCGCGCCGTGCAGGAAGGCGCTGCCGCCTACCTGCGCAAGCAGTACTCCACGATTGCGATCGTCGCGATCATCCCGTTCCTCCTGCTCGGGTTCTACAACCAGCTCGGGTGGGGAACCGCATTCGGCTTCCTGATCGGGGCCGTACTCTCCGCCGCCGCCGGCTTCATCGGCATGAACGTCGCCGTTCGGTCCAACGTCCGCACAGCGGAGGCGGCCAAGGAAGGGCTGAGACCGGCGCTCAAGGTCGCGTTCCGCGCGGGCTCCGTCACGGGGCTGCTCGTGGTCGGGCTCGGCCTGCTCGGCGTGGCCGGCTACTACGGGGTCCTCAACGACTGGTTCGGCGTCGAGCAGAAGGACGCGATCCACGACCTCGTCGGGCTCGCGTTCGGGGGTTCGCTGATCTCGGTCTTCGCCCGCCTCGGCGGCGGGATCTACACGAAGGCGGCGGACGTCGGCGCCGACCTCGTCGGGAAGATCGAGGCTGGGATCCCCGAGGACGACCCGCGCAACCCGGCCGTAATCGCGGACAACGTCGGCGACAACGTCGGCGACTGCGCAGGCATGGCCGCCGACCTGTTCGAGACCTATGCCGTGACGGCGGTCGCGGTGATGCTGCTGGCCGTGCTCAAGTTCCCGGCGGCCGACGTCGCGCTCTACCCGCTAGCGCTCGGCGGGATGTCCATCCTCGCGTCGGTGATCGGGACGTTCTTCGCGCGTGTCGGGCGGCGCGGCTCGATCATGAACGCGCTCTACATGGCGGTGCTGGTCTCGACGGTGCTCGCGGCGATCGGCTTCATCCCGGTCACGCTCGCGTTCGACGGCGCGCTGTTCAGCTTCTGGGAGCTCTACGTCTCCGGGCTCGTCGGGCTCGCGGTCACCTTCCTCCTAGTCGCGATCACCGAGTACTACACCGGCACGCGCTGGGGGCCGGTGAAGTCGATCTCGGGCGCCTCGCGCACCGGCCACGCGACGAACATCATCGAGGGGCTCGCGGTCGGGATGCAGGCGACCGCCGCTCCGGTGATCGTGATCGCGGCCGGGATCCTGATCGCCTACCACGTCGCCGGCGGCGGCGAGCAGGGGCTGTTCGGGATCGGGGTCGCCGTGATGGCACAGCTCTCGATGACCGGGATGATCGTCGCGCTCGACGCCTACGGGCCGGTCACCGACAACGCAGGCGGAATCGCGGAGATGGCGGATCTGGACGAGTCCGTGCGGGCGATCACGGACCCGCTCGACGCAGTCGGGAACACGACGAAAGCCGTCACGAAGGGCTACGCGATCGGCTCCGCCGCGCTCGCAGCCCTCGTCCTCTTCGACAGCTACACGAGCGGGCTCGACCAGGAGGGGCTTTCGGTCACCTTCGACCTCTCGGACGCCTGGGTGATCGCCGGGCTGTTCATCGGCGGGCTAATGCCGTTCCTGTTCGCGTCGCTCGCGATGCAGGCGGTCGGGCGCGTCGGCGGGCAGGTGGTGACCGAGGTGCGGCGGCAGTTCCGTGAGATTCCCGGGATCCTGGACGGGACGGGCCGGCCGGACTACTCCCGCGCAGTCTCGATCGTGACGCAGTCCGCGATCCGCAAGATGCTCGCGCCGGCGCTGATCCCGATCCTCTTCCCGGTCATCGTCGGGATCATCAACCCGAAGATGCTGGGCGGGTTGTTGATCGGGACGATCGTGACCGGGCTCTTCCTCGCGATCGCGATGACCTCCGGCGGCGGCGCCTGGGACAACGCGAAGAAGCTGATCGAGGACGGCGCGTTCGGCGGCAAGGGCTCCGAGGCGCACGCAGCCGCGGTCACCGGCGACACGGTCGGCGATCCCTACAAGGACACGGCGGGGCCTGCGATCAACCCGATGATCAAGATCACGAACGTCGTGGCGATCCTGATCATCCCGCTGATCGTCTCCATCCACGGCTAGAAGCGTGGGGGAAACCATGTTTCCCCACGAGCCCCCTTCTTCGCGTCGGCGGCGAGACACCCGTAGCGAGCCTCCCGGCGGGCAAAGCCCGCCTCCGGCGGCAATTCGACCCGATCCACGACGGTTTGCACCCGGTGCCGGCGATAGCTTTTCGCCGTGCACGCGAAGGCGGCCTACGACGGCCTCGCCGACTGGTACGACGCCTGGATCCATGAGTCGCGCGGACGAGGCGCGGGCGAGGACAGAGACGTCCTCAAGGAGCTCCTCGGGCGAGGGCCCGGCCGGCTGCTCGACCAAGGCTGCGGCGGCGGGCGCTTCCTCTCGTTCTTCGCAGAGCTCGGCTGGTCCGTCGTCGGGATCGACGAGTCCGAGGACCAGCTCCGGATCGCACGACCGCGCGCGGAGGCCGCCGGCGCCGAGCTCGTCCACGGCAACGCGACCGCGCTCCCGTTCGACGACGAAAGCTTCGACGCCGTCGTCGCCGTCTTCGTCTCGACCGACATCGAGCCGTGGGAGGCCCTCGTCGCAGAGGCGGCGCGAGTGCTCCGGTCCGGGGGACGCTTCGTGCACGTCGGCACGCACCCCGCGCTCGTCGGCCCGCACTCGGCGTTCGATCCGGACGGCAACCGGTGGATCGTCGCGGAGGGCTATCGCGAGCGCGGCCGGCAGTTCGACCTGCCCGGGTTCCGCCCCGAGGGGATCCGCATCAGAGTCGGCGCCGTCCACGTCCCACTCGACGACTTCCTGAACGCTCTGCTCGATGCCGGGCTCACGCTCACGCGGGTGCGCGAGGGCCGCCAGATCGATCCGCCCTGGCTCTTCGCGGTCCGGGCGGAGAAGCGTCGCTAGTGCCGCGGCGGCGCCGGCGCGAGCACGGCCTCGAGCGAGTCCTCGGCACGCCGGCGCTGTTCGCCACCGCCTACGGGAACGTCGGCTCCTCGATCTACTACGCCCTCGGTGTCACCGCCGGAATCGCGCTCGGGCTGACGCCGGTCGTCTTCGTGATCAGCGGCGTCATCTTCGCCGCCACGGCGGCGACGTACGCCGAAGGGACCGTCCGCTATCCCGAGGCAGGCGGGTCGTCCAGCTTCGCCCGGCACGCCTTCAACGAGCTCGTCTCGTTCGGGGCGGCCTGGGCGCAGATGCTCAACTACATCATCACCGTCGCCATCTCGGCGTTCTTCGTCCCGCACTACCTGTCGATCTTCTGGGAGCCGCTGCGGACGAACCCGTGGGACGTGATCGGCGGCGTCACGGTCATCGTGATCCTCGTCGGCCTCAACATCGTCGGGATCAGAGAAGCCGCCGGCCTGAACATCTTCCTGGCCCTGATCGACTTCGCCACCCAGCTCCTGCTCGTGCTCGTCGGCTTCGTGCTGATCTTCAGCCCGCAGACGCTCGTCGACAACGTCGTCTTCGGCGTCGCGCCGACCTGGTCGGACTTCGCGCTCGCGATCCCGGTCGCGATGATCGCCTACACCGGCATCGAAACCGTCTCGAACCTGGCCGAGGAGGCGCGGGAACCTGCCCGCAACATCCCGGCCTCGATCCGGCTCGTCGCGGTCGCCGTCTTCGCGATCTACTTCACGCTGCCGATGATTGCCCTCTCGGCGCTGCCCGTCGAGCAGCACGACGGCGAGTATCAGACCCTCCTCGGTGTCGACCCGCCGGAAGGCTTCAAGAACGACCCGGTGCTGGGGCTCGTCGAGAACCTCGGGCTCCACGGCTTCGTGCTGGACGCGGCGAAGATCTACGTCGGGCTGCTCGCAGCCACGATCCTCTTCATCGCCACGAACGCCGGCGTGATCGGCGCCTCGCGGATCACGTACTCGATGTCGAGCTACCGGCAGCTGCCGGAGGTGTTCCGCCGCCTGCACCGCAAGTTCAAGACGCCGTGGCTCGCGCTGGTCGTGTTCGCGGGGGGCGCCTCGATCCTGTTCCTGCTGCCGGGCAACGTCGATTTCATCGGCCGGATGTACGCCTTCGGAGCGATGCTCTCGTTCACCGTCGCGCATGCCGCTGTGATCGCGCTGAGGTACCGACAGCGCGGAGAGGAGCTGGTCTTCCGCGCCTATCCGAACCTCCAGGTCGGGGGTGTCAGCTGGCCGCTGTTCGCGATCCTCGGCGGGATCGGGACGGCGGCCGCGTGGCTGGTGGTCGTCATCCAGGACGCCCCGACCCGCTGGGCCGGGCTGGGCTGGCTCACAGCCGGATTCGTCACCTACGCCGTGTATCGGCGCCGCGCCGTCCGGCGTCCGCTCGGCGAGACCGTGCGTGCGCCCGCGCTCGTGCTCGGCCCGTCGCTGACCGTCGAGTATCGGACGATCGTCGCGCCGGTCGTGCGCTCGCCCGAGTCCGAGGAGGCACTCGTGGCCGCGGCGCGGCTCGCTGACGAGCGGCGCGCGAGGATCGCGGTCGTTTCGGTCGTCGAGGTGCCGCTCGACAAACCGCTCTACGCGCGCCTTCCCAAGCTCGAGGACGAGGCGAACGACACCCTCGACGAGGCGATCGCGCTCGTCGAGTCGTACGACGTGCGCGCGGTCGGCCGGCTGGTGCGGGCGCGGTCTGCAGGACGTGCGATTGTGGACGAGGCGGCGAGCCGGAACGCAGAGCTGATCGTGCTGGGAGCGCCGCGGCGCCGCCTGCGGCCGGGCGCCCCGATCTTCGGCAAGACGAGCGACTTCGTCCTCCGTCACGCGCCCTGTCGTGTGCTCGTGACCGCCGGCCGCAAGGCCGCGTGAAAACGGTCTCGGTCGCGCTCTCGGCAGCGCTGGCCCTGATCGGTCTCGCAATCGTCGTGCGCACCCTCGCCGAAGGAGTCGGCGGCGGCCTCGGCCTGCTGATCGGCGCGCTATTCGTAGCCGCCGGTTGCGCGCGGCTTTACCTTGTGCGAAGAGGCTAGTTGGCTCGCAAGATCCCGCAGCTGAGCCGCGTGCTCGGCGAGCGCTCGCTCGCCTCGGTCGCCTACGGTGAGATCGGCTCCTCGGTCTACTTCGCGCTCGGGATCGTCGCGCTGCACGCCGTCGGGCTCACGCCCTGGGTGCTCCTCCTCGCCGGCGTCCTCTTCTTCGTCGTCTCCCTCTCCTACGCGGAGGGCACCGCGGCCATCCCCGAGACGGGCGGCGCTGCGACCTTCGTACGGCGGGCGTTCAACGACCCGGCGGGCTTCGTCACCGGTTGGTTGCTCTTCCTCGACTACCTGATCGTAATTGCGCTCGCGGCCCTGTTCGTCCCGCACTACGTCGGCAACGCGCTGGGCTGGGACTGGATCCTGTCCGGGCACTGGGACGTCGTCATCGGGGTCCTCCTGATCTGCGGTATCGGGGCGGTCCGGCTCGTCAGACGGGCACAGCTCTACGCGGTCGCCGTGCTGGTCGCGCTCGTTGCTCTCGGCGTCGAGCTGCTCCTGATCGTGCTCGGGGTGCCGATCTTCTTCTCGCTCGGCGCGCTCCGCCAAGGCGTCGAGCTCGGTTCGAACCCGACGTGGGACGACCTCGCCTTCGCCTTCCCGCTCGCGATGCTCGCGTACACGGGCCTCGAGACGGTTGCGAACTTCGCCGCCGAGACGCGGGAGCCCGGCAGGACGCTCCCGCGGAGCCTCTTCGCCGGGATCGGCGCCGTCGTCGTCGTCTCATTCGCGATCGCCGTCGTCGGGATCACGGCGTACCCGGCCGGCTCAGGGGTGAACGGCGGCACGGAGCTCGGCGGCCGCTGGCTGCGCGCACCGCTCGAGGGCATCGCCGTCGCCTTTACGGGGCATCTTCCGGCCCCGCTCGTCGACGTCCTCAAGCTCGTCGTCGGCGCGAGCGCCATTCTCGTTCTGCTCGCCGCGGTCACGACGTCGATGTCCGGCGCCGGCCGGCTTGCCTACTCGCTCGCCCGGCACGAGATGATCCCGGACGCTTTCGGGCGCCTGAACCGGAGAACGCTGCTCGCGCCGTGGGCGATCGTCGCCTCGGCGCTGATCTCCTCCGGCCTGCTGATCCTCGCCGACGTCTACGGCCGGGCGAGCGTCAACCTCGCGAGCCTCTACAGCTTCGGCGTCCTAGTCGCCTTCACCGCCGCCCAGATCGCGGTCGTGAAGCTGCGCTTCTCGGAGCCCGCGCTCAACCGGCCGTTCCGCGTCCCATGGAACGTGGAGGTTCGCGGGGTAGAGGTCCCGGTGCTCGCCGTCGTCGGCGCTCTGGCGACGCTCGCCACGTGGATCGCCGCCGTGGCGACGCACGACGCGGCTCGCGTGGCCGGGCCGCTCTGGCTCGTGGCCGGGCTCGTGGTGTTCGTGGCGACACGCCGGACGGCGGGCGCGGGCCTGCTCGAGCACTACAAGCCTCCGGTCGGCGACCTCGTCCCGGAGGTCGAAGGGGTCTACGACCGGATCCTCGTTCCGGTCAAGCTCGGGCCGATCGGCGACGAGATCATGGCCACCGCGATCCGGCTCGCCGAGGAGCGCGGCGGCCGCATCAGCGCGCTACACGTGATCCGTGTCCCGCTCGACAAGCCGCTCGGGGCGGAGATGGCCGAGGCCGAGGAGCGCGCGTGGGCGTCGCTCTCCGAGGCGAAGCTGCTTGCGTCGGAGCACGGGGTCGAGGTAGAGGGTGAGATCGTCCGATCGCGCGCGATCGGCCAGGCCGTCGTCGAGGCGGCACGGCAGCAGTCAGCCGACCTGATCGTGATGGGCTCGGCGCCGAAGTGGCGGCGACAGTCGCGCTTCTTCAGCCCAACGGTCGACTACGTGCTGCGGAAGGCGGACTGCGAGGTGATGGTCATCGCGTACCCGCAGGGGGCGTTCGAAGAGGACGGCAGCGGCCCGTGACTCGCTAGGCTGACTGCGTGAAGGCGCTCGTGATCGGCTGCGGCCGAGTCGGATCGTCGGTCGCCCTCCAGCTCGCGGACGAAGGCTGGGATGTCTCCGTCGTCGACGAGACGGAGGCTGCGCTCGGCCGGCTCGGCGACGACTGGAAAGGTGGGTTCACCCTCGGCCACGGCATGGATGTGGACGTCCTGCGCACCGCTGGGATCGAGGATGCCGACGCGGTCGTCGTGGCCACCGACGGCGACAACACCAACATCCTGATCGCGCAGGTCGCGCAGAAGCGGTTCGACAACCAGTGCGTCGTCGTCCGGATCCTCGACCCTGCGCGGGCCGACTTCTACGCGTCGCTCGGGATGCGCGTCGTGTGCCCGACGAAGACGGCGATCGACACGCTGCTCGAGTCGGCCCGTACGTGCGCGATCCCGCAAGGAGCCGCTACCTAGATGTACGTGCTGATCGCCGGCGGCGGCAAGGTCGGCACCAGCGTCATGCGCAGCCTCGCCCGCCAGGGGCACGAGGTCACCTTGATCGAGCAGCGCCGCGACCGCTTCCAAGCGCTCGAGGCCGAGTTCGAGCACCAGGTGATCCTCGGCGACGCGACCGAGCTGTTCGTCCTCGAGCGCGCCGGGATCGCGCGACCAGCCGACCTCGTCCTCGCGGTGACCGGCGACGACGAGGACAACCTCGTCATCTGCCAGCTCGCACGCGAGAAGTACGGGGTCGAGAAGGTGATCGCGCGCGTGAACGACCCGCGGAACCAGGTTCATTTCGACCTGCTCGGCATCACGCAGACGGTCTCCGCGACGCAGATGATCCTCGGTCTGATCGAGCACGAGGTTCCGGCCCACGAGCTCGTCCACCTGCTCGAGCTGCGGAAGGAGAACCTCGAGATCGTCGAGGTCGAGATCGACAAGGACTCGCCGTGTGCAGGCAAGCGCGTCGAGAAGCTCGCGCTGCCCGAGGGGGCGCGGTTGATCTCGGTGATGCGGAACGGCAAGGCCGAGATCGCGGTCGGAGCGACCGAGCTCAGGCCGGGGGACCAGGTGCTGGCGATTCTCGAGCCGGGCAAGGAAGACGAGCTGCGCAAAGTCCTGCTCAGCAAGCGCTAGAGAGACCAATCGGGGTCGACAGCCGTATGACCAGGTCCGTGCTGCGCATCGCCTTGCTTCTCGCGGCCGTGGGGCTCGCGGTCGCTTGCGGCGCTTCGGGGACGAGTGCCGGGCCTTCCGCGCATACGATCAGGCTCCGGCTCGTCTTCTCGGCCCTCGACTCGCCGACGGACCTCGTGGTGCCCCGCAGCGAGCCGAACCGGCTCTACGTCGTCGAGCAGGCCGGGCGGATCGTGCTGTTCGTGAATGGGAGACGCCGCTCGACGCCGTTCCTCGATATTCGCAATCGGGTGACGAGCGGCGGAGAGCAGGGCCTGCTGTCGGTCGCGTTCCATCCGGGGTGGGCCAAGAACCGGCGGTTCTACGTCGACTACACGGACAACAACGGGGACACGCGGGTCGTGCAGTACCGGGCGAACCGCGGCGGTACGCGGGCGATCCTGTCGACGCGCCGGCAGTTGCTGTTCATCCGGCAGCCCTACGCGAACCACAACGGCGGCCAGCTCGCCTTCGGCCCGGACGGCTTCCTCTACGTCGGGATGGGCGACGGCGGATCGGGCGGTGATCCGGAGAACCGCGCCCAGAACCTCCGCTCGCTGCTCGGCAAGCTGCTGCGCCTGAACGTGAACGCGAAGAGGCCGCGGCCGCAGATCGTCGGCTACGGCCTGCGCAACCCGTGGCGGTTCTCGTTCGACCGGGCGAACGGCGACCTCTACATCGGCGACGTCGGCCAGGGCGACTGGGAAGAGATCGACTACACGCCGCGGCGGAGCCCCGGGGTCGAGAACTACGGCTGGCGCGTCTACGAGGGCCGCGCGCGGTTCCGCAGCGGCCAGCAGCCGAACCCGGCCGGTCATCTCGTGTTCCCGGTAGAGGTGTACTCGCACGAGAACGGCAATTGCTCGGTCACCGGCGGCTTCGTCTACCGCGGCTCACAGGTGCCGGAGCTGCGCGGACGCTACATCTACGGCGACTACTGCTCGGGGACGATCTGGACGCTGCGGGTCGAGGGGGACCGCGCCGTGGACGCGCGGCGCGAAGCCGTTCGCGTCGCGGGCCTTTCGTCGTTTGGCGAGGACGCGCGCGGCGAACTCTATGCCGTCTCGCTCAACGGCCGCGTCTACAAGATCACGGGCTGATCTACGATCTCGCCTGTGCCCGCGTGGGCCGTGTGGGTGATCCTGGCGGTCTTGCTCGCGGCAGGTGAGGTCGCGACCGTTGGGTTCGTGCTGGGACCGATCGCGCTCGCGGCCGTCCTTGCCGGCGTGGTCGCGGTCGTGGGTGCGGGGGTCCTGCTACAGCTCATCGTCTTCATCGCGGCATCGGTTGCCTCGCTCGCGTTGTTGAGGCCAATCGCAGTCCGGCATCTGCGGACGCCTGCGGCCTTGCGGACCGGCACGGCCGCGTTGGTCGGCGCGCGGGCGATCGTGCTCGAGCGCGTCGACGACCAGAACGGCCGTGTGAAGATCGGTGGCGAGGTCTGGTCGGCGCGGGCGTTCTTCGAGGGGCAAGTGATCGAGGAAGGCGTGCGCGTCGAGGTCGCCAAGATCGATGGCGCGACCGCTCTCGTGTACGAATAGGGGGAGAGATGGAGGGACTGATCGCGCTCTTGGTGCTCGGGATCGTCGCGCTCTTTGTGCTCTTCGTGCTGGCGCGAACGATCAGGATCGTTCCTCAGGCTCGCGCCGGAGTCGTCGAGCGGCTCGGCCGCTACCACCGCACGCTCGACGCGGGCCTCGCGCTGGTAATCCCGTTCGTCGACCGGCTGAAGCCGTTGATCGACCTCCGCGAGCAGGTGGTCTCGTTCGATCCCCAGCCCGTGATCACCGAGGACAACCTCGTCGTCAACATCGACACCGTCATCTACTTCCAGGTCACCGACGCGAAGGCCGCCACCTACGAGATCGCCAATTACATCTCCGGGATCGAGCAGCTGACGGTTACGACCCTGCGCAACGTGATCGGAGGGATGACCCTCGAGGACACGCTGACGTCGCGCGACGAGATCAACGGACAGCTGCGCGGCGTGCTCGACGAGGCGACCGGGAAGTGGGGGATTCGGGTCAACCGCGTGGAGCTGAAAGCGATCGACCCGCCCGGGACGATCAAGGACGCGATGGAGAAGCAGATGCGCGCCGAGCGTGACAAGCGGGCCGCGATCCTGAGCGCCGAAGGCGTCAAGCAGTCGCAGATCCTGACGGCCGAAGGGGAGAAGCAGAGCTCGATCCTGCGCGCCGAGGGCCAGCGGGAGGCGCAGATTCTCCAGGCTGAGGGCCAGTCGAAGGCAATCGAGACGGTGTTCGAGGCGATCCATCGCGGGGACGCGGATCCGAAGCTGCTCGCTTACCAGTATCTGCAGGTGCTCCCGCAGATTGCGCAAGGCGAGTCGAACAAGATCTGGATCATCCCGAGCGAGTTCGTTCAGACGCTGGGCCGGCTCGGCAGTCAGCTGATGCCGGGCGACGACAAGTCCGCCGGGCCGGCCTAGCCCCGTCCTTCTCGGCCATGTCAGGGGTCAGACCCCAGACGTGGCTGGAATCGACCAGCTACGGATTGGTCAAGCGGGTCCCCGGGGCAAAGGCTCGAGCCGTTTCGGACATGGCAGGGGTCAGACCCCTGACATGTCTCTTTAGGCCGCGCCGAGGCCCTCGTAGAGGACCCACGCGAGCGCTGCCATGGCCAGCGCGACGAAGGTCATCAGGCCGACCATCAACGCGGCCCGCCGCACTTAGCTGCGGGGGGTCTCGATCCCGGCGTCTCGACCGGTCATTTCAGACGGACGCACCAACGGCGTCGCTTGCGACGTCGTTTCTAGGACGCGCGGTTCATCCGCGCGTCCGTCTGCGTCGCTCGCCCGGACCGTCCATCGAAATAGCAGCCGTCCGAGCGTGCCGCGCGTCCTGATGGTCGGTGCCGCAAGCGTCACCTCAGCTAGCCGGCGCGGCGGCGGCGGACGCGAGGGGGCTGCGCGCCGAGGGCGGCATACGCGAGCGCCTGCAGCGACTCGTTCAGCGACGACAGCTCGTGCGCGATCCGCATCAGCTGCTCGCCGGCGTCGAGGCGACGATTCAGCGCGTGCACCTCGTCGCAGAGCCGGTCAAGCCGCTCGAGCAGCGCTTCGAGCTGCCGATCCGAGACGCCCTTCCGTTCCACCCGCAAAATGCTACTGGCCGGCGCCGGAGCGCGAGATAGCCTCTCGCGGGCCCGATGCGCCTCTACTGGGAGATCGCCCGACGCGGCTACCGCCGCTACGCCGCCTACCCCGCGGCCACGATCGCGGGCCTGTTCACGAACACCGTCTTCGGGTTCATGCGCGGCTACGTGCTGCTGGCCCTCTACGACAACCGCGGCGAGATCGGCGGCTACGACGCGCAGGACACGATCACGTACATCTGGCTGACCCAGGCAATGATCGGCGCGGTCGCCCTCTGGGGCTGGCAGGAGCTGGCTCTGCGGATCCGGACCGGCGACATCGCCACGGACTTGGCGCGTCCGGTCGACCTCCAGTCATCGGGCCTCGCCTTCGACCTCGGGCGCGCCTTCTACCAGATGATCTTCAGGGGCCTGCCGCCGCTCGCCGTCGGCGCACTCGTCTTCGACCTGACCGCGCCGAGTAATCCGCTTCTCTGGCTCGCGTTCCTCCTCAGCGTGCTGCTTGCCGTTTGCGTGAGCTTCGCGTTCCGCTTCGTCTACAACCTGGCGGCGTTCTGGCTCCTCGACTACCGCGGCACGATGCTGCTCGCGGTCATCACGACGAGCTTCTTCTCGGGGTTCCTGATCCCGGTCCGGTTCTTTCCGGACTGGCTCGAGGCGATCGCGCACGCGACGCCGTTCCCGGCGATGGTCCAGCTCCCGATCGACATCTTCGTCGGTGCGGCCAGCGGCGCCGAGGTACTGGGCGTGCTCGCGATCCAGGCCGGGTGGGCCGCGGCGCTGCTGGTGATCGGCCGCGCCATGCTCGGTGCCGGAACCCGCAGGTTGGTGGTCCAGGGTGGTTGAGCTCGCCGGCCTCTACGGACGGCTGGTCGGAGCGCGCATCCGCTCGCAGCTCCAGTACCGCGCGTCGTTCGCGCTCGAGGCGCTCGGGATGTTCCTCGTCTCCTTCCTCGACTTCGTCGCGATCCTGATCATCTTCCACAACGTCCCGCAGCTCGGCGGCTTCACCGTCTCGGAGGTGGCCTTCCTCTACGCGGCCTCCACGCTCTCGTTCGCGTTCGCCGACCTCGTCGTCGGCCACCTCGACAACTTCCCGCAGCTGATCCGCGACGGCAGCTTCGACCTGCTCCTGATCCGCCCGCGGGGGACGTTGTTCCAGGTCGTCACGCTCGACTTCCAGCTGCGGCGGCTCGGGAA
>JBKOXJ010000057.1:0-3200 GCA_046724905.1 Actinomycetota bacterium | reverse complement strand
GATCGACATGACAGCGGACAACGAGCAGGTTTCGTCAACGGATGCTTCCGCGCACGCTCATCGGGTGGACGCTCCTCGTCGACGGTGTGGGTGGTGTGACCGTCGAGACCGAGGCGTACGCGCCCGACGATCCCGCGAGCCACTCCTACGGCGGCCGGACCCGGCGGAACGCGGTCATGTTCGGGCAACCGGGCCACCTCTACGTCTACCGCTCGTACGGGATCCACTGGTGCCTGAACTTCGTCTGCGAGGACGAGGGCGTCGCGTCGGCGGTGTTGATTCGCGCGCTCGAGCCGACCGACGGGATCGAGTGGATGCAGGCGCGCCGCGGCGTGGAGGAGCTCCGCGGGCTCTGCTCGGGGCCCGGGAAGCTCTGCCAGGCGTTGGGGATCACCCGTGCGCACGACGGGCTGGCGCTCGACGAGCCGCCCTTCGAGCTGCGTAGTCGCACGGAGGACGTCGAGGTTGCCGCCGGCCTTCGCATCGGCATCACGCGGGCCGCCGAGCGTCCCTGGCGCTACGTCGTCAAGGGTTCGCCCTACGTGAGCCGCCCGTTAAAGGGCGGAGCATCCCAGTCGACGAGCGAAGCGAACTCCTAACCCCAGAATCCGCAGAAAGTGCTCAGCACTTTCTGCGGTTTAGCCGCGCGCTACGACCAGGTTGACGACCATCCCCGGCTTCGCCGCCACCCCGCCGAGCGGCGCCTGCGCGACGATCCGGCCCGCCCGGCCGTCGGTGAAGCCGGCGATCCGCGGCTCCAGGTCGAGGCGCCGCAGCTTCACGCGCGCCTCGCGCAGCGTCAGCCCGAGCACCCGCGGCACGACGCCGTGCAGCGACTTCGCCACGACCAGCGTGACGTCGTCGTAGGAGGACAGCCGGCCGCGCCGCGGGAACTGGTCGAGGACGACGCCGACGCGCTGGAGTGGCTTCGCGGGCTTGTAGACGAGTACGGGCGTCAACGGCTGCCCGGCGAGCCGCCGCTGCGCCGCCGACAGCGTCTGCCCGACCACGAGCGGAACCTCGACCTCGTTCGGCTTGCAACCGGCGGTCTTCGTCGGGCCGCGCCCGGCGAAGTACGCGATCTCCCGCGCTCCGCGACAGAGGCCGTTGTCGAGCGTCAGGCGCCCGTCGCGCCGGACGACGCGCTTCACCGCCACGTACTGCTCGAGCGGCGCCTGGAAGTACGCAGGCTCGTCCTGCTCGTACCGGAGTGCCTCCTCCATGAAGGACTTCCAGATCAGCGCCGGGTACGTCCCGCCGGCGACCGGATCGCCGTGGAACTCCGTCAGCATCGGCCGCAACGTGTGCGGATAGCCGACCCAGACGGCGGCGAGCAGCTGCGGCGTGTAGCCGACGAACCAGGCGTCGCCGTAGTTCTCCGTCGTCCCGGTCTTGCCCGCCGCCGGCCGGTCGGGGAGATCCGCCCGGCGCCCGGTCCCGCTCGAGACGACCTCCTGCAGCAGCCGGTTCACGTACGCGGCGGTCCGCCGGGTCAGCACGCGGTGCGGCTCGACGAGGTTGTGCTTTGCGTGCTTGACGCACCCGGTGACCTCGGAGATCGCGCGCGGCCGGTTGCCCATAATCGTGCCGTCGATGCGGACACCGCCGTTGGCGAAGCCGGCGTAGGCGCGGCCGAGCTCGAGTGGGTTGACCGCCTCGGCGCCGAGCCCGATCGCGAAGTAGTCGGCGAGCGGGCTGCGCACTCCGAGGCGGTGGGCCGTGTCGACGACCGCGGGCGGCCCGACCAGCTGTGTGAGCTGCGCGTAGACGGCGTTGTCGGAGTGCACCGTCGCGTTCTCGAGCGAGATCGCGCCGAGGTAGATGTTGTCGTAGTTCCGCACGGGCCAGTACTTGTCGCCGAGGGAGATCAGCAGCGGCTTCGAGACAAAGACGGTCGACGGCGCGATCCCCTGCTGGAGCGCCGCAGCGAGCACGAACGGCTTGAACGACGAGCCGGGCTGCCTTTCGGCCTGCGCGGCGAGATTGAACTGGCTCTCGCGGTAGTGACCGCCGACCATCGCGAGCACGCTGCCGTCCCGCGGATCGAGCGCGACGAACGCCGCTGTCGGCCCGTTCGGGTTCGTCAGCCACTTCTTGATCGCCGCCCGCGCGAACCGCTGCAGCGTCAGGTCGATCGTCGTCGTCACGCGCATGCCGCCGCCGAAGACCCGGCCCGCGCCGCAGCGGTCGATCAGTTGCTGCTTGACGTAGTCGGCGAAGTAGGGCGCCTTCGGACTCTGAGTGCCAGGGAGGCCGACGTCCTGCGGGCGCGGCGGCGGCGCCGCAGACGCGACGAGGCGGTCGCGGGCGGAGATCATCCCCTGCTCCGCCATCTTCTGGAGCACGAGCGCGCGCCGAATGCGGGCCCGACGGGGATGCGTGACCGGGTCGTAGAGGGACGGATCCGCCGGGATGCCCGCGAGGAGCGCCGCTTCCGGGAGCGTCAGCGCCGAGGCGCCGTGGTGGAAGTACGTCTGCGAGGCCTGCTCGACCCCGTACGCGCCGTTCCCGAAGTAGATCGTGTTCAGGTACGCGGTCAGGATCCACTCCTTCGAGCGCCGCTGCTCGAGTTGCCATGCGAGCGCCGCTTCCTTCAGCTTCCGGCCGATCGAACGGCGGCTGCGGACATAGGCGTTCTTGACGAACTGCTGCGTGATCGTGGAGCCGCCTTCGACCACCGCCTTGTTGCGGATGTCCGCCCAGGCCGCGCGCATGATCCCGCGCAGGTCGACTCCGCGGTGCTCGAGGAAGCGGCGGTCCTCGATCGCGATGATCGCGCGTTTCATGTGCGGCGAGATCTGGTCGGGCTTCAGCAGCGTCCGGCTCTGCGAGCCGCGGAGGACGGCCAGCACCGTGTGGCGGTCGTCCGCGTAGATGTAGCCGTCCTTCTGGAGCTTCTGCTGGTAAGCCGGGTCGAGCTTCGGGATCTCGCCGGCGATCGCGGTGACCATGCCGTACGTGAACGACATCGACGCGAGCGCGAGCAGCGCGGTGACGATTGCGAGGAGCCGGAGCTTCCGGATCCGCGTCCGACGACCGTTGCGCTCGCCTGAAGAGCCTTGTCGGCGGGCCACGAAGACGGGATTCTAGGTGCCTCCCGAGAGCGTCGGTGGTGAGCTACATCGGGTCGACCAGTCGTTTCAGACGGACGCGCCAACGGCGTCGCTCGCGACGCCGTTCTTCAGGACGCGCGGTTCATC
>JBKOXJ010000059.1:0-4817 GCA_046724905.1 Actinomycetota bacterium | reverse complement strand
AGTCGGGGCTGCGGCCGGTGCTGCGCACGCCGACCGTGACGATCTTCTCGGTGCCCCGGCCGCGTGGGCTCGTGAGCGGGCCGGGCCGGCCGCGCGTCGTCTCCTTCGGCCGGGCGCGCGTCGTCCTCGAGCTCGATCGGCCGGGGCGGTTTCGGATCGCCGTGCGGCACTCGCCGTACTGGAAGCCGAGCGCAGGATGCCTCGTCCAGGGGAACGACGGGATGCTTCGGCTTGTCGCCCGGCATGCCGGCACGGTGAGGCTGAGCTTCGACGTCGATCTCGGTCGCGCGCTCGCGACCGCAGGGGGGCAGGCCCGCACCGCATGCGCCTCCTAGGCGCGGTCGGCGTCCTCGGCGCCGTCACGCTCGCCCTAGTCGCCCCGGGCTATGCCTCGAGCGGCGGAATCGCAGTCATCGTCGTGCCGCCGTTTCCGCTCGAGCGCTACGCGGAGCGCGGAGCCGTCGGGCTGCTCGTGCCCGGGGCCGGCGCGACCGTGACGCGCGCGGGGGCGCTCGCGGCGCTGGAGCGCGGACGCGTGAAGAGCTCGCTCCTCGGGGGCGTGCCGTCGGGCCCGCCGCTGATCCGGCTCGACCGGCGACCCGGCCGCATCACCTTCTACGTCTCGCTCCCCCCGCCGGGCCGCTCTCACAACGTGCGGCGATACCCGGTCGCGGTCGTCGGAGGCGGCTATCACGGGCTGCTGCATTCCGACGCGACGCGCATCGACGGGCTGCTGTCGATCGCGGACGTGGCGCCGGCGGTCGTCGCGTTGCGGGAAGGCCGCGGGCCTGAGGTTCGATCAGTTGCCGCTCGAGACGCGCCGGAGCGGTTGCGTGAGCTCGACCGACGGCTCGCCGACGCGCACGACTCCCGGCTGCCCGCGACGCTCGTCCTCGTCGGGCTCGCGGTGCTCTTCGCTCTCGTGTCGCTGCGCGTCCGCTCGCCGCTGCTCGGGCGAGCCGCGGTGCTCGCTCCGCCGACCGCGCTCGCCGGAGCGTTGCTGCTCTCGGGGCTGGACGTCGCCAGGCCTGCGGCCGTGCTTCTCGTGACCGTCGCGGTCGTGGCGCTTGGCGTTGCCTACGTCGTCGGCGGCGGCCGAGCGCTCGCGATCCCGCTGGTCGCCCTCTTCGCCGGGTACGCGCTCGTCCTCGCCGCCTGGCCCGACGTCAACTCGCTCTCGGCGATCGGCCCGCACCCGGACGGCGGCGGGCGCTTCTACGGGATCACGAACCAGGTCGAGACCGTCCTGCTCGCGCCTGCGCTCGTCGCCGGGGCTCTGTTCGCGCCGTTCGGCCTCGTGCCCGTTGCGCTCCTGGCGATCGTGACCGTGGGTGGGAGCCGGCTCGGCGCGGACGGTGGGGGCGCGCTCGTCTTCGCGGTCGGGTTCCTCACGCTCGGCGCCCGGCTGCTCGGCTTGCGCCTGACGCCACGGACAGTCGCTGCGATTGCCGGCGCGGCGGCGGGAGCCGTCCTGCTCTTCGTCCTCCTCGACGCCGCGACCGGCGGCTCGAGTCACGTCACGAACGCCGTCGTCGACGACCCAGACGACCTGCTGGGTACGGCCGCTCACCGCGTGCACGTCTCCGCGGCGGGGGTCTTCGCGTCGGTCGGCGCCGTCTTGACCGTCGTCGTGTCGCTCGCGGGCCTGGTCTGGCTCGCCATGCGCCGGCCCCGCGACGCCGTGCTCGACGCGCTGCTCCTGGCGCTCGTCGCCTCGTTGCTCGTGAACGACACGCCGACCGACGTCCTCGCCTTCGGAGCGGTTGGTGCGCTCGGCGTCTACGCCTGGGGCGCGGTCGCCCGAACCCCCAGAGCTACACTCAGATCGCCTCTTCTTCCCCCCAAGGAGCCTGAGTCCCGATGAAACGCAAGGCTTACGGACGCGACGCAGGGCTGTCGCTGCGGATGTTGCTGACGAGCGGCCTGCTCGGACTGCTCTACGTCGTCTTCGCCGTCGTCCTCTTCTACTACCTCAACGTCGGCCTCGTCCCGATGCTCCTGATCGTGATCGGACTGGCCGTGTTCCAGTACTACACGTCCGACAAGATCGCCCTGGCCGCGTCAGGCGCGAAGGTCGTCGAGCGCGACCAGGCGCCCGAGCTGCACGACATGGTCGAGCGGCTCTGCGCGCTGGCCGACCTGCCGAAGCCGAAGGTGGCCGTGATCGACAGCGACGTTCCGAACGCGTTTGCGACCGGGCGGAACCCGAAGAACTCGGCCGTGGCCGTGACGACGGGCCTCTGGCGCAGGCTCGAGCCGCGCGAGATCGAGGGCGTGCTCGCGCACGAGCTCTCGCACATCGCGAATCGCGACGTGCTCGTGATGACGCTGGCGAGCTTCTTCGCGATGCTCGCCGGGCTGCTGACGCGCTGGGGGCTCTTCTTCGGCGGCGGCAGCGACCGCGACCGCGGCGGCGCGCCCGTCTGGCTGATCGTCTTCGTCGTCTCGATCGTGACCTACATCCTGAGCTTCGTCCTGATCCGGACGATCTCGCGCTACCGCGAGTACGCGGCCGATCGCGGGTCCGCGCTGATTACTGGCGCGCCGGAGTACCTAATGAGCGCGCTCCAGAAGATCGCGAGCGGGATCGCGCAGATTCCGCAGCGAGACCTGCGCGAGGTCGAGGCGATGAACGCGTTCTTCATCGTCCCGACGACCTGGAAGTCCGCGTTCGGCGAGCTGTTCTTGACGCACCCGCCGCTCGAGAAGCGGCTCGCGGCGCTGGCGCAGGTCGCGCGCGAGATGGGGCGGCCGGTCGCGTAGCTCGTCACCGGCTGGTCACCGGCTGGGGACAAATCGTCACGCTTTCGGCACACCGAGTCGTGTCCCCAAGCGCCTCGTCCGGGGACAGTCCCCGTTAAGAGCGGGTCGCCCGGCGGAAGAACGACGGGCCCGCGCAATCGCCTCCCGCTAAGGTCACGAGCCGGTGAGACGCAAGGATCTCGGCCGCGATTTCGGCCTGAGCGTCCGGATGCTCTTGGTCGGAGGCGTGATCGCCGTGCTGTATGCCGCACTTGCGCTGATCGCCGTCTGGGTCGTCTCGACGTCGCCCGGTGACTTGTTGTCGTGGGCGATCGCGCTTCTGATCTTCGGTGGGATCCTTGCCCACTTCGCCAACGCCGAGGGTCTTGTCCTGGGCGCGGCTAGGGCCCGCCTCGTCGATCGCGCCGAGGCGCCGGAGCTCCACGCGACCGTCGAGCGGCTCTGCGGACTGACCGACCTGCCGAAGCCGCGGCTGGCGGTGTCCGAGTCGGACGTACCGAATGCCTTTGCGGCCGGAATGACGACAAGGCGGTCGACCGTCGCAGTGACGCAAGGGCTCTGGAGCAGGCTCGAGCCGCCCGAACTGGAGGCCGTGCTCGCGCACGAGCTCGCGCACATCGCCAACCGCGACGCCATTGTCGTGACGTCGGCCAGCCTGTTCCCGACGATCGGTGCGTGGCTCGGCCGCTGGAGGTTCGGGGCGCAGGACTTTCGCACCCGCGAGCGCGACTGGCGCGAGTACCTGATCTGGCCGTTCCTGATGGTGCTCGCGCTCGTCCTCTACGGATTCGGGGCCCTCCTCACCTTCGCGATCTCGCGCTACCGCGAGTACGCCGCGGATCGGGGCTCGGCGCTGATCACGGGAAGACCAGAGGCGTTGATGAGCGCACTGCAGAAGATCTCCGGCGACATGGCGTCCATCCCCAAGCGCGATCTCCGCGCCCTGTCCGGACTGAACGCGTTCTTCATCATTCCGGCTGTGAAGCCGAGGCGCTTCGAGCTCAGCATGGATCATCCGCCGCTGACGAAGCGCCTGCGCAAGCTGGCCGAGATCGCTCGGGAGCTGGGGCAAGCCGTTCGCTAATGGGGCTACGCGATGTTCTGTTCGGCCGCAAACGGCTGAAGGAGGCCTCAGGAGAGAAGCTCTTCGCTCTCTCGACCGCGCAGGTCACGCTCGACGTCGAGCTCGGTCTGAAGCCGGCCGGCCGGGCGGCGGTCTGCTTCAAGCCGCTCTCGGCGGGCGAGTTCGTTCGCGCCGAGAACGAGCTCCAGGAGCTGCTCGACGTCGTCGCGCGCGACTCCGGCTCGCGCGTCTCGCGCCGCTCTGACGAGTACGGCTTCGAGTGGCTGATCGTCGAGGACAAGGACCTCGAGGACCTCGTCACGACGGTCCACCTGATCGGCTCCGAGCTGAAGGCACGCGGCTTCGGCCCGCAGCTCCTCGCCGCGGTGTTCCGCTTCGACGGCGGCAAGCATCCCGTCTATTTCGTCTACGGCTACAAGCGCGGTGCGTTCTGGCCGTTTGTCCCGACCGGCAAGGAACAGGAGCGCGACAACGCCGAGGAGCTCGAGCTGAAGGCGAAGCTCGAAGGCGAGTTGCCGATCGAGCAGGATCTCAGCCGCTGGTTCGGCCTCTTCGACGCACCCCTCTAAGGGACTCGAGCGAGCTGCCCTCTGATGCCGCCGGATCCGACCCCGGTTGCGCTCCGAACCTCGACGAAGAAGGCCGGCGGATCGCGGAAGAGCTCGAGGATCGCGACAAGCTCGAGCCGCTTGGAATCGGTCAAAGTGCCGCTGGCCGGAAACTCATCGGTAAACCGGAGGACGTTCGTCGACGGAGGATCGCCACGGCGGCCGCGACCGATACCAGCCTCCGTGGGCCGTTCGACACCGGAGATCGTCACGGTGTACGAGGCCACCTCCATCGTGGGTTCGAGCGTGATCGTCGCCGTTCCGCGACCCGTCGGGCTTCCGGGCCCGGGCAGCTGCTCCGCACCCGTTAGGGCTGCATGCAGCGTGAACGGCGGCGGAAGGTCGTTGGCACGGATAACCGC
>JBKOXJ010000002.1:0-17718 GCA_046724905.1 Actinomycetota bacterium | reverse complement strand
ACCTGAGGCGGGTCGCCGAGGCGGAGACGATCCTCGATGAGGTCGAGTCGCTCGCGCCGATCACAGGCGACGCGATCCTCCTCGCCAGCGTGCGCGGCAAGCTGCTGGCCTACCGCGGCGACCCAGCCGGCGCCGCGCTCGCGCGTGGCGCAGCCGCTCTGGCAGCGGAAACCGACGACTACACGTGGCGTGGAGACATCGTGGACAATCTCGTCGCCGTCCTGCTCGCCCTTGGCTGGCGTGGGGAGGCCGCAGACGCGCTGCGGGAGGCGGTCGAAGTGCATCGCGCTAAGGGCAACCTCGTCGCGATGAGGCGCGCCGAGTCGCTACTCGCGGAGCTGGCGGCCGAGCCGCTCCCCGAGCACGACTAGGTCCTCCCGCGCCCGATCAGGCTCCCCGGAGAGCGCGTACACCTCGGCCAGCCCCTCGAACGCTTGTAACAACTTGTTACTTGCCTCGGGGTCGAGGCGCCCGGCGAAGACGGCGCACTGGACACCTTCGTCGCGGCAGGCAGCGAGAACGGCAAAGGGCGCCTTGCCCTCGAGCGTCGTCCGGTCGAGCGCGCCTTCGCCGGTCACGGCGAGGGCCGCACCGTGCAGGCGCTCGCGGAGGCCGATCGCCTCGAGAATCAGCTCGGCGCCGGGGACGAGCACGGCGCCCAGCGACGCAAGCGCCGCCCCAAGTCCGCCGGCCGCGCCGGCACCGGGCAGGTCGCGGAACGGCGCCAGCGCGGGCATGCCGAGGAGCCGCGCCTCGAACTCGACGATCTGCTGGTCGGTAGCTCCTTTCTGGCGTGCGAAGACGCGTGCCGCGTCCACGAGAGGGCTTCGGACGTCGCAAGCGACGCGCGTCGGCACCGGCAGGACATCCACGACCGCGAGCAGGCCCGCGCCGCCGTCGACATTCGCCGTCCCGCCAAGACCGACGAGCAAGCCTCGCGGGCGCTCGGCCAGCGCTGCCACGATCAGCTCGCCGAGCCCGCGACTCGACGCGGCGAACGCATCGAGCCGCGCCGGATCGAGCGGAATCGCCTCCGCCGACTCGACCGCAGCCGTTCCGTCGGGGAGCGCAAGCCAGCGCGCCTGACGAGGACGCCCGAACGCGTCTGGCACTTCGGCCTCATGCCAGGCCCCTCCGAGAGCCACGTGCAGCACGTCGAGCGTCCCCTCGCCCCCGTCCGCCACCGGCACCTCACCGGCCTCGACCCCGGCGCGCCCGAATCCCTCGGCTAGCGCTCCCGCGGCAGCGGCAGCGCCCAACACGCCCTTGAGGCTAGAGGGGCACGCGAGCGCGCGGACGCTCGACATCCGGCTCGACGATCTCCTCGGCCTTCTCCACTTCCGCGGGCACCTCCGCCTGCGTCGCGTCCGGCATGTGCTTGAGCATCGCGAACGACAGCCCTTCGCGAGCGAGGAAGGCGAGCCCGAGGCCGACGCCGACCGAGGCCTCGACCGCTTGGAGCCCGATTCCGAACGCGATCCCGTGCGGGTAGGCGACGCCGTACGAGACGAGCGGGAGCGCGATCGCCGCCTGGAGCAACCCGACGTTGCCGGGCCAGAGCGGGAAGATCGTGACGACGTTCATCAGCAGGAGCACGAGGCCTGCCGCCGTCACGCCCGCGTCGATCCTGAAGGCGACCATCACCGCCCAGACGGCGAGCAGCTGAAGCAGCCAACCGAGCGACTGGAAGAAGACCGCCACGCCGGCCGACACCGGCGTGCGCATGACGCCGAGGCCGTGCCGCGCCATCGTCACCAGCCGGCGCACCGCGTCGAGCTCCTCGAGCGTCGAGCGGTGATGCCGCCGGGCGCTTGCGACCGCGAACGCCAGCGCCGCGAATGCGAGCACGATGAACGCGACCACGCTCGTGAGCGCCCAGCCCGGCAGCTTGGCCGTCTGCAGCACAAACACGCCGAGGAGCGCGACCGGGATCAGGTCGAAGACCCGATGGGCGAAGACCGTCCCGACCAGCGTCGCCCAGGCGCCTTGCCGGCGCTCCACCTTCTGGCTCAGCACACCGACGCGTGCCAGCTCGCCGATTCGGCCCGGCAGCACGGCATTCGCGAGCAGCCCGATCGAGAACGCCGAGAAGATCGCCCGGAAGCGCGGGTGCGGCGGCGGCATGGCCTGGTGGATGATGGTCCGCCAGCCGAGCGAGCGAGAGAGGACGGAGAGGAGGTTGAGGCCGATCGCGGCCACGATCCAGCTCCAGTCGACGATCGAGAAGGCGTCGACGACGAGGCGCCAGCTCGGGCCGTGGAAGACGAACAGCACGACCGCGAGGGCCAGCGGGATCACTACGAGCATCCCGCGCGCCACCCGGCTCCGAGGGGCCCGCAGCTTCATCGCGCGGCGGCCGTCACAGCCAGCGGGACGCGCCCGGTGACCTGTTCGTAGATCGCGGCCAGCCTGCGGGCGATCCCGTCCCAGGAGTAGCGGTCGGCGGCGAGCTCCCGTGCAGCGGCGCCGAGCGACCGGCGGCGCGGCTCGTCCTCGAGGAGCGCCGCGAGCGCGTCCGCGAGCGCACCCGGGTCGTCAGGCGGCACGGCCACGCCCGACTCAGGAGTCAGCACATCGCGGTAGCCCGGGATGCCTGATGCCACCACCGGCGTCGCGCAGGCGAAGGCCCGCGTCAGCACCATCCCGAAGCTCTCCCCGCCGAGGGACGGCGCGGCCATCGCCTTGGCGGCCAGCAGCTCGCGCGTCAGGTCGTCCTGGCTCAGAAAGCCCAGTACGTCGATGCCCTCGTCCGGTATGCCCTCGCGCGCGAGCAGCAGCCGCACGGCGAGCGGATCGGCTCCGATTACGCGCAGTCGCGCCCCGGTGCGCTCACGCACGCGGGGCCAGGCGCGAAGCAGCACGTGCAGGCCCTTGCGGCGTTCCTGGCGGCCGACGAACAGCACCCGGTGCTCGCGCCCGTCGGGCTCCGCCTCGTCCGGGATCAGCACGCCGTTCGGGACGATCTCGTACTCGCCGCCGTAGTACCGCGCCACCGATTCGCGCGCCTGCTCGGAAACGGCGATCCGGTGGTCGATCCGCTCGAGCAGGAAGCCCCAGAGCGGCTTGCCGAGCCGGTTCCAACCGAGCTCGCCCGCGGCGTGGAAGGTCGCCACGATCGGGCAGGTCGCCAGCGACAGCGCGGCGACGCTCACGACCGGGGTCAGTGGCTCGTGCACGTGGAGGACGTCGAAGCGCTCTCGCTCGAGCGTGCGGCGCACCCGGAAGAACGACCTCGGGCTGAGCACGACGTTCGGGAGCGAGCCGTTGGCCGGCACGATCACCGAGCGGCCCACGGGGATCACGTCCGGCGGCGGCTCGTCGTGGCGGCCCATCCGCGGGTGCAGCACCCGGGTGAACTGGCCCGGCGGATCGTTGCCGATCACCGTGCGCGTGTCGAAGCCGAGGCGTCGCAGCGCCGCGGCCTGGAGCTCCGCGTGCTCAACGACCGCGCCCCAGAAGGACCAGGAGTAGGGGACGACGATCCCGACCTTCATGCGCCTCGCGGGAGACTAACTACGGCTTCGGTAGTGCCTGCAGCGTGTACCCGCCGGCGACGGTGCCGTCCGAGGCCGATTGGATCAGCGACCAGAGGCCGGGACGCGGCGTCGCGGCCACGAGAGCGACGACCAGATCGGGCTGCTTTGCGTCGAGCGTGATCGAGCGGAGCCACGTTCCCTTCGCGGGGGTGTAAACGGCCGTCAGGTCGAGCCGCCCTTTCAACGCCGCCCTCTGCTTCACAAGCTTCTGCACCTCCGCCAGCTGCGCCGCTGTCGGCTTCGCCCGCTTGACCCCCTGCACGCGCGCCGCAGCCGAGAGCCGCTTGCTCAGCACAAGCCCGCGCACGACCGCCGGCGAGCGCCGGTCGATCGAGAGCTGGTAGGTCGTCCACTTCTGCTGGCGCCAGACGTTCAGCGGCACCGCCGCGACCCGCGCGCCGACCGCGGGAGGCGGATTGGCCACACTGATGTTGCGGAGCGCCACCTTTTTGTTGCCGGTCACGAGCGCCGCAACGTTCCGCTCCGCGGTGCCGACAGGGTCGTCCGCTGCAGTCGCGATCGCGAGCAGGCACTGGTGCGCTCCGGCCGCGGCCGAGACGTGCCACTCGAAGCCGACGATCTGCCCCCGTTCCACGCCGACCGACGGGACGACCTTGGGCGCCGCGACCGGCTGCCAGGGCGACGAGGCGGGTAGCGCGCCCGCCGGGAACCTCGCCCAGAAGCCGGCCGGGAGGTCCGGCAGTCCGACCGACGCGTCGGCATGGAAGACCTTCACGGTCACGTCCGTCGCCGGCTTCGAGCCGCGGTTGTGCAGCTGCACGTAGACGCGCGCGACCTTGCCGGGCTGCGGGTTCTCGTGAATCAGCCCCGCGGCAGTGACGCCGTGGTCGTCGTCGAAGACTTCGAAGTCGACGCCGCCTAGCTGGGGCGTGACGTAACCGGGCGCGTCCACCTTCACGTCCGTCGACTGCCACCAGTACGTGCGCGCGCCGGGCGCGAACGGATCGTCCACGCCCGAAGGCGACGGGGTTTTGCGCCCAGTGTCGACCACGCTGTCGCGGAGGTAGAGCTGGACGTCGGGCATCGTCGGCGCGTCGACCGCGATCTCCCAGACGCCGCGGTTGCGCGTCCCCGCCCGGAGCAGCCGCAACGGCTCGAAGAAGGCCAGGTCCGCAACCAGCGCGTTCGGCAACAACCGGTTGAAGGCCCTCCAACTCCCGCCCGCGTCCACCGAGTGGTAGACGCCCACGTCCGCGGCGACGTAGACGGTGTCGGACGCGGCCGGATCGACGACGAGCGCGTTGACCGGGATGTCCGGCAGGTTGCTCGAGGCGTTGCGCCACGTCGCGCCGCCGTCGTCCGAGCGGAACACGTGCGCACCCCCGATGTCGGAGTACGTCGCCCAGAGCCGGCTCGGATTCGACGAATCCGCCTCGATGTCGCTCACGTACCCGGCCCGTGGCGCGCCAAGCGAGACCGGCGCCCCCCACGAGCCGGCGGCGAAGTCGATCCGGTAGACCCTGCCGAGCGCGGTCCCGACGTAGATCCGCGTCGGGGTCGGCAGCGCGAGCGCCGTCCCCATGTTCCCGCCGGCCCCGGGCTGCGGCAGCGGCACCTTCGTCCACGATTGGCCGCCGTTGGTCGAGACGAACACGTCCACGCCGGCCTGCGCGACAACGTTCCCGTTGACCTCGACCGGCGGGTAGAAGAGCGACTCGTAGAACTGCGGGACGTTCGGGCCAACCCACGTCCACGACTTCCAGCCGCCGCCGGCCTTCGAGCGCTCCATGCCCATCCCGTAGAAGGTGTGGAAGCACGTCGAGGGAGCGCCGGCGTTGACGCCGCAGTCGCCGCCGTCGCCGTCCTGGACGTGGTACCAGGCTTCCTCGCCCTCGTACCGAAGCGTCCCGTTGTCTTGTGTGCCGGCGAGGAGGTACGCCTCGTAGAGCGGGTGCTGCGCCAGGTACTCGAACTCGGTGATCGAGAGGTTCTTGTTCAGGGACTGCCAGGTCGTGCCCGCGTCCGGCGAGCGGTAGATTCCGCCGTCGTTCCCGACGTAGACGACGTTCGGGTTGACGGGGCTGAAGGCGATGGCGTGCTGGTCCGGATGGATGCTGTCGCCGGCGGTCGCCGAGATCACGTTCCACTTCCACGTGCCCGTCGCGGAGCGGACGCCCTTGTACGCTTCGATCGCTCCCACGTAGACGACGTCCGGGTTGTTGGGTGCGACGGCTGCAAACCAGTCGTACCAGGCCTGGCCGGTGTCGACCGCGCCCGGGACCGCGGCAGCCGCGAACGGCCCGCCGAACGCCGACCTGCGCCACAGCCTGGCCGTGTCCGCCGCCGTGGCCACGAATGCGTAGACGACGTCACCGTCCGAGGGCGCATGGCACACGGCCGCGCGCTGGAAGCTCCCGGCAGGGACGCCTGGGAGCGCGACCGCAGCCCACGTCGTGCCGCCGTTCACTGACCGGTAGATGCCATCGTCGCACGCCGCGAAGACCTCCCGCGTCGAGGCCGGATCGCCCGCGATCGGAGGATGTATGGACAGGTCCCACGCCCGCGTCCCGCGGCGCAGCGTCCAGCTCGAGCCGCCGTCGGTCGACTCGAAGATCCCGGTCGTTGTCGCGGCGAGCAGGTGTTGCCCGTTCAGCGGATCGACGACGAGGTCGTAGAAGCCGGCGCTGACGAACGGCGCCGTCGCGTGGAGCGACCAGGAGGTGCCGCCGTCGGTCGAGCGCAGCAGGCCGACCCCGAGGCGGCTGTAGAAATTCCCCTCCCCGGTGCCGGCGTAGGCGATCGAGGGATTGCCGGGATCGAAGGCGACCGCGCCGATCGCGAGCGACGGCTGGTCGTCGGTGCGCGGCTTCCAGTTCAGCCCGCGGTCCTTCGTCTCCCAGACGCCGCCGCCGGCCGAGCCGAGCAGGATATGCCTCGCATCGCCCGGATCGACAGCGATCGCAGCCACCCGCCCCGAGACGGACGGCCGGCTCCGGGGGCCCGACCCGTACGTCTGGCCGTGCGGGATCGAGTACGGCCCGAGCGGTCGCCAGCCCTGAGCCACCGCCGCCGCCGTGTCCTCGTCGTCGGCGGCGAGGCCGCGCAGCTCCTCGAACGCAACGAGGTACGGATAGGTCTCCTGCGTCCGCTTTGCGCGCGTCTTGACCGGCCTCGCCGCGCGCGCCAGCAGCTGGTCGGCCTTCGCCTCGAGCACCGGCGACTCGACCAGGCCGCGCTCCTGCTCGAACTGGCGCAGCCGCGCGAGCGCCTTCCCGCCGGGCGGCCTGCGCCTACGCCGTCCCGTCCGCATCCTGGGTCCAGCGACCTCCATCGTCCACCTCCCCGTCTGATCGACGCCGCAGGCTGCCGCTACTCGGATTCGCTCCTCTCGTCGTCCTCAGAGCGTTCCTCGCCGGCCGGGACGACCTCGTCCTCGTCGAGCCCGCGCTCGCGCTCGAACTGCCGCAGCCGGTCGAGCGCGTGGTGCTCGCGGCGCTCGGGCTCCTCCTCGCAGCCGCGGGGATCGCTCACGCGCGCGACGTTATCAGGCTCAAGGGCAGGTGAAATCGCCGGCCGTGTTTAGACTCGGCGCATGACCCAAGCCGTTCAGACCCGTCGGCGCACCACGCGTCGCCCGCCGCCGCGCTTCGAGCAGTTCGTCGCGGTCAGGCGCTTCCAGCCGGTGATCACCTTCTCGCGCGACGGTCGTCGCGTCCTCTACGTGACCGACACCTCCGGCCAGTTCAACCTCTGGCGCTCGCCGGTCCGCGGCGGCACACCCGAGCAGCTGACGGCGTTCGAGGAGCACGCCGTGCGCAGCGTCAGCGTGACGCCGGACGCGAGCGAGATCGTCTTCACGGCCGACCGCCACGGCGACGAGTTCCACCAGATCTACAGCCTCCCCTACCGCGGCGGTTGGCCCGAGCAGCTGACCGACGCCGAGCAAGTCCAGCACTTCCTCGACCAGGCGGGCTGGTCGCCAGACGGCGCCGCGCTCGCCTTCGCCGCCAACGCGCGCACGCCGACGGACATGGACGTCTGGCTGCGCGATCGCGAGACGGGCGAGGTCAAGAAGCTCTTCGGCGAGAACATGTACGCGTTCCCGCTGGGCTGGTCGCACGACGGGACCCGCCTGCTCGTCGTCGACGCGCGCTCGAACAGCGACAGCTCCATCCACCTCGTCTACGCCTCGACCGGCGTTTCCGAGGAGCTGACGCCGCATGAGGGCGACGTCAAGTACATCCCCGGCCCGTGGGCGGCCGACGACTCGGGCTTCTACCTCCTCAGCGACGAAGGGCGCGAGTACACCGGCCTGGCCCACTTCGACCTCGACCAGCGGCGGCTCGACTGGGTCGACGCACCCGAGGCCGACGTGCTCCACGCCGCCGGCTCGGAGGACGGGCGGGTGCTCGCGTGGATCGTGAACGAGCGCGGCTGGGGCACGCTTCGGTTCCGTGACCTCGAAAGCGGTCGGGACCTGCCGGATGTGCAGCTTCCACGCGGTGCGCTGCCGATGCTCGGCGGCGGGCTCACGCTCTCCGCCGACGGTCGCTACGCCGCGACGCTGTGGATGGAGCCGCGCCGCCCGTCCGAGCTGTACGTGATCGAGACCGCCACCGGCCGCGCGAAGCGCATCACCGACAGCATGCTCGGCGGTCTGCGCCCCCGCGACCTCGTCGACGTAGAGGAGACGAGCTACCCGAGCTTCGACGGCCGCGAGATCCCGGCGTGGCTCTACCGCCCGAAGCGGAAGCGGCGGCAGACGGCGGTCGTGCTTGCGATCCACGGCGGCCCCGAAGCGCAGGAACGGCCGCGCTACTACCCGCTCTACCAGTACCTCACGAGCCGCGGCGTCGCCGTACTCGCGCCGAACATCCGCGGCTCGACCGGCTACGGCAAGAGCTACCAGTCGCTGATCCACCACGACTGGGGCGGCGCCGACCTCAAGGACATGGAGCACGCGGCCAAGTGGCTGCGCGAGCAGGACTGGATCGACGCCGACCGGATCGGGATCTTCGGCATCTCGTACGGCGGCTTCGCGACGCTCTCGTGCGTCACGCGCCTGCCCGAGTACTGGGCGGTCGGGGCCGAGGGCGTCGGGCCGGCAAACCTCGTCACGTTCTCGAAGGCGGTTCCGCCGACCTGGCGCCGGTTCATGGCCAAGTGGGTAGGCGACCCAGAGACCGAGGCCGACTTCCTGATGGAGCGCTCGCCGATCTCCTACGTCGACAACGTGCGGGTGCCGCTGCTCGTCCTCCAGGGCGCAAAGGACCCCCGCGTGGTCAAGGGCGAGTCCGACCAGATGGTCGAGAAGCTCCGCGCGCTCGGGCGGGAGGTCGAGTACGTCGTCTTCGAGGACGAGGGCCACGGCTTCACCAAGCGCCGCAACGAGATCGAGGCGGAGCGCCGGATCGCGGAGTGGCTCGAGCGGCACCTGGTGGGATGAGCGATCCGCTGACGGATCCGATCGAAGGCGCCGACCACCGCGAGCTCGGCGGGGTCGAGGTCGACGTCGTCCCGCTGGCGAACGGGCGCCTGAAACGCGCGGTCTACCCGCCCGGGCACCGCTGGACGACGAGGCTCAAGGACATCGTCGGCACCGACCTCTGCGAGCACAGCCATGTGGGCTTCCTCGCCCGCGGACACGTCAAGGGCGAGTACGAGGACGGTTGCGCCTTCGAGTTCGTCGCGCCGGCCGCGGTCGTGATCGAAGCGGGCCACGACGCCTGGGTCGAGGGCGACGAGCCGGCGGTGCTGATCCAGTTCGACTACGAAGGCGATACGGCGAATCGCTTCGGGCTGCCGGCGAGGCACCGGCATTGACGCAGAGCCCGCACTGAGGCTTGCTCGCGGGCTCGCGGGCCTGCTTCTGGCCGCCGTGGTTGCCGGTGTCTTAAGTGTCTCCGGCCGCGCCGAGCACGTTCCCGGCGCGACTTATTCCGGCACACACTCGGGTGGCGGCACGGTCGAGCTGACGGTTTCGCCGGACGGCTCCAACGTGACGTCATTCAGCTACGCGGCGCTTCCGATCGGCTGCGGCACGTCCCTCACCGGCAAGTGGACGGGCGGGTGGCCAATCCTCAACGACGCGTTCTCGTTCCCCCCGCAGAGGGAAGGCGACGTTACGTTCAGCGGGACATTCTCCGACGTCCAGAGCGTGAGCGGCACGGCTACGTGGGTCGGCTCCTTCTGCGGCGGCAGCCATCCTACGGTGACCTGGGAGGCGAGAACGTCTGCGCCGCCTCTCGCCGATCTCTCCGTCACGCTCGCCAGCTCGCCTGATCCAGTGCTGATCGGAAGCAAGCTCGTCTACACGGCGACGGTCTCCAACAGCGGCCCGCTGAGCGCGGAGGCCGCCGCGCTCACCGAGACGCTCCCAGCCGGCGTGACATTCGTGTCGGCGACGGCAAGTCAGGGCAGCTGCGGGGGGTCGGGCCCCGTGGTCACTTGCAATCTCGGCTCGCTCGGCAAGGACCGTGGCGCCAGCGCAACGGTGACCGTCACGCCCACCGAGGAGGGCGCGCTCGCGAGCTCGGCCACTGTGTCGGGTACACGGCAGGACCCAAACCAGGCCAACAACTCCGCGACTGAACAGACGAGGGTCATCGCGCCGTGCATCGTGCCGAGCGTCAAGGGCAAGACGCTGCCCGCGGCCAAGCGGGCGATCGTCCTCGCGCACTGCAAGATGGGAACGGTCGCTCGCAAGTACTCGAAGAGGGTGAAGAAGGGCCGTGTGATCTCGCAGACGCCGAGGCCCCGGACGCGGCTCCCGAACCTCGCGAACGTTAACCTCGTCGTCAGCCGCGGCCCGAAGACGAAGTACGCCGGCCGCGGCTAGGCATACGTCGAGCGTCGACGAACGCCACGGCTACTAGGGCAGGGAGGGCAGGTCCAAAACGGACGCCCTCCCTTGCCCCTTCCACGCGCCCTAAGTCCCTGTGATCGCCTTCGACCTTTCGAGCGGCTCAGGGCCGTCTACACGCATTCCACGCTCGAGTTCTCCACGAACGCGGTGATCTCCCCTGCCGGCGTCACCGTTATGTGAAGCGTGTCGCTCACGGCATACGTCGGCGCGCCGGCCGTTCCGACGATGTGGAAGCGGTTCACGAAGGTGTCCGTGAAGCCGCCGCTCGGAACGATCACCGTCGTCTCGCGCGTCAGCCCTGTTCCGTGGTAGACAGCACCGCTGCTCGACGTGCCGCTGAGTCCTTGCGGCTGGAAGTGGAACGTGAGCAGCAAACCGCCAGTGTCGAGCTCCTGCTCGGTGAAGATCCCGATCAAGTTCCCGGACAGCGTGATCGTCTCACCGCAGGCGTCGAATGTCGCGTCGAACGGTATGTCCTTCACGACTGTCGTCGCTGCCTGAGTGCTCGCGGCCGGAACGGCAAACCCGATCACGAGCGTGACGAGCATGATCGACTTCTTCATCTCACCTCTTCTCCTCCGGAGGGCAGAACCTGATTGCGGCGGCCTCGACCCGCGCCGCCAGGGCGGACAGTGGTCGCCTCCCGTCCGCGCGCGAGTGTCTGCTTCGGCCATCTGGTTGTCAAGACGGGGGGTGGGCAAGCGGGATCGCTTGGCATCAGACACCGTGACGGAATTGGAAGGAGTCGACGCGAGGTATCGCCGCTAAGCCCGGCGACCATCGGAGCAGCGCCGGTGCATTGGGAGCCCCCGGCTACCCCGCGCCGATCCGGCCGAGTGCCGCCAGGAGCTCCTGGTGCCGGCGTTCCTCGTCCGGCATGCCTTCCTCGATCGGCTCGGGCCGGAAGCGCCTCAGCATCGCGTTTACGGGCTTGACGACGAAGAAGAACACCGCCGCTGCGATCGCGAGGAACTGGATCAGGTCCGTGATGAATGCGCCGTACCGGAACACGGCGTCGTTGATCGTGAAGTCGAGGTCGTTGAAGTCCGGCTTGCCGATGATCATCGCGATCACGGGCATGAGCAGGTTGTCGACGAGCGAGTTGACAACAGCCGCGAATGCCAGACCCATGACGAAGGCGACGGCAAGCTCGAGGATGTTGCCGCGGAAGAGGAAATCTCGGAACTCTCTGATCATCTGGCCCTCCGTCGGGTGAGCATCTACACGGGCGGCGGCGCGAGCGGCAGGTTGCTGCAGGAGATGTCGACGCCGACCCCTGCGACCCTGGTGTCGCCGACGTATTGCCAGGCGCGCTGGCGACCCTTCCAGAGTGCCGCCGGCACGTCCTTCGTCCTGCGCGGGTCGAGTGTGTGGTCGACAGCCTCACGCGTCCAGATCGCCGTCCACACCGCCCCCGGCCGCTGCTCGTTCGGCAGCCGGGCCACCGCCTTGACGCAGTCGACGCTGGTGTAGAGGACCGGTCGGTAGCCGGCTCCCCGCGCGGCCTTGGACCACGCGCCGATGTAGGCGAGCGCGCCCCGGCCGCCGCGGTCGAACGTGTTGCGCTCGACGTCGAGGCAGACCGGGATCCGCCGGCCGCCCGGCCAGCCGTACTGCGGCATCAGCCGCGTCGCTTCGTCCGCGTCCGCCCTCCCCTGCGCGGCGGTCAGCGTGCGGTGCGTGCAGCGCCGGACGAGGTTCTGACCGACATAGATCGGCATGAAGAAGAAGCCGAGCTGGCCGAGCTCCCGAACCGCGTCCGGTCCCCACGCGTGCGCGGCGCACGGCCCGCCGATGTAGATCCCCCACCACGTTGCGCCGGTTGCCGCCCGTGCAGCCTTCGCGCCTTCGACGGACGGAGGAAAGGCGCTGTCGAGGCCGGTCTCGACCGGCAGCTCCGACCGCTCCCACGCCGCCTTCCAGGTCTCAGGCCCGACCTTCCCGTTCGCCTCGAGCCCGCAGCGCCGCTGGAAGGCACGGCACACGGCCTCCGTATGTGGGCGGAACCTTCCGTCCGGGTTCGCGTTCCACCCGAGCTTGGCGAGCTGGCCCAGCCAGTCGCGCACGTCGTGGCCGTGCATACGCGGCTGGGTCAGCCGGAGAATTCGTCCGGGAAACGGCGGCGCCGACGGCGAAGCGCCCACAACCTGATGCTCGGCCCTCCAGGCTCGGCAGTCAAGGCATGGTCACGTCTCCGCCCCAACGGAAAACTAGACTTCATCCATGGAAGGCGGCCTCGCCGAGCTGCACACCCACCTCGGCGGCTCGGTCGCGTCCGACATCCTCTGGAGCCTCGCACACGAGCAGGGAATCGCCCTCCCGGTCAAGGACTATTGGGAGTTCGACGCGCTCGTCACGGTCTCCGAACCGCAGGGTGTCGAGAGCCTCGACGCGCTGAACGAGATCTACCACTGGACGGAGCTGATCCAGTCGAGCCCGCTCGCGGTCGAGCGGTCGGTGCACGCCGCGATCGGGGGTGCCTATCGCTCGCAGGGCATCACGACGCTCGAGCTCCGCTTCAATCCGATGAAGCGCAACCGCGGCGGCGAGCGCGACCTCGACCACATCATCCTCGCCGCGATCCGCGGGCTCGACCGCGCCTCGCTCGAGTACCCGCAGGTGCGCGCCGGGTTGATCCTGATGATGGACCGGACGTTCTCGCCGGAGCTGAACGCGATCATCGTCGAGAAGGCGATCGGCTGGGCGCCTCGCGGCATCGTCGGCGTCGACATCGCCGGCCCGCGGCCGGGCGGCGGTCGTTACGACTATCGGCAGGTCCAGCCGATGGTCGAGGAGGCTCGCGCCGCAGGGCTCGGGGTGACGATCCACGTCGGCGAGGAGGGCGGCGACACCGGCCGCGAGGAGATCGGGGAGGTCGTGGAGGCGCTGCGGCCGGACCGGATCGGCCACGGGATCCTCGCCGCCGGGGACGTCGAGCTGATGGCCGCGCTGCGCGACGCGGAGATCGTGCTCGAGATCTGCCCCACCTCGAACCTGCTGACGAAGGCGCTGCCGGACGAGGACGCCGTCCGCAACACCTTCCGCATCTTCGTCGAGCACGGCGTCGCCTTCACGATCGCCACCGACGGTCCCGAGATGATGCGCACGCACCTGCGCGACGAGCTCGCGCTCCTCGAGCGCATCGGCGCCCTCACGGACGAGGAGCTCCGCGAAGCAAACGCGCGCGGCCATGAGGCGAGCTTTCTCGCGCGCGAGCGCATCAAGCTCTAACTCGTGCGCGTACGAACGAAGGGCCCGGGTTTTCGGGCCCTTCACTCACGTCGCAGGAGAGGCAACCGGTCAGGTGCGCGTGAGTCTCTGCAAGAGGCCGCGCCGGCTCGAGCTCGTGCTGTCGAGCGCCGGCCGCAGATAGGCCTCGTCGGCGGTGAGCACCGCCTGCGAGGTCGCGTCGAGCTGCATGCGGACGGACCTCGGGTCGGAAGGTGCGACCTCCACCGCGGGGGCGGTGCGGGCCAGCGCTGCTATGCGATGCGTCATGGTGACTCCTTTCGACGTCGAGCGCTCCAGTCGCGCCCGTTCGCTCTCTATGGGACCGCGCCACCCTGAGACACGCGTAAGAGCCGATTGAGAATCTCCTAAGGCTTCAGCCGCCGCGAACGGCATGGTCCGGCTTGCGTGAGGCCCATTGCCGCCCTCGTCGCGCTCGTCGCCGCCGGTGCCGCGCTGGCCGTCTGGCAACTCACGCGCGGCGAGGAGCAGAGGCCCAGTGCGTCGTCTGCCCGGCCGGCGCTCCCGCCGCCCCCGCGAGCCTCGCTCACGTGGACGCAGAACCGCGATGCGATCTCCTTCCGTAACGACGACGGCGTCTGGTCGATCTCCAAGCGCTGCTTCGACCAGACGCGCAACGGCTTCCGCCGGAGTGTCGGCCCCGGCTACATCGCGTGGATGCGCGACGCGCGCGGGCGGCTGCTCGTCGACGACTTCAGGCCGCGCCGCGACCTCTGGAGCCCCGGCTACCTCAACTCCGTCAACGGCGGCCTCGGAACCTTCGGCTTCCACTACGTCCGCGGCCGGCCGGGGCGTACACCCGCCGGGGACGACCCGACGACCCGCCGGAAGGAGACGGGCATCGATCACAAGCCGCCCGGGTTCGCAGTCGAAGGGCGGATGTGCCGACGGACGAACAAGGGCTTCGGCGTCTACCAGGTCGCGTGGGACGGGCCGAGGCGCGGGCAGCACGCGGTCGAGTACCGCTTCGACGTCTTCCTCCGCGACCCAGTCGCGCCGCTCGCGCGTGTCCGCTACCGGTACAGGTTCACAGTGGCCAACGTGGAGGTCTGGGTCGCCGTGCGCACCGAGCCGTACGACCCGGGCGGGCGCGTTCCGTTCGTGAAGGAGCCGAAGCTCGTTGCCAAGCTGCGCGGCGGCCGCTACCGCCGAATGTCCGTGCTCGGTGCCGACGGCGAGTTCGAGAAGGGCGTGCTCATCGGAGCACCCGAGGGGACACCGGTCCTGCACACCGGGCACGCCGCCGACCCGAACCGCGTCCGTGTTCGCTTCGACTACGGACGCTCGGCGACCGTCGAGGGCGCCGATCCGTGCGGCGAGGCCGCGTGCTTCGACGTCGTCATGGAGGCGTATCCGACGACGGCCGACGGCGACGCGGCGCCGGGCGAGGAGCCGCTGCCGTGGGAGAACCCGTCGGGCGTCGGCTTCGACGGCTGGGCGGTTGCGTCCGCGGAGCGGCCGTCGGCTTGGCCTCGCGACACGCGCGGCGCCGAGGTCGTCTCGAGCTGCGGAGCCCCGCGGCATGCTGCCGCGGCGAGCCCGGCGCTGGACTCAGTCCGGCGCTGGGAGCTGGGCGGATGGAAGAACCGGAACCCGGCCGACCCGGTCGACAACCCGAACCGCTACACCGCCGCCGAAGCGAGCTTCATCGCCTGGGAAGGCGGCCGCGGCCCCGGCGACTGCGAACCACTCGAGCGCGTGCTCGCCGCGGGCGGCGAAAGCTGGGGCGCCTACGCCACGTTCCGCCTCGCGCCGTGACAGGTGAGGCGAAACCTTTGTCACGTTGGCGCCGGCTGCCGGCTTTGCTCACGTCGTAAAACCAATTCTCGCGACTAAAAACGAATGTCACGGTCGTTGCCAGCCGCCGAATTACCCGAGCGGACGCGGGCGTTGACAGCTTTCTTGCTCGGTCTTAAGCTCGGCGGTTGAGGCGAGGCGCCTAGCCTCGCCGTCTGCGGCCTCCTTGCGGCAATGATCACCATCTCGGGTTCCGCGACCGGCGAGCGGCGGGTACGGAGGCTCGCCTCAGCCTTCTGCGTCCTTGCGTTCGGCCTTGCCGTTCTGCCGTGGTCGGATCGAGAGGCGTTCGCCGGCCAAACGGGAGAGGTGCGGGAGGTGCGGGACTTCGAGACGGCGCGGGCCGGGATTTCACGACCACAAGGGCTGGCGTTCTCACCAGCCGGCGGGCTCTTCTATGTCCTGTCGGCCGACGACAGGAGCCGGGCGGAGGCGTCGTCCCGTATGGGACTCGTCGATTTCCTCGGCGATCCGGTGCCTGCGGCTCAGGTCGCCGCCCCTGTCGCGGCCTCCAATGTCGCCTTCGACGCGAGGCGAAGACAACTCGTGTTCGTCGACGATCGGGCGCGCGAGGTGACAACCGTCCCGGTCGGAACGTCGGGACTCCCAAACGGCGCGACGCGATCGCGCGCGCTTCAGCTTCGTTCAGTTCGAACCGCTGGAATCGCTCTCGATTCAGCCTCAGGGACGCTCTTCGTCCTCGACAGCGCGTCAGCGCGCGTCGCCGCACTCCCCGCTGGCGCCTGGGAGCCTTCACCCGGCTCCGGCGCCGATGCCGGAGTGTCGTGGATCGAGCTCACGGGGCTCGAGCGCGGCGACCTCCGTGGCCTCGCCTTCGACTCCTCTAACCAGCGCTTGTACGTCCTCAGCGCGAGCGGGCATGCACTCCATGAATTCGGCGAGACCGGCGCCGCCCTTCGCACATACGATCTTGGGAACATTCGGCTTCGCGATCCGCAAGCGCTGGTGAGCGCGTGGAGCGGCGACCTTACGGACGACCCAGGCACGACTTCCCTCTACGTCTCCGACGCGGGCGAGCTCGGCGACCCGGCTTCGGCAAGGATCGTGGAGCTCGCGTTGGCCGAGCCCCAGGCAACCACGAGCGCGAGCGCGGTGCCGTCGTCACTGGTGAACACGATCGAGACTTGGCGCTGGTCGCCCGCGAGCCCTGACCCGTCCGGGCTCGCGTACGACTCGCTCGCGAATCGGCTCCTCGTCGTCGACGGCGAGGTCGAGGAGATGTCGATCTACGCGGGCGCCAATTACTACGAGGCAACGCTCGCGGGAAGCCTGCTCCGAACTTCGCATACCCGTGCTTTCTCGGACGAGCCTGTCGGCGCCGCGTTCAGTCCCGGAGGCCGGATCTTCATCTCGGACGACGACGCGCGCCGCGTCTTTGAAATCTCTCTCGGCGCCGACGGGCGCTTTGACGCCACCGATTCCGTTGTCAGCTCGTTCAGGACCTCGTCGTTCGGGAGCGGGGACCCCGAGGGGATCGCGTACGACAGTAAGGGCAACCGGATCTTCATTGCTGATGGCGTCAACGCCGAGATCTATGAGGTGCGCCCCGTCGACGGCGTGTTTGGGAACGGGAACGACCAAGTCCTGCATTTCGACACGAAGGTTCGCGGTGTCAGCGATCCGGAGACGGTCGAGTTCAACGCCGACGCCGGGACGCTCTACACGATCGGACACAACGGCGCCAAGATCGTGGAGCTGACGACGTCGGGAGCGCTCGTTTCCGAAATCGATACCTCGCAACTTCCGCTCGTCCACCCGGCCGGCCTGGCGTATGCACCGAGCAGTACCGATCCCTCGCAGAAGAGCATCTACATCGCGGATCGGAAGGTAGACAACGACGACAACCCAAAGGAGAACGACGGCGCGATCTACGAGGTCGCCGTGGGCTCGTCAGGCGGCGGGCCGCCGCCGGGCGACGTCCGCGTCGCCGCGAACTCGGACGATGCGGAGGAGGCGGCGAGCGGGAGCGTGAACCTGAGCAGCTCCGATCTCGAGCTCGTCACCGACGGCAGCTCGGTGCAGACCGTCGGCATCCGCTTCGCCGGGCTCGCGATCCCGACCGGTGCAACGATCACCAGCGCCTACATCCAGTTCGTCGCCGACGAGTCGCAGTCGGAGGCAACGACGCTGACCTTCAAGGCGCAGGCCGCCGACAACGCCACGACCTTCACCACCGCGACCGCCAACGTCTCCTCGCGCCCGCGCACCACCGCCTCCGTCTCCTGGTCGCCGCTTGCCTGGACGGCCGGCTCGGCCGGCGCCGCCCAGCGCACGCCCGACCTGGCAGCA
>JBKOXJ010000053.1:0-4046 GCA_046724905.1 Actinomycetota bacterium | reverse complement strand
GCCCGCGCCGAACGCGGCGCCCTGCGCACCCACTCGCGCGGATGCCAGCGCCGCCTCGGCCTTCGCCAGCTGTCGCTTGAGCTGAGCGACGCGTCTCGCCCAGCGATCTCCCTCGACGCCCGCGAGGACAGCCTCCTTCTGAGCCGTGAGCTGTGCCGAGAGCAGCGGCTGGCGCGCGACGTCCCTCGCGAGCCGGACGCGAACCCGCCGGTGCTGCCTGGCCGCGGCACGGGCGCGCACTAGCTCCTGGTTGATCCGCACCACGGCGAGCTCGGCCGAGGCGAGATCTTGCTGGACCCGGTCGAGCGTGAAGGCCACCTGCTGCCCGTCAGACCCGAACATCTTGGCGAGCTGCAGCACGTCGTCGACGTACCACTGCGCGTGGTTGTAGGCGAAGATCGCGCGCTCGACGTTGGTCCGCCCTCCGGCCGCCGCCAGGTAGCGGGCCGCCGCGAAGACGGCGTCCTCGGCCGTCCACGGATCGGCAAGGCGGTCGCCGTTCGCATCCACGCCCCAGCGGAGCCAGGTCGACGGCATGAACTGCATCCACCCGACGGCGCCCGCCGAGCTCGGCCCCATGTTGCGCCCGAAGTTCGACTCGATCTTGTTGATCGCGGCGAGCACCTGCCACGGGATTCCGTAGGCGCCGCCCGCGCGCTGCCAGAGGACGCGCAGAGCGGCGAAGTCGAGCTGCTGCGGCGCCGCCGCCCGGCCGTTCGTCCAGCCGGCGGGCAGCAGCAGCGATCCGGGTGCGTTCGGAACCTCCGCGCTCGGCAGCACCAGCGGGGCCGAGGCGACGGCCTGCGACGGCGTCCCGAACGTGTCGGCGCGAGCCGTACCGGCGACCGCGGCGAACGCGGCCGCAACGAGGATTACCGTGCGTTTCATCCCCCGGCGGGCCGGACGATGCGCAGCTCGGGGATGTCGCTCTCCACCGGCGCCGCCTGCTTCGCCTGCTCCTCCGCGGCGGCCGCGTCAGCGGCGCTGCGTGACTTCAACGCCTGCTCGAGGGAGATCAGGAAGTCGTGCCGGTTGCTCGCCGCGTTCGCCGCCACCTCGCGGTCGACGTCGCCGGCCAAGACGAGCTCGATCAGCGCCTGGGCAAACGTCTGCATGTGGAAGAAGCTCCCCTCCTCGATCGCCTCGGGGATCTCGTCTGTGCGGTTCTCGCGGATCAGGTCGGCGATGCGGTTGTTCGTGATCATCACCTCGACCGCAGCGACGCGGCCGCCCGTCACCTTCGGCAGCAGCCGCTGGCTGACGACGCCGTTGAGGACGCCTGCCATGATCGAGCGGATCTGCGGCTGCTTCGCACCCGGGAAGAACTCGACCATCCGGCCGAGCGTTTCCGCGGCGTCGACGGTGTGCATCGTCGAGAGCACGAGATGGCCGGACTCGGCTGCCTGGAGCGCCGTCTGAGCGGTCTCCGCGTCGCGCAGCTCGCCGATCAGGATCACGTCCGGGTCCTGCCGGAGCGCACGCCGCAGCGCCTGGTTGAACGACTCGGTGTCGAGCCCGACCTCGCGCTGGTTGACGATCGACGAGTGGTCGGGGTGGATGATCTCGATCGGGTCCTCGATCGTCACGATGTGCTGGCGCCGGGTGCGGTTGAGGTGGTCGACGATCGCAGCGAGCGTCGTCGTCTTGCCCGAGCCGGTTGCGCCCGTGACGAGGACCAGGCCACGCGGCTCCTCAGCGAGCTTGGCGACGCCGGCGGGCATTTGCAGGTCCTGGAAGGTCGGGACGCGCTTCGGGATCACGCGGAGCGCGATCGAGACCGCGCCGCGCTGCTTGAAGGCGTTGACGCGGAAGCGCGGCAGACGCTCGGACGAGTACGCGATGTCGAGGTCGCCCGTCTCGTGGAACGCCTGCAGACGCGCGGGCGAGGCGGCGCCGACGGTGTTCAGGAGCAGCTCGAGCTCGCGCTCGCCGAGCCGCGGGTAGTCCTCCATGGCCGCGATCTGCCCGTCGCGGCGGAGCATCGGCGGCTGGCCGAGCTTGAAGTGAATGTCTGTCGCGCCGAGGTCGACGGCACGCAGAAGCAGCGCGTTCACGTCCACCGGCCAGGCATCGGCAGGCGGACTGCGAGTCTTTAGGCGGCGCGGTGTGCCAAGGCGCGAAGGACGGCGAGCGGCAGGCGCGTCCCGGGCGAGGTCCCGCGCGGGTCGGTCGCCTCGCCGCTCAGGAGCTGCTCGACGGCCGGCCAGATCATCCGTGACGACGCGACCGCGAAGCTCGCGCGCGGGAACCGGTCGAGCGCACGCTTGGCTCCCCACGACGCCGAGTGCAGCGCGTCGAGCTCGTCGTGGACGCTCGCGGCGTATGCGTCGATCTTCCCCGCGAGGATTGCGTCCGCCGCCAGCCGGGCGCTGACGAATCCCTCGTACATGCCGTCGCCGGAGAGCGGGTCGACCAGTCCGGCCGCGTCGCCGACCACCAGCGCCCGCCCGTTCGCCAGCACTGTCTTGTGCCGCCTGAACGGAAGCCGGAAGCCGCGGAGGTTCGTCAGGGCGTCGGTCGAGATCGAGTGCGCCTCGCACAGCCGCGCGAGGTGATCGCGCAGCGTCGGGCCTGTCCAGTCCCAGCCGCCGACGCCGACGTTGACGTGGTCGCCTTTCGGGAAGACCCACCCGTAGCCGCCCGGGATGACGCCGAGCTCGAGGACCATCCGGCCTCGGTAGGACTCGCCGGCGTCCGCGTACGGCACGTTGCCTTCGAACGCGACCCCGTAGCCCAGGTCGCCGCCGAGGCCGAGCGCGCGGGCCGTGGTTCCGTTCGCGCCGTCCGCGCCGATGACGACACCAGCCCGCACTGTGTGTCCGTCGACCTTCGTCGTCGCGCCGTTCAGCTCGACCTTGACGCCTTGCCGAAACTCGGCTCCCGCCTCGGCCGCGCACTCAGCGAGGAACGCGTCGAGCCGGCGGCGCTGTGTCATCAGGACGAGCGGCGTCGTAGTCGCCCGCTCGAACCCGCGCCCGTACCGGAAGCGGATCTCGAACTGCTCGACGCGGTCCTCCACAACGGGCTCGACGGAGAACGGGAGTTCGCGCACGGCGCGGAGCGTGAGCCCACCGCCGCACGGCTTGTCGCGCGGGAAGCGGGCGCGGTCGACGAGCAGCACGGACACGCCGGCGCGGGCCAGCCGGTAAGCCGTGACGGAGCCCGCCGGACCGGCCCCGACGACGAGCGCGTCGAACCGCTCCACGATAGGTGATCCTAGAGCGCCGGGGGCTACAATGGCCGCTCGTTCCCGGGGGTGTGCCCGAGCGGCCAAAGGGAACGGGCTGTAAACCCGTCGGCTCTGCCTACGGAGGTTCGAATCCTCCCGCCCCCACTCCGCCCGCCCTCAGCGCGAAGCTCCTTCCGCCAGCGCTGCGGAGGCCGGCTTCTCCCACGCGTCGGCGTCGTAGGTGCGCGCGGCGTAGGCGGCGATGCTCGCCGTCGGCCCCGGCTGGGCGGAAGCGGCGAGCGCGCGCGGGATCAAGAGCGCGAAGACCGCGACCACGATTAGGACCACGAGCACTGAGACGAGCGCTCTCGCGCTCGCCCCTTCGGGTAGCCGCAGATGCCGCAGTCGCCGCAAGACTGTTCAGCAGGTATCGGCTAAATGCGGCGGCTCATCATCCCTAGATCGGTGGTCGAGCCCGCCTGTCGCCTCTCGCTATCTGAACTGCTGCAGGAGCTCGCGCTCACTGCCGTCGTCGAGCCCGAGCTGCAGGAGCCGGCACGTCCCGCTCCAGCCCAGATCGGTCTTCTCGTGGAGGACGTACTTCTGCGCGAGCCCGTCGAATCCCAGGGTGAAACTCTCGCCCGGTTGGTCGACCGGCTCTGAGTCGCCGAGTGGCATGCCGGTGGCGCAGTCAGCGGCGATTGTCCGCGGGTAGCCGGCCACGAAGATCTCCAGGCCGCGATCTCCGCCGAGCGCGAAACGCACGTTGATCGCGCTCCCGGCCTCGTATGGGGACTGACGCGCCCAGAAGCCGCTGAAGGGATAGACGGCTCTGTAGGGGCAGTCCGCGTGCGCCTTCCGGCCGGCACGGTCGGTC
>JBKOXJ010000060.1:0-13448 GCA_046724905.1 Actinomycetota bacterium | reverse complement strand
GTCTGACCGTTAGCTCGAAACGTCGGTAAACCGTCGCATTGCCTGCTACCTCAGATCGGCGGGCGCTCATAGCCGCCGATTACCTCGTCGAGCAGCTCGGCGAACGTCACTGCCGTATTGTCCCCGTACAGCGGGCTGATGATCTGCATCCCGACAGGGAGACCGCCCGACGTTGTCCCGGCCGGCGCGGCAACGGCGGGGAGGCCTGCCAGCGAGGCATGCGAGATCCAGAACGGCTGGTTGTCATAGGGACGTTCGCCCTCTGGTGTTGAGATCGTGCGCTGCTCGAACGGCCGGGGGTCGTGCGGGAACGCCGGCGTGAAGTTCGCCGGGGTGAGGAAAACATCGGTTGTCTCGAAGTAGCGCCGCCAGGCTGCCCGTGCCCGCATCCGCCGCTTCTCCTGCTCGACGAACTCATGGGCGCGGTCGAACTGCTCCTCCCCGTGGAACGCGAAGAAGAGCCCCAAGTGGAATGCGAACGACTCGGCCTCCTCCACCGGATCGATTGCTGCGGGCCAGCCTTCGACGGCCGAGACGCCCGCGTCGCCAATGGCCTCGATTGCCCTCGAGAGCGTTGCCGTGACGTCGCTCGAGACGGGAGCGTTCGGGTGGTCAAGTACGAAGCCGACGCGAAACTCCTCCAGACGTGTGCGGCGCGGCGGCGCGAGCCGCCATGCATAGGCGTCGCTCACCGGAGGCTCCGGCCCGGCGGTCACCTCTAAGGCCGTTCTCAGGTCGCTCGCCGAGCGCGCGAGCGGCCCGACCGCCGACATGTATGTCAGCTCGGGCGGGCTCGGCGGCGTCCCCGGAACCTGGAATCCGGTCGTCGGAATAATCCCGGCGCTCGGCTTCAGCCCGTAGACGCCGCAAAAGCTTGCGGGAATGCGGATCGAGCCGACCAGGTCGGAGCCGTACTCGAGGAACGTGAGGCCGGCGGCGAGCGCGGCCGCGCCGCCGCCGCTCGAGCCGCCGGGCGTGCGGCCGGCGTCCCAGGGGTTGTTCGTGACCCCGTACAGCTCGTTCGCGGTCTGGCCGAAGTCAGCCAGCATGAAGTGCACGTTCGTCTTGCCGACGACGATCGCGCCCGCCTCCTTCAGCCGACGCACGAGCGTCGCGTCGGCATCCGCGACATAGTCGGCAAACTGCGCGTTCCCCCATGTCGTATGGAGACCTGCGACGTCGAAGCTGTCCTTCACCGTCATCGGCACTCCGTGCAGAGGCCCGAGTTGCTCGCCCTCCTCGAGGGCGCGATCCGCCGCCGCGGCTTCGCCTAGGGCCTCGTCTGTGCGGAGCTCGACCACCGCGTTGATTGCCGGATTGACGGCATCGATCCGCGCGACCAGGAGCTCGGTCAACTCGCGCGCGGAGACCTCTCTCCCGGTGACCAGCCGCGCCGCCTCGGTGGCCGATCGGAACAGCGGCTCGTTCACGCGACCGGTGGGATGGTGGTCAGAGACCCGGCTTGAACACCAGGTCCCAGGTGGCGACGAGGACGACCGGCTTCGGGCAGCTTCGCAAGACGGCGGAGGAAGCGCAGCGCCTCGCGTTCGGGAAGGTCGGCGAAGAAACCGGCGTCGACCGCCTCGACGATCGCGATCGCGCGCGGCGCGAGCCGGGCGCCTTGCTTCGTCACGCGCACCCGGCGGGCACGGGTGTCGGCGCTATCGATCTCGCGCTCGATCAGGCCCTTGCGCTCGAGGCTGCGCAGCACCTGCGAGGTCATCTTGATGTCGGTGCCCGCCTGCGCGGCAACAGCGACCTGATTCGGACTCGGGCCCTGCTCGTTCAGCCACCAGGTGCAGGCAAGCAGCACGAACTGGACGTGCGTGAGGTCGAGCGGCGCCAGAGCCTGGGCGATGCCACGCTGCCAGCGCAGCGTGGCATGCCAAAGCAGGAATCCAGGACTGTCGTTCGGATGAAGCGGAGTACCTCGAGTCACGCGGCTCCTCATGTGCGGTATGTCGTCTCTCCTTCGCCGCGGGACTACCGACCCTCGGCGCGCTCGACTAGGGCGGCTAGCGTCTGCGGGAAGTCGCCGCTGATCTCGGGCCCGATCTGCGGCCCGAGCGTGTCCGCTTGGGGCCCGCTGATCTCCATCCGGTAGGTGATCTGCGAGCGGTCGTCGGCGGCGCGCTGGACGCGATGTGTCGTCCGCACGACCACGTCGCCGAAGTCCGCCTCGTCCACGAACAGCTCGGGCTCGGCCGCCGATGCGATCCGGAGCTCGATCGGTTCCTGCCCGCTCGGGGTCATCACGATGCGGCTACCCTCGGCGAACGGGCCGACGAGCTCGATCCGCTTGATGTCGGCGTTCCACTCCGACCACCGTGGCACGTCCGCCCAGAGCCGCCAGATCCGCTCGGGTGCTGCGCTTGTCTCGATGCTGTGTTCCGTCGACCACATCGTCGCCCTCCTTTATCTTCGCGGAGATGATCTACGCGCAGATTATATCCTGAAGCCGAGAATGTCAAACCTGCGGGCAGCCTCCCGCAACGCGCGGACCTAGGGAGCAGCGTCCGAGACTCCAAGCACCACCTTGCCGACCTTGCCGATCTTGCCGGCCTCGCCAACGCGAGCGAAAGCGTCGCGCGCATCGGCAAGCGCGAAGACCGAATCGATCATCGGCCGCACGCGCCCCTGTCCACAAGCCGGCCGAGGTGCACGAGCTGGCCGCGTTTCTGCTCGACGACAGAGTACGCCGACTCCACCCCTCTACACCGTCGGGAACGACGGCTGCCGGATGCTCTTCATCATGGCCCTCGGTGACCTCGAAGACCTGATCAGGGAAACAAGCGAGCCCGAACCGAGTCGCATGGACCCACACCGCGCGACGGGCGACCCGACCCCGTAGAGATCAAGCTGGGCCCACTCGTCGCTCGGGTCGCCCAGGATGCTCGCACCCGCCTTCCGGTAAGGCCAGCCTCTCGGCGGGCAGAGAATGGATCGGACCGGCTGGATTGCGTCTCGCCTACTCGGTTTGATCGGGGCCGCGTCGGAACCGCCCGGCCAGCCGGGGTGTAGAAGGCGCATGAATTGGGGCCGCATACTGACGACCTCCCTCGCGGTGGTCCTCGTGGTGGGAGCGTGCAGCGGCGGACCGGAGGGCCGCCGATCAGACGATCGCCCGTCTCCCGCCGCGTCGGCATCGGAAGCCTCCGGACCAAGGAGCGGAGCCGGGTCCAGGTCGCTCTCTGGGCGGATTACCTTCTCCGCGGGAGCCCAAGGTGCCATGGACGTGTACGTGGTCGACGCAGACGGGACGGGTCTGAGGAGGCTCACCACGAGCCCAGGCGACGACTTCGATCCGTCGTGGTCGCCGGACGGCACGCGCATCGCGTTCCGACGGGAGCGAAGCGGGGAGCCGGAGATCTGGATCATGAATGCGGACGGCACGGAGCTGCGGCGACTGACGAACGGCTTGTCGCCGGCCTGGTCGCCGGACGGTTCGCTGATCGCCTTCGCCGGGCCGAGCGGGTCGAGCGGGATCATCACTGTGATCCGGCCGGACGGGACGGGGCGCCGGACGCTGCCCCACACGGAGGGCGGGGAGTATCCGTCGTGGTCACCGGACGGCACGCGGATCGTCTTCAACTCGAATCTCACCGGCGACCACCTCATGTATATCGCTCAGGCCGACGGCTCGAAGGTGGTGGACCTCTCGCGGGTGGGAGAGGGGTGGCAGGTCGACTGGTCGCCCGACGGCCTTTTCATCCTGTTCACGTCGCATCGCGACCACCTGGACAACTACACCGACGTGTACGTGATGCGTCCCGATGGCTCGGGTGTCGGCAGGCTGACGCACCAGCGCGCGTACGCGCCGGCATGGTCGCCGGACGGCGAGCACATCGTGTTCTCGGCCCCCGGCCTATTCGTCATGAATGCGGACGGCACGGGGGCGATCCCTCTCCCGACCGAGCACGTCGGAGAGACCTCGCTGCCCGACTGGACCGAGTGAGGCGGCTCCGCGGTTCCAGGAGCAGCCGTGCGACTATGCGGACTCGCTTCTGCGTCAGCGGTGCACCACGGCTCCAACCCGACCGTCATCCTCGACTAGCGTGGCCGATGTGATACCGGAGCGGATTCAGTGGGCGGTCGAGACGCTTGCCGTCGAGCCGGCTGACCGCCTGCTCGAGATCGGCGGTGGCACGGGCCTCGCCGCCTCGCTCGTTTGCGAGCGTCTCGACCGCGGCAGCCTGCTCCTGATCGATCGGTCAGCGACGGCGATCGAGCGCACGCGCCGTCGGAACCAGAAGCATGTCGCAACAGGGCGGCTCGCGCTTGAGATCGTCGACGTGGCGGACTTCGACCCAGGCAAGGCGCGCTTCAACAAAGCCTTCGCGGTAAACGTCAACGTCTTCTGGACGACCCGGGCGACCGAAGAGCTGGCTCCCATCCGCAGGGGACTCGATCACGACGGGCGGCTCTTCCTCTTCTACGAGCCGCCAACCGCGGCGCGGGGGCGTCAGGCCATCGTGCGAGTCGTCGACGTACTGCGCGCGAACGGCTTCGCAGAACCGCAGCTCGTCTCCCGCTCCGCGACCTCCTCGGATGCGTGGCGCACCTAGCCTGACGGATCCGCACGCATGGAGCGTTCATGGAGCCTAGCGGTCGCAACCAGTGGCAACCGGTGGCAAATGCGATGGCGCCGAAAACGGCTCAAAACGAGCGAAATCCGTTGCCGCAGGTTGCGACCAGTTGCCGCGAACATGACATGGTAAGGAGGGGGTCGACGGTTCGAGTCCGTCAGAGGGCTTCTAAGAAAGACCTGCTAATTCGGTTCCTTCGTCGTCTAACTCGTCAACGACCGAGGGGCGGGCGGGTACCAAAACGGGTACACCAGCTTCTCGGGCCCGGCTCGAAACGGGCCGTTTTCGTCGCGATCGGTGAGCAGCCGCTCGCGGTGCCAGAAGTCGCCCGCGAGCCTCACTCGTAGGCGTGCGCTTTTCTGTGAAGGGCCCAGCCTCCGCGATGGCGCTGACCGAGTCGCACGCCCTTCATCAATGACAAAGCCCATCCCGTTTGCACCTGCGCTCGTCCTCATCGCCGCGAGGCAGCAGGCGTGCGGGGCGGGCAAATGTGGCCCGCGCGGCTCACCGGGCCGTGATCGCAGCACGGCGCGGGAACTGGTGCGGCTCACGGAGCCTCCGCTGCGTACGCCGCGAGCCGGTCGGCGAGCTCGCCCGGTCTGCTGAGCGTGATGTAGTGGCCGCCGTCCATTTCATCGGCGTCGATGCCCAAGCGCTCGCGCGCATGGCGTCGCGCCCAAGCCGCCGGGAACATCCGGTCGTCGCGGCAGAGCAGGTACTTCGTGGGCGTTGCCGGCCACGCCTCGAGCGGCCAGGGCTCTCGCAGCGCCCTCGCGCCCTCGTCCCGCTCTCGCCGGCTCGCCTCGGATGCGAGGTCGGGAGGGACGTCGTGGTAGAAGACGTCGTCGTACCCGCTCGCCTCGTAGCCCGTGCTGACCCACCAGTCGTCGAAGAGCTCCCCGGGCGACGGGATCATCGCCGCGACGAGCACGACGAGGTCGACGGGCATGCGAGCGCACACGAGCGGCGCAGTGAAGCCGCCGAGCGAGTGGCCAACGACCACGAGCTCGCGCCGCTCGCCGATCGCCTCGACGACGGTGTCGGCATAGTTCCACCACCCGGCCGAGGGGTCCTCGCACGGGAGGTCGACGGCGACGGGATCATGCCCGCGCCCCCGTAGCTCGGTCGCGACCAGGTGCCAGTCCCACGCGCTCCCGCCGCCCCCGTGGATGAGCGCGAATGTCGCCACTGCGAAGCTACCGTGTGCGAACGCGGTACTTGAGGTGCGTGACGCCGGGCCCCTCGATCGCCCGCACCTGCTCGAGCCGGAGCTCGGGGCCGAGCCCGTCGAAGAGCCGCGCGCCGCCGCCCAGCACCAGCGGGACGATGTGCAGCTCAAGCTCTTCGACGAGCCCCGCCGCCAGGTACTGGTTGATCACACTGGCTCCGCCGCCGATCAAGACGTCCTTCCCGGCCGCAGCCCTCCGGGCCTGGTCGAGGCCGACTCGATCCCCTCGGCCACGAAGGTGAAGGTCGTGTCCGAGAGCGTCAGCGGCTCCCGCTCGTGATGGCTGAGCACGAACACTGGCATGTGGAACGGCGGCTCCTCGCCCCACCACCCGCGCCACGGGTCGTCACCCCAGGGGCCGGGCCCGCCGCCGAACTTGCCGCGGCCCATGATCTCGGCGCCCACGTTCGCCAGCGACTCCTCGACCACCGGGGTGCTCGCGTTCACCTCGCCGCCCTCCAGCCCGTGCGGCTCACGCCATGCCTTCAGCGCGACCATCCAGTCGTGGAGGCCCTCCCCGCCCTCGCCGAGCGGGTTCTCCAGGCTCTGGTTCGGGCCGGCGACGTACCCGTCCACCGAAACCGAGATGTGCACCCTCACCTTGCTCATGTCCCTGTAGACCGTTACTCGCAGCCAAACTCATCGGCCCGCGAAGCCGCTCGAACCACCGCTTCGGCCGACCGTCTCTCCGCTCCCTCGAGCTCCTCGATCTCACCGCGGCCGAGGCTAATCCCCCCGAGCACTGCAAAATCGCGTCGCGCTGCGAACGAACAGCGAACTTGCGCCTCTACCGCCGTTTCTGGTATTCGCGCGCGCGCGTGAAACTAGGGAAAGCACAACCTGGTCCAGCACCAGGGCCTTACCACCATGAGGCCGTCGAACAACGTCGGCTCGGCGCGCGCCACCCTCGCTCATCCCTGAAACCGGCGAAAACAACGTCCTGACTGAGTTCGCGGCACCCTACGCCCCAGATCGCCGACGAAAATCTGCACGTCTGATGAAATCGGCTGCGGCGCGTCGGCGCGATGCCCAGCGCGGTCAGCAGTACGTCGGCACTGCCGCCACCATCAGCAGTGCGGCGGTCATCGGCGCCGGCAGACGACGGTTGACGGTTCAGGGGAGCGGCGGCGGCGACTCGATGATGTCGAAGCGCAGGCCGCTCGCACCTTCGCCGCGACCAGGACCGCGGTCGCGGCCGATCCAGTGCTGCGTCGTGCCCCCGATCCAGCGCGTGCGGCGGTGCACGACGGCGACACGGAGTCCTGCTCGATCTACCTCTTCCTCGGCGATCTGGAGCTTGCCGATCTTGCCCGAGAGGAGGCGGCCCGCAGGGGCAGGCGCCGGTGGCGGCTCGAGGTCGACCTCGCCGAGCTCGAACGCGATCGAGCGCACGCCGGACTGGAGCGGCAGCAGCGGGAACCAGTACGGCGGCACTTCGGTTGCGAGGCGGTAGACAAGATCGGCTGCGGCCGGTGCCTGCACGACCGGCGGTGTTCGGCGGCGCTCGTCCTCGTACGCCTCGAAGCGATCGAGCGCGCGTCCGTCGCCGCCCTCGACGCGGCGCTCGACCGCCCACGCCATCGCCGCGGCCTCGTCGCGAACGAAGAGCACTTCCTCCACGGCGTCCCCTTCGAGATGCTGGCCGAGCGCGGGCGCGAGCAGGAACTCCGAGGGCGTGCCCGCACGCGCAGAGCTGACACGGCGGTCGGCGGACAGGCGATACATGCTCCACGAGCCGTTTCCGCCGGCGGCCGTCTCGCCGCTGTCGATGAGAGTTCGCACGCCGAAGCTGTCGGTGACGACAAGCGATGCAACGTCCGAGATCGAGCCGACGGGCAGGCGGACCGGGATGACGAAGAAGTCGTTGCCGTAGACGAGCGCGAACTCCATCACCAGCAGGCGCGCGAGGTCGTCGGCGGCCGCATCGATCGCACCGAGGTCGACCGAGCCGTCCTCGATCTCCCAGAAGCGCGCAGCCGGCATGCCGCGAAACTCGACCGGAGCGGGAATCACCGTACGGACGACCTTCTCCGCGTTCGCACCGGATGCCGGGCGGATGCTCGCGCCGTCGTCGACGTCGAAGGCTGGCCAGTCGAGCGGTCCGCCGCTGTGGCCGCGTGCCGTGAGGACGAGCTCGTCCCCGGTCGACGTGGCGATGGCGAACTCGTATTCCATGCGCGGATCCGCCCACGCCGGATCGGCCGGCGCGCCCGTGCGGGCCTCCCACCAGCCGAGGAAGTCCACGCATGCCGGCAGCAACGCCGGATCTGCGGGCAAGTCGTTCGGGAGCGCGCCGGTTCCATCCGAGGCGAGCGTCGGTCGCACATTCGCGTACACCCGCTCGCCGTCGATCGCCCTCCCCGCCAGCGCGGAGACGATGCGCTCGCGGGTCAGGTCGACCGGCGCACCGGGCGGGGCCGGTTTGGCCTCGATAGAGAACGCGGTCAGGAGCGCGGCGCGCGTGGCCGTCGTGCCTCCGTGCGCCTGGAGGAACCCGAGCAGCCGCCGGCCGCCGGCGATCGCCAGCCTCAGGTCGCCGGTTGGAGCGGCCTCGCGCTCGACGCGCGCCTCGAGCGGCTCGGCGAGCGGGTCGAACGCCGCCGCAGATCCACCGTCGTGCGCGTACCAGCCGAGCGTGCGCACGTCGAGCCGGGCCCTCGCCTGGACGGGAGAGCCACCGTCGTCGCCGGTGAACTCGCCGACCTGCCACTGGCGGGCGAGCAGCCACAACGGGTCGTGGATCCGGGATTGCACCGACTCGGCGAGCATCGTGTCGCGGCAGTGGATCTCGAGCCGGTTCCAGGAGGTGACGGAGGCCATCAGGGTGCGATCGCGAGTGTCGGGTCGGTCGAGACGGTGTCGTTCGCGCGGTTGAACGGGAACCACGTCGCGGGGAGAAGGCTGCCGGCCCCGGCGAGCGAGTCGGGATCCACGGCGCGCAGCTTCGCCAGGTCGAGCGTCTCGAGCAGGATGGCCTCGAGCCAGTCGAGGCTCCAGCGGGCGGCCGCGGCCGGGGGCACGGCGAGCAGGATCGCCTGCGGCGGCGCCGATCCCGGGGCGTCGTAGTGGAAGGCCAAGCCGGTGGTCTCGTCCGGGCCGGGGACGACCTCGACCCACTCGTCGACCATGAGGCCGGCGAGCCCTGCCCCGCTCGTCGCAGTGAGAGCCGGAGCGTGCACGAGCAGCGACAGCCGTCCGCCGGGGATCGACCCTCCCACCGGAGCAGGGAGCCCGACCCACCGCGAGCCCGCCTCGAACGGGAACTGCGCCACGCCGAAGTCCGCGGTGCCGGCGCCCGCCGCCGACGGTGAAAGGGCCGACGCCGTCGCGAGCACGGCTTGCAGCCGCGCGGCACCCGACCGCACCTGTGCGGCCTCGAGAACGAAGTCGTCGGCAGCGAAGGGATCGGCGCCCAGCGCGTTCGGCCCATCCGCGCGCGCGGCCGCCAGCTCCGCGGCGTTCCCCGGCGCAAAGGGCGGCAGCACCCGCGGGCCGCGCCCCCCGAACGCGTGGTCGATCTGGGCGACGAGTAGCTCCGCCGCTGCGTCGTACGAGAGGCCCGAAGCGCGCAACGCGACGGCGTCGGCCACCACGGCCCCGGTTCGCGCGTCAAGCTCCGCTGCGATCGGCTTCGCTTGCGCAACGAGCCGCTCGATCGCATCGGGATCCTTGCGGGTCGCCTCGACGGGAACGGCGCCGATGACGCCGAGCGCCGCCGCCTCGAGCAGCGCGGCCCGGAGAGAAGCCGAACGCGGCTGCGCCCGGGCCAGCTCCTGCTCGAGCGCCTTCCGCGCGTCGTGCAGCGCATCCCTCGCCGCCTTTGCCCGCTTCCGCAGCGCGACGAGATCCACACCCGAGGCCGCGTTGTCCCCGACGGGTGCGACGTCGCCGCCGCGAAGCGGACGCGCGTGGTCGAGCAGCTCGCGCACGCGCGCGGCGAGGAAGATCGCATCGGGGAAGCCGAAGCCGCCTGGCCCGGGCGCCGGGTAGCGCACGCGCACGTCCGACTCGGGAGGAGCCGCCCCGCGCAGGTCATCCTGCAGCGCGCGGTAGACGATCCGACGCTCGAGCTCGCCTCCCTGCGGCTGCTCGTCGGGGACCGCGATCGCGATCAGGTCGAGCGGCGTCAGATCGAGGTCGGACAGCTGGACGGCGCTCGTGCCGACGACGGCGCCGTCGCGGTCGAGGTAGTCGACGGCGCACGAGACCGCCGCCGGCGAGGGGAGCAGCGCCGCTGCCCAGGCGTCGAGGTTCGGCTCGACCGCGGCGCGGTGGCCGCCGCTCGCGGTCGCCCAGCCCTGCGCCGTCGCTTCGCCGTCGAAGAGGACGACGAGACGCTGCGACACCGCGACCCCCGTGCGCGGTGTCTTGGCGACCTCGAGCGTCGGCGGCGGAGCGTCGCCGCGGGAGACCGCGTCGACGTTCCCGATCGCACGCTCGCCGCTTCCCTGGACGAGGTGGTAGACGGAGTCGGCCAGGATCGCGTCGCGAAGCGCGTCGAAGCGCTCGGCGAGGAGGCTGATTTCGGCGCCGACCGCGGCGAATTCCTGCGGCTCCGCGTTCTCGTTGGGCAGGCCGCCGCTCCCCCACGGGATGCCTTCGCCGCCCGGCTCGAGGCGTCGCAGCAGACGCAGCCCGTCGACGACCGCACTCGCGCCGACGGCCTCCAGCGGCGCGCTGTTCGTCGGGGTCAGCTTCCCGCTCACGAGCGGCTCGAGCCGGCGGAACGGCTCGATGTACGGCTCCAGGTCGAGCCCCGGATGGTGCTCGTGCAGGCCGCGCTCGAACTGGTAGCCGAGCAGCGCGCCCAGCGGCTGTCCCCTACGGATCCCGTCGAGCAGCCACTGAGCGACGCGGACCCGTTCGGACGACAGGTCGACGGCGAGCAGGTCGGCGTTCGCGGCCCCGCCATGCGTGAGATGCCCGCTCAGGAGGACGGACGCGGCCGCGGCGTGCCCGAGCGACGGCGCCTGCACGTAGCCGGCATTGCCCGCGGCGCGAACGAGTCCCGCGGCCTCGCCGTCCGGCGGCGGCTGCACGGGCTGGCCCGCCGGAGCCGGTCGCACGTCCTCCACCCAGCCGAAGCCGCCGAGGTGCGTCCCGGCGCGGCCCTGCCGGCGCAGGAGGGAGAGTCGCTTGTGTGCGACGGACGTGATCCAGGCGTCGAGCCGATGCGCGCAGAGCCCAAGCGTCTCGGCGAGGAGGAGCTCGAGCGACGCGACGTCGTGGCCGGCGAGAGCGGCGAGCGCCTCGCGCAGCTCCCGCAGCGCCGGCTCGTCGAGCGGCGGATCGGCGGCGAGCGCCTCACCGACGTTCGGGACGAACTGCGGCGGCTGGGCGGCGGCGAGCTGGCGCCAGGGCGTCGAGGTCTGGCCGACGACGTCGATCAGCACGTTCTCGCGACGGTCGGAGGCGCTCAGCCCCTGCACGCGCGCCGACGCGTCCACGTACGCACGCAGCACGCTCTGGCGCGCGATCAGATACAACAGCGGCAGCGGCCGGAAGTCGAGCGAGATCCCGCGGAGCTGCGCGGGCGGCAACGCGGCCAGGGACGGGAGGTATTCCCGCGCGCGCATCGCCGGCTGCACGTTGGCGCCCTCGACGAGCGGGCCGGTCAGCTCCTTCGCGAACGGCGTCCACGCGAGGTACGAGAGCCTCGGCGTGCCGACGCCCCGGAGCCGGTTGACGAGCTTCGCGACGTCGGTCTCGTTCGCGTCCCAGAACGGCTCTTGTGGATCGAGGCCGAGCAGCGCCGAGAGGTCGAAGACGTACTCGCGGGACATGCCCGCGCGCGCCCACACCGTGCGGGCGGTCGCCGCGGTCCCGAGCACCTCGAGCAGGTCCTGGTCCGGATCTCCAGAGCGGCCGGCGCGCGGCACCTCCGGTATCGAGGCGCGCCAGAGGTCGCTCGCGCGGGAGAGCAGGTCGACGAGCCGCTGGTCCTCCGCGCCTTCGTACACCGGCGCCCACTTCGCGAGCGACGTCACCGGCAATAGGCCGTACGGCTGCCGTCCGACCTGGAGCGCGGGCAGCGGCCCGCGCGCGCGCACGTATTCGATGAAGTGCCCGCGCGCCCAGTCCATCCCGGCTTCGGAGACGACCGGCGCGAGCAGCTGCTGGAGGTAGTAGCCGAGGGTCGCCGGCCAGATGACGGTATTCATCAACCGCGCGTCGTCGCTCTCCGTCGCGTCGGCTGCGGAGGCGTGGTCGAAGGTCGACGCGTTGATGCCGAGCGCGGCCGCGGTGAGTTGTCCGTTCGCCAGCGGGTTACCGGTCAGACTCGCCCCGCGCTCGACGTCGAAGCTCGGCCGCGCGACGCCGTCGCGGCTCGACGGCGCTCGGCCGTCGTCGCTGTTGTTCGTCGGCGTCCCCTGCGGTAGGAAGGCGAGCCCGTCGGTGTAGTGGTGAGCGTCGAGCGCCTGTCGGAGCCGCGACGCCCCGAGCGCCGGGGAAACGGTGGTCTTCACGCCGACAACGACGAGGCGGTCGAAGCCGCCGCCGGCCTGCGCCGCGGTCAGCGGCGCGCGGATGCCCATTCCGGCACCGACGGCGCGGTCGAAGTCGGTGAGCCATGCGACAGCGTCGTCGCCCTTCAGCTGCTCGTCGCTCGTCGTCGTGGCGGGCGCCGTCGGCGACGGCCCGACCGGAAGCGGATCGGGGATGAGCGAGCCCGCAGCGAGCAGCGTCCGCGTGTTCCCCTCGTACCCGAGGACGACCCAGCGGTCGGGCAGGAGCGACGTGCGCGCCGCTCGGGTCCACGGCCCCGCCCGGTGGTGCACGCGGGGGAAACGCGGCGCCACGGGCAGCTTGCTTCCCGGCGGGAGCCGCTGCGTCGGGCGCGCGGATTGGTTCCGCGGCTCGAGCGTCCTGGTGATCCACGCCGCGCGGCGAGGCCCGAAGCGCGCGGCGAGCTGCCCCCAGGCGCTGCGCGCCTGGTCAGCGTCGTCCGCGGCGAGCCACGCGTCCTGCCAGTAGCGCCGCCCCCATTCGCGCTCGGCGTCCGTCAAGCCGGGCTCATGCGTGTCGACGTGGACGACGTCCGGGTAGACACGCACCCACAGCTCCGGTCCCTGCTGGCCCTGCCCGAAGCGCGTCTCGATCCGCACCGGGAGGAGGACGATCGGCAACGCGCCGTCGAGCACCGTCGGGTCGTCCTCGGCCTTGCGAGGAGCCACGCGGCCGAGGCGCCACTGCTGCAGCGCCTCCGCGAGAGCTGCGAGGTCGATCGAGAGCTCGCGGTGACGCTCGCCGAGCTTCGCGAATGCCTTCTCGGCGGCGGCAATCCCGGCCTCGTCTGCGCGCTGCCTCGCGGCCTGCAGCCGGCGCTCGGCCTCGACCGCCTCGGCGGCGAGCACGGTCAGCTCGTGCTCGACCGCGTCGAGGTGCCGGCGGTGCGGGTTCTCGCGCGTCATGCGGGCAGGAGCTCCGATGCGTGGAAGGCGACGCGGACCGGCCGCTGGAGCGAGAGCGCGGCCGTCGAGGCGGCCTCGGCGCCCCACTTGGGGCCGCTCCCCCAGCTCACGGTGCTCCACCAGCTCGGGATCGCCGTCGGCGCGAAGTCGGGCACGTCGCCGTTCGCGTCGGCGAAGTCGTCCCAGGCGATGCTGTTCGGATCGGCCGGCACGCCCTGCTTC
>JBKOXJ010000050.1:0-10080 GCA_046724905.1 Actinomycetota bacterium | reverse complement strand
GCCAGGGGCCGCGCCCGCGTTGCGCGCGTGGCGCGGACGGTCGCCGCGCTGGCGGACACCGAGCGCGTCGAGGCGGAGCACATCGCCGAGGCGCTCTCGTATCGGCCGCCGAAGGAGCTCCGGCTCGGATGAGCGAGCTCGTCCTTGCCGCCTACGCCGCCGAGAGCGGTTCGCACGTCGTTCGGGAGCCGCAGGATCCGCGATTTCGTGCCTTCGCTCGAGGATTCGACGAGCGTTCGTGCCGGCGGGCGCTCGCCGACAAAGGGATCCGCTGGCTGGCGCGCTCGGACCCGGCCTTCCCGGCGCTTCTGCGCTCGATCCACGACCCGCCGCCGGGCCTGTTCCTCCGCGGAACCGGGGAGGCGGAGGTGCTGGCGCGACCGGCCGTGGCGCTCGTCGGCGCCCGGGCGTGCTCGGGCTACGGCTCGCTGGTCGCTCGAATGCTCGGCCGCGAGCTCGCCTCGGCAGGCCTCGTTGTCGTGAGCGGCCTCGCGCGTGGGATCGACGGCGAGGCCCACCGCGGCGCGCTCGAGGCCGGCGGCCCGACGATCGCAGTGCTCGGATGCGGCGTCGACCGCGACTACCCGGCGGCGCACGCCGAGCTTGCGCGGCGGGTGGCCGACGGCGGGCTGATCGTGTCCGAGTACGCGCCCGGAGTCGAGCCGGCTCCGTGGCGGTTCCCGGCGCGCAACCGGATCATCGCCGGGCTGTCCCAGGCGACGGTCGTCGTAGAAGCCCGCGAGCGGAGCGGCGCGCTGATCACAGCGGACTTCGCGCTCGAGGAAGGACGTGAGGTGTTCGCGTGTCCGGGCGAGATCACCGCCGCGCTGTCGGCTGGCACCAATGCGCTCCTGCGACTCGGAGCCACGCCGCTCACGAAGGCCGACGACGTGCTCGAGGCGTTCGGGCTCTCGGCCCCTCCGGAGGAACGGGCCCCGCCCCAGGGCGCCGCCGCGTCGGTGCTTGCGGTGCTGCGCGCGGCGCCGGCGAGCATCGACGAGCTCATACGCGGCTCGGAACTGGACGCGGCCGAGGTTGCCGCGGCACTCGCGGAGCTCGAGCTCGCCGGCCTCGTCGGCGAGGCTGCCGGCACGTACCGCGCTCTAGCATCCGGCGGGTGAGGGTTTCGTACTGGCTGGAGGAGGCGGCCGACCCGATCCCGCGCGTCGGCCTTCGCGGGCCGCCGGAGGTGGAGATCGTCGGCGGCGGCGTCACAGGCTGCTCGGCGGCGCTCACGCTGGCCGACGGCGGAGTACGGGTGCGGCTGCACGACGCGCGCGAGGTCGCCGGGGGTGCGAGCGGGCGCAACGGCGGCTTCGCGCTGCGCGGCGGGGCGATGCCGTACGACACCGCGAGGGCGAGCCTCGGCCGTGAGCGCGCCGCTGAGTACTGGCGCTTCAGCGAGCGTGCCCTCGAGCGGCTCGCCGCACTCGCTGGAGATGCGTTCGAACGGACCGGGAGCCTCCGGCTGGCCGCGGACGCCTCCGAGCGCAGCGAGCTCAGCGCCGAGCTCGCCGCTCTCCGCGAAGACGGCTTCGACGTCGAGTGGGTCGACGAGCTCGACCCTCCGCTCCAGGGCCGGTATCACGGCGCACTTCGTCATCACCGTGACGGCGCGCTCCAGCCCGCCCGCTGGGTCCGTCGCCTCGCGGCGCGAGCGGCCGAGGCGGGCGCAGAGCTGCGCGAGCACAGTCTCGTCGAGTCGCTCGCCGAGCTCCGGGCCGAGCAGATCCTGATCGCAACCGACGGGTATACGCACGGCTTGGTGCCGGAGCTCGACGCCCTGATCCGGCCGACGCGCGGCCAGGTCCTCGTCACCGAGCCGCTGCCGCAGAGGCTGTTTCGATGTCCGCACCACGCCCGTCGCGGCTTCGACTACTGGCAGCAGCCCCGAAACAGACGGCTCGTCCTCGGCGGCCGCCGGGACGCCGGCCTGGACGCGGAGTGGACGGCCGAGGAGGCTTTGACGGAGCGCGTACAGGACGGTCTCGAGCGGCTCCTCGTCGACCTGGTCGGCGCGAGGCCCGAGATCACGCATCGCTGGGCCGGAATCTGGGGAACGACTCCGGACGAGCTGCCGCTCGTCGGGCGGCTCCCCGCCGATGACCGCGTGTGGGTCTCCTGCGGCTACTCCGGTCACGGCAACGTGCTCGGACTTGCCTGCGGCGATCTCGTTGCGAAGGCGATGCTCAGCCGGCCGCACCCGCAGCTCGAGCTCTTTGACCCGGTACGGCTGATCTAGAGCTCGAGCCGTCGAAGGTCGAGCTCGTCGGCTCGCTCGAGCGCCGCGAGTCCGATCGCAAGGTCCTGAATCGCCAGCCCGGTCGAGTCGAAGACTGTCGCGTCGTCGTCCGAGCGGCGTCCCGGCGCGGCACCCGTGAGCACCGCCCCGAGCTCGGTCACTGCTTCGTGCGCGATCACGCCCGCCTCCACGGCGTGCGCGAGGTCGCCGTTGTGGCTCGCCTGCTCCCAGTCGTCGCAGAAGACTCGTACCCGCGCCAGCTCGTCGACTGCGATCTCGGCTTTGCCCGGGCCGTCCGCGCCCATCAAGCTCGCATGCTGGCCGGCGCGGAGCGAGCCGTTGTTCAGCAGCACCTCCTTCCCGGGCGTGACGGTCACGAGCAGGTCGGCGGCGAGAGCGTCCTCGCGTGACGCCGCAACTTCGGCATCCAGCTCGTCGGCGACCGCGCGGGCGCGCGAAGCATCCACATCCCACAGCGACACCTTCCGCCCCCGCGCGAGGAAGGTGCGGGCAACGGCACGCCCGTTCACGCCGGCCCCGACGACTGCGGCGCTCGCGGCATCGCGGCGGCCGAGGGTCTCGGCGGCGAGGACGGCCGCAGCGCCCGTGCGGAGCGCAGTGACGGCGCCGGCGTCCAGCACCGCGCGCAAGGTCCCGTCCGAAGCGTCGGAGACCAGGACGACGCCCATCACCGTCGGCAGCCCCTGCGCCGGGTTCCCCGGGAACGAGGTCACCCACTTCAGCAGCGCATGGCCCGCCCCGAGCGCCGGCATCGCCCGGAAGTCGCCGGCCGGGTACGCCGGAACGTAGACCTTAGGCGGCATCGTCCACTCGCCGCGCCCGTACGCGATGAACGCATCGCGCACCGCTTCGACCGCACGCTCCGGCGAAACCGCCTGCTCGACGTGGCGGGCGGTGAAGAGCGGGATCACGGCGCCAAGCCTAGTGCTCCCGTGGTCTACTACGCCCGGTGGCGGACGAGCGCGTCGAGCGATACGCGAAGCTGCTTGTCGAGCGCTCTGTCGCGGTCGAGCCCGGCTGGCAGGTGATGGTTTTCGGCAGTCCGCTCGGCCGGCCGCTGATCGAGGACCTGTGCCGTGCGATCGCCCGTCGCGGTGCGCACGCCGTCCTGAGGCTGTCGTTCAGCGGCACACCGGTCGAGTACGCCTGGGCCCTCGAGGCGCCGGCCGAGGTCCTCGGAGAGCTCGCGCCGGTCGACCTCCAGACCCACCTCACGGTCGATGCCAAGATCATCGTGCTCGCGCCCGAGAACACGCGCGCCGGAGCGGACCTCTCGGCCGAGCGGCGCGGTCTGATCGCGCAGGCGACGTATCCCGTGGGCCAGCGGCATCGCTCGTTCGAGTTCCCGTGGGTCGGGTGCCAGTACCCAACGCCGGCTCTGGCGCAAGACGCGGGGATGTCGCTCGAGGCATTCGAGGACTTCCTCTACGGCGCCTGCCTGCGCGACTGGGATGCCGAGGCCGCGAAGATGGACCGCATCAAGGAGCGCTTCGATCGCACCGACGAGGTGCTGATCGTCGGCGAGGAGACTGACCTCGCGCTCAGCCTCGACGGCCGCGAAGGGCAGGTCGACGACGGCCACTACAACATGCCCGGCGGCGAGGTCTTCTACAGCCCCGTCGAGGACTCCGCGAACGGCGTCGTTACCTTCTCGGAGTACCCGGCGTACTACCTCGGCGGCCAGGAAGCGCACGGTGCGCGACTCCGTTTCGAGGACGGGCGCGTCGTCGACGCGAGCGCTCGGAGCGGGGAGGACTACCTCGTCTCGGTCCTCGACACCGATGACGGCGCGCGGCGCCTGGGTGAGCTCGGCATCGGCTGCAATCCGGGGATCCAGCGACACATGCGGAACACGCTCTTCGACGAGAAGATTTACGGAACTGTGCACCTGGCGCTCGGCGCCGGTTTCCCGTTCCTCGGCGGCACGAACGAGAGCCGGATTCATTGGGACATCGTCAAGGACGTTCGAAACGGCGGCCGGCTCTTCTGCGACGGTGAGCTCGTCCAGGAGAGCGGTGAGTGGCGTCTTTGAGCTCGTCCGGGCGGCTGAATCGACACGCAGTTGACACAGAGGCGTTACCCACCTGTGCGCGTTTCGGCGGTACGCTCGCTGCGGGTTTGAGGGTGGTGCCGCACACCCCACCCGGGTGGGGGCGTTCGGAGGTCTAGGGCGTCCCTCAGAGACCCTTGACCGCGGCGACCAGCTTTTCGACGGCCTGCTTCGCGTCGTCGAACAGCATGACGGTCTTCGGGTCGTAGAAGAGCGGGTTGTCCACGCCCGCGAAACCCGGGCTCATGCTGCGCTTGATCACGACGACGTTGTGCGCTTTGTCCACGTCGAGGATCGGCATCCCGTAGATCGGGCTCCCCCGCTGATTGCGCGCCGCCGGGTTCACAACGTCGTTGGCGCCGACGACGACCACCACGTCAGTCTGCGGGAACTCGGGGTTGATCTGCTCCATCTCGAAGAGCTCGTCGTAGGGGACGTTCGCCTCCGCGAGCAGCACGTTCATGTGGCCCGGCATCCGGCCGGCGACCGGGTGAATCGCGTAGCGCACGTCGACGCCGCGATGCTCGAGCAACTCCGCCAGGTTCCGGACGTCGTGCTGAGCCTGCGCGACCGCGAGCCCGTACCCCGGCACGAAGACGACGCGCCGCGCATAGGCGAGCATCACGGCGATGTCGTCCGCCGACGCCGTCCGCACCGTCCCGTCGCTGCTCGCCGCCGCCATCGCGGCCGCCGCCGGCGCCGCTCCGAAGGCGCCGAAGAGCGTCTGTTGGAGCGGCCGGCCCATCGCGCGGCTCATCAGCACGGTCAGAAGCGTGCCGGACGCGCCGACCAGCGTCCCGCCGATGATCAGGGCGACGTTGTCGAGGACGAACCCCGTAGATGCGGCGGCAAGGCCCGTGAACGCGTTTAGCAGCGAGATCACGACCGGCATGTCCGCCCCCCCGATCGGGATCACGAACAGGACCCCCAGCAAGGCCGCGACTCCGAAGAGCAGCACAAGCCAGAGCCCGTCCTCGGTCGTCACCGTCAGGACCACGAGCGCCACCAGCGCGATGCCGAGCACGGCGTTGAACAGGTTCTGTCCGCGAAAGACGAGCGGCCGACCCGGCAGCAACTCCTGCAGCTTCCCGAACGCGATCAGGCTCCCCCAGAAGCTGACCGAGCCCACCACCGCCGAGAACAGGATCCCGACCACGACGTCCGCGCTGAGCCGGCCCGGGTCGGGGGCCCGCCGGTGGAACTCCGCCGCGGCGATCAGCGCCGCCGCGCCGCCGCCGACGCCGTTGAAGAGCGCAACCATCTGCGGCATCGCCGTCATTCGCACGCGCCGGGCCGACACGACGCCGATTACGGCCCCGATCGCTATTCCCACGAGCATCAACCAGTAGCGGTCGATCTCCTCGATCGCGAATGTGAAGCCGACGGCGATCGCCATGCCCGCGGCACCGATCAGGTTCCCCGAGCGCGCGGTCCGCGGGTGCGAGAGCCGCTTGATCCCTACGATCAGACAGAGCGCCGCGACCAGGTAGGCCGCGTCGATCCAGGTCTGGCTCACTCGCGTTCCTGAGGCGGCTCGTCCTCGCCGGGCCGCCGCTTGAACATCTCGAGCATGCGGTCGGTGACGAGAAAGCCGCCGACGATGTTGATCGTCCCGAACACGACCGCGACGAACGCGAGCGCCTGCTCGAGGCCGGAGTCGGCCGTCCCGGCGATCAGCATCGCGCCGATCAGGACGATTCCGTGGATTGCATTCGTTCCGGACATCAGCGGCGTGTGCAGCATCGTCGGCACCTTCGAGATCACCTCGAAGCCGACGAAGATCGCCAGCGCGAAGACGGTCAGCTCCGTGACGACCGTCACGCGGCGACCTCCTCGCGCGTCACGCACGCGGCCGCGGTGATCTCGTCGTCGAAGTCGAGCCGGAGCTCGGCGTCCTCGATCAGGTGCGTGAGGAGCGCGGAGACGTTGCGCGCGTAGAGCTGGCTCGCGTGCGTCGGCATCGAGCTCGCCAGATTCGTGAAACCGACGATCGTCACGCCGCCGCGATTGATCTCATTCCCCGGCTGCGTCAGCTCGCAGTTGCCGCCTGCCTCGGCGGCGAGGTCGACGATCACCGAGCCGGGCCGCATCGCCTCGACCGCGCCGGCCGGGATCAGTCTCGGCGCGGGCCGGCCTGGGATCAAGGCCGTCGTGATCGCCACGTCGAACTCGGGGATCCGCGCCTCGAGCGCTTCCTGCTGGCGCCGCTGCTCCTCTTCCGACAGCTCGCGCGCGTACCCGCCCGCCGTCTCCTCGCCGACGACGCCGAGGTCCAGGAACTTCGCGCCGAGGCTCTCGACCTGTTCCCTCACGACCGGCCGTACGTCGAAGCCGAACACGACCGCGCCGAGCCGGTGCGAGGTCGCGATCGCCTGCAGGCCGGCCACGCCGGCGCCGACCACGAGCACCTTCGCCGGCGTCACCGTGCCTGCCGCGGTCATCAGCATCGGGAAGAACCGCGGCAGCCGGTCGGCCGCAAGCAGCACCGCCTTGTAGCCGGCGACGGTGGCCTGGGACGACAACGCGTCCATCGGCTGTGCGCGCGTGATCCGCGGAATCGACTCCATCGCGAACCCGATCACGCCGCGCTCAGCAAGTCGGTCGATCCCCTCCCGGTCGGTGAGCGGCTGCAGGAAGCCGATCAACACGGTCCCTTCGCGCAGCCGCGCAATCTCCTCATCGCTCGGCTTCGCGACCTTCACGATCGCCTCTCCCTGTTCGTAGAGCTCGTCTACCGAGACGACGGTCGCGCCGGCCTCCGCGTACTCCTCGTTGCGAAACGCCGCGGCCTCGCCGGCGCCCTGCTCGACGAGCACGTCGATGCCAGCGGGAGCGAGCCGCTTGACCGCCTCCGGAACGAGCGCCACGCGCCGCTCGCCTGGGGCGGACTCTCGCGGGACGCCGACCTTCATCGCGCGGAACTCTAGTGAGCAGGGATGCGCGCGGCGCCATTGAATGAGCGCCTGCGATGTTGGCCGTCCTCTGCCGCGCCGTCGAGCGCTCCGACCCGTGGAGCCAAGGGCACGGCGAGCGGGTGACCGCGCTCGCGGAGCAAGTCGCGATCCGCCTCGGCTTGGACGAGGCGACGCTGGCCGCGCTGCGCCTCGGCGGCCTCCTCCACGACGTCGGCAAGCTCGCTGTCCCGCAAGCCGTGCTGGCGAAGCCCGGTCCGCTCGAGCCGGACGAGCTGGCGGAGGTGCGCAGGCATCCGGCGGCCGGTGCCGGTCTGCTCGTTCGCCTGCGCTCGGCCGAGGATGCGCTCCCGTACGTGCTCTTCCACCACGAGCGCTGGGACGGAGCCGGCTACCCGACCGGGCGCGCGGGTAAGGAGATCCCGCTCGGCGCGCGGCTGCTCGCCGTCGCCGACGCGTTCGACGCGATGACCTCGGCGCGGCCCTACCGCGAGCCGCTCGACGAGCGCGCGGCGTTCGACGAGCTGCTGCGCTGCGCCGGCTCGCAGTTCGACCCGCAGCTGGCCGCCGTCTCGCTCGAAGTCTGGTCCGACTTCAGAGAGCAGCCCAGACTTCGAGCTTCGTACGGGCCCTCCTGATCACCTCGTCGGTGAACTCGCTCGTGCCGGCGTGGCCGCCCAGGTCGGCAGTCCGCACGCCCTCCGACACCGCCTCGAGGGATGCTTCTCGAATTGCCCGCGCCGCCTGCTGCGACTCGTCGCCTGCGTGGCCGAGTAGCGCTGCGGCCGCCAGGATCATCGCCATCGGGTTCGCGACGTTCTTCCCCTGCAGGGCGGGCGCCGTGCCGTGCGCCGCCTCGGCCATCAAAGCCTTGGGCACGTAATCGTCGTCGAAGGCAACCAGCAGCGACTCCGAGCCCGCAATCGACCCGAAGAGCGGCAGCACGAGGTCGGAGAGGATGTCGCCGTCGCGGTTCAGCGCCGGGATCACGAGCGGCGCGCCGGAGGACGCGAGCAGCAGCGCGAACGTCGCGTCGATCAGCTGCGGGTCGTACGGCACGTCAGGATGCCGCGTCGCTGCGGCGTCCATCTCCTCCTTCAGCATGCCTTCGTAGATCGGGCTGACAGTGAACTTGGGCCCGCCGAACACCTTCGCGCCCGAACGCTCGGCCTGCCGGAACGAGAACTCGGCGACCGCGCGGCAAATTCGCCGCTCGATCCGCTCGGTGCGGAAGGCCGCCTCGTCCTCGCCCTCTCCTTCGCGCCACTCCTTCGCGCCGTACGCGTCGCCGACGGCCATGCGCACGACCGAGATCGGCGCGTGCACGCCCGCGAGCGGCACCACGCCGGGGATCCGCCGCCCCGTGCGGACGATCACTTGGCCGCCGATCTCCTCGCGGAGGATTCGGTTCGGCGACCCCACGTCGTCGGCGCCCTCCGGCGTGATCGTCGCGGCCTTCAAGCCGAGCCCCGCGTCGCGAATCGCGTGCGCGGCCTCGTACACGACCTGGTTACCCGTGGAGCGCCGGTTCTCGAGCGAGAGGTCGTAGCGCGGAAGCTCGAGCTCGATCCCGGTGACGTCGGGCACGAGCACACGCAATGCCTCCTCGAGCAGCTCCTGGCCCGTCTGGTCGCCCTCGAGGACGACGATGGTCTCGCTCGGCACGGCGGCGATTCTACTGGGGGTGATTATCCGGTCGGCTTCTCGGAAACGCTGCGCCGACGATGCAAAAAGGAGGGTGGCAGCGGGTCGGCTCGCGACGACACTTTCGCTATCTCGATGCTAAGGGCAACCGGATCGCGGACCCGGAGAAGCTCGAGCGGATCGATTCGCTCGCAATTCCGCCGGCGTGGCGCGACGTGTGGATCTCGCCGAGCCCTACGGCCAAGGTGCAGGCGACCGGATACGACAAGGCCGGTCGGCGCCAGTACATCTACCACCCTGATTTCCGGGCAGCCCAGGAGCAGGCAAAGTACGACAGCCTGATTCGCTTCGGCGAGCGATTACCCGAGCTGCGCACGGCGATGGCGGAGGATATGGAACGCGACGCGCTCGACCGGGAGCGCGTGAGCGCGATCGCAGTACGCCTGATCAATCTCGGCTGGTTCCGGCCCGGTTCGGATCGTTACGCGCGCGAGTCGCGGACGTTTGGGATCACGACGCTGACGAAGCGGCACGTAAGCGTCAGCGGGAGCCGCATCGCCCTTCGCTTCCGCGGCAAGCAGCGCATCCTGGTGCGCACCGCACTCGTCGACGCCGAGCTCGCCGAGGCGATCACGGAGCTGCAAGGATTCCCCGGCGCGCGGCTCTTCCGCTACGAGCACGAGGGCCGCCTTGTCAACCTCACCACCGAGCGCCTGAATGACTACATCCAGACGCACATGGGCGAGGAGTTCACGGCCAAGGACTTCCGCACGTGGGGCGGCACGTTGCTGGCGGCAGTCGCGCTTGCTGAGCACGGCACCCCCGAGAGCGAGACGGACGCGAAACGCGTCTGCGCAGCGGTCATGCGGTCAGTCGCGCAGCGGCTCGGAAATACGCCCGCGGTATGCCGTGCCTCGTACGTCAGCCCAGCGGTGATCGAGCAGTATCTCGACGGTCGAACGATCGATGATTTTCGCCCCCGCCATTTGCGTGTCGTGGGCGCACGAGATACCGATCTCGATCCCGAAGAGCGTGCACTCCTGAGTTTGTTGCGTTCGTGGCGAATTCGACGCACGCGCGTTGCTGCCTAGATTGCATGTCTCTTTTTGGCTAATGTTGCACGGCTGCGTCGTTCATTCCAAGGGAGGACAAAGTGGCCCGGAAGACCGTTCTCGTCTGCGATAACTGCGGCACGGAAGTCGGTGAGGCAA
>JBKOXJ010000026.1:0-6992 GCA_046724905.1 Actinomycetota bacterium | reverse complement strand
AGCGGCGCTCGACCGGGATCGCGGCGCCGTCCGGCGTGTCCGGATCGAACGTGGACATTGGGGCGGCGACGTAGAACGGCAAGCCGTGATGGTGCGCGAGGACCGCCAGCGCGTACGTGCCGATCTTGTTCGCCACGTCGCCGTTCAAGGCGATCCGGTCGGCGCCCACGATGACGGCGTCGACCTCGCCGGCGCCCATCAGGGCGCCGGCCATCGCGTCTGCGACGAGCGTGCACGGGATCCCGAGCCGCTGCAGCTCCCACGCCGTCAACCGGGCGCCCTGGAGGACCGGCCGCGTCTCGTCGACCCACACGCTCGGCCGGCGGCCGGCCTCGTGCGCGGCCCGGATAACGCCGACGGCCGTGCCGTAGCCGACGCACGCGAGCGAACCGGTGTTGCAGTGCGTAAGCACGCGCGCGTCCTCGCCGAGCAGCGAGGCCCCGTTCGCCCCGAGCCGGCGGTTGCGGGCGACGTCGTCCGCCGCGAGCCCCACCGCCTCGGTGACCGGATCGGTGGCCGCGAGGGCCCGGGCGACTCCCCACGCGAGGTTCACGGCGGTGGGACGCGTCGCCTTGAGGCGGCGCGCGGCCTCCTCGAGCGGCTCGCCGGCGACCGCGGCGAGCGCGATCCCCATCGCGCCGGCGGCGCCGAGTGCGGGAGCGCCGCGCACGGCGAGGGTACGGATCGCGTCGCAGAGCTCGTCGACGGTGCGGCAGTCGAGCAGGACGAGCTCCTCAGGCAGGCGCCGCTGGTCGATCAGCCGGACGGCGTCGTCGCGCCACTCGATGGTGGGGGGGATGGGATCTGCGGCTACAGCCATGCGGACAGGGCCTCGACGGTAGCGCGAACTCCTTCCTCCGGCCCGTCCGGGTGGCGATAGGCGGCCGATCCGAGCAGCACGAGCAGGCCGGAATCGACGCCGGCGCGCCGCACCTGGTCCACGGCGTTCTCCGGTCCGACACCGCCCCCCAGCACCGCAGTCGCGGGCAGAGCGTCGTCGATCCGCCGGCGGCACGCCTCGATCTGCTCGAGCACGTCCTCCTCCCCGTCGAAGACGGTCCCGCTGAACGAGCCGACCTGGACGTAGTCCGCGCCGCAGAGGCGTGTCAGCTCGGCGACGACCGGCCCGGCCACGCCGAGCGCGCGCTCGCGCGTCCAGAGGGCCGCCCCGACCCGGTGGGCGAAGATCGGCACGCCCAGCCCGGCCTCGCGCAGGAGACGGAGCGCACCGAGCCCCTGTGCGAATGCGTTCAGCATCACGGCACCGGCGCCGAGCTCGACCGCCCGCTCCGCCCGGCGCAGGAGCGACCCCGGCGAGCCCGTGACGTTGGGCGCATAGACGACGTCGTCCGGGATTGCGTCGGCGACTCGACGGATGCGTTCTTCCAGCGGGCACCACGCGGGGTCGCCGAGCAGCTCGTCGTCCTTCACGAGCGAAGCGCCGCCGCGAGCCAGCGCCGCCGCGGTCTCCGCGACCTCTGCAGGCGAGAGTCCGAGCGACGGCTTGACGATCGCACCGACGGCGACACCCTCGGCCGGATCGAACGCAGGCCCCGGGAACCCGCCGGGCCACTCGACGCCGACGAGCCGGCAGCGCGTGAACGCGGCGCTGTCGGCCCACTCCCCGGCGAGCAGCGAGCTGACGAGCATCGTGACGTCGCCGTCCCAGTTCTCGGCCGGGAACTCGACCACCGCGCGCCCGCCCTCCTCGGCGACGACGGTGGCCCGCGAGCGCTCGGGTCCGTCTGGGACGCCGCTCGACTCGATCCGCGCCAGCTCCGCGGCCGCTCCGTGCGGCTCGAGCTCGTACGTCACCCGGATCACGGGCCGAACGCTAACGCCCGCCGGAGGGCAAGCTTTCGGAGTGCGGATCCTGCTCGTCTCGCAGATGTATCCCGGCCCGAGGGACCCGGACCTCGGCGTCTTCGTCGCGCAGATGGAGCAGGCGCTGCGGGCGCGTGGACACGAGCTCGAGCTCGCCGTGCTCGACCGTCGCTCGGGCGGTCGGCGCCGGTACCTCGAGCTGGCGCGATCCGCTCGCGGCGCTGCGCGGTCCTTCCGGCCCGACGTCGTCTACGCCCACTTCCTCGTGCCGGCGGGACTCGTCGCGACCCTCGCCGCTCGCGCGCCGGTCGTGCTGACGGCGCACGGCCGCGACGTCCGCAACGTCGGCGCCGTGCCCGGTGTAAAGGCGGCGACCCGTCTCGCCGTCCGCCGCGCCGCCGCCGTGATTGCCGTCTCCGACTACCTTCGTCGAGAGCTCGAGACCAAGGTGCCCGAAGCTCGCGGCAAGACGACCGTGATCGACTCCGGCGTCGACCTGGAGCGGTTTCCGCTCCTCCCCGCGCCGGATGGGGAAGGTCCGAGCTTCGTCTGCATCGGCGCGCTGAACGAGCGCAAGAACGTGATCAGGCTCGCGGACGCGTTCGAGCGCCTGGGCGAGGGGCGCCTCACGTTCGTCGGCGAGGGCCCGCTGCGGCCGAGGCTCAAGGGCCGTCCTAGCGTCGATCTTGTCGGTCAGGTTCCGCACGAGGAGATCCCGGAGCGGCTGGGGGACGCCCACGTCGTCTGCCAGCCGAGCCTGATCGAGCCCTTCGGACAGGCGCTGCTAGAGGCGATGGCCTGCGGGCGCTCGGTCGTGGCGACGCGGATCGGCGGGCCGCCCGAGTTCGTGACACCGGGGGCAGGCGTCCTCGTCGATCCGCTCGACGTCGATTCGATTGCCTACGGCATGCGCGAGGCGGCCGCGCTCGGGACGCCGAACGAGGCGGCCCGCGCCGCCGCCGCGGCGCACGACCTCAACGAGCAAGCGCGCCGGGTCGAGGAGGTTCTCGAGGCGGCCGCGCGCTTCACAAACTCAATGCAATAAGGCAAAGTCTTAAAAGAAGATTCTCATGGAAGCTGCGCTTAACTTTCAGCTAAAGGTGCGCGTTCTCATCGCCGACGACCACCGGCTCTTCGCCGAGGCTCTCGAGGCGATCCTGTCCGCGGACGAGCGCCTCACGGTGGTCGGCTACGCACGCGACGGCAAGGAGGCCGTGGCCTTCACGGAGGAGCTCGATCCCGACGTCGTCCTGATGGACATCGCGATGCCCGGCATGGACGGCCTCGACGCGACGCGCGAGATCCGCCGCAAGAACCTCGGGGCCAGGGTCCTCATGCTGACCGGCTCGAACTCGCGCAGCGACGTCGACAAGTCCCGCGCGGCCGGCGCTGCGGGCTACGTGACGAAGGATCGGATCGCCGCGGAATTGATCGACGCGATCGTCGAGATTGCCACGCGGTAAGCAGCGACGTCTTTCGCTCTCCTCCGAGTGGCCCGTTTCGTGAAGCATGGACGCGTAGCGTTGCTACCCTGCTGCCGTTGCTCAGCGTCCTCGCCGTCTTCCACGTGCTCGTCTCGTTCGCCCTGATCGGGCTTGTGCTCATGCACTCTGGGCGCGACACCGGCCTCGGCGGGATGGGCTTTACGCCGGCGTCTCAGGGCGGGACGCACATCGTGGAGCGGAACCTGACGCGCCTGACGGTCGTGGTCGCAGTGATCTTCTCCGCGAACACGGTCGCGCTCTTCCATCTCCTGTCTTAGAAGCCATTAGAGGCCCGGACCGCTCCCAGTGCCGGTGATGTTGAACCGCGCCGCCGCGAGCGCGGGCACGAGCACGCCGAACGGATAGCGCTCACCGTAGAAGTCGCTCCCGTTCACGAGCGAGACGTCGCGCGTGAGCCCGGGCACCTCGGAGAGCATTTGCGGCACCGACACCGTGAAGCGCAGGTTGACGAGCGGCTCGGCGATCCGGCCGTCGCGGATCCGGAAGGTCCCGTCGCGCGTCATGCCGGTGAGCACGCCTTCGCGCGGGTGGACGATCGAGAGGTAGTGGAGACGCGTGACGTAGATGCCGTCCCCGACGAGCTGGGCGAGCTCGTCCACCGACTCGGCCTTGCCGCCTGCCACCGAGAGTGCGAACGGAAGCGGCCCGTAGTCCCGTAGCGTCGGCGGCGGCGCGTGGCCGGTCGTGCGGTGGCCGTTTCCGGCGCGCGCGCTGGTGGTGCGGTCCCAGACGACCCCGCGCGCGACCCCGCGCTCGACGAGGTCGACCCGCTGCTTCGGGACGCCCTCGAAGTCGAACGCCTTCGGCAGGCCACGCGCGTCGAGCGCGTCGTCGGCAACGGAGACCTTCTCGTCGAAGATCTGCTCGCCGATGCGGCCGGCGAGGTAGCTCCGCTCCTCGAGCAGGCCCAGCGCACCGAACGAGTCGTAGGCGAAGTACTGCAGCAGGTCGGCGAACGCGTACGGCTCGAGGACGGCCCGGTACGCGCCGGGCTCGAGCTCGGCGGCGCCTCGCGTGCGCGCTGCCTTCTGGGTTGCTTCTCCGGCGACGGCGTTTGGATCGATTCCGTCGGCTGACCACCCGGTCTGCTCGGCATATCCCGAGGCGCCGTCGGCGGCAGCGATCACGAGCGTGACGGCGTCAGTGAGCCGCTGCTCGGCCGCGACGCCGGTCGTCGAGAGCACGGCGAGCTCGGTCAGGCCGCTCGTGAAGAAGCCGTAGACCTCGAAATCGCCGGCCGCGTCGATCGCGGCGCGGGCGAACCGCGCCTGGTCCTCGGGTTTGAGCGCCGCGACGTCTTCGTCGTAGCCGTCGACCGACGGCGGCGCCTCCGGCGGCGCCAGGCCCGGGAAGGTGGGATCAGCGGGCGCGCTCTCCGCTGCGGCTCGGGCGCGTTTGGCCGCGACTGCGAGGCCCTCCGGGTCGACCTTGTTCGTCGCCGCCGCGCCGACCCGGCTGTCCTGGACGACGCGGAAGTTGACGACGACGTTCTCGATCAGCGTCGGCTGGTGGACCTCCGAGCCCGCGAACCGCGCGAGCCCGGAGCGCTCTGCAAGGACGAGCGCCTCGCCCTCCTCGTCACCGAGCGCCTTCAGCGCTCGCTCGGCAACCTCCGCCGCGAGTGTCACGGCCGAAGCTCCGAAATCCCGGCGGGTCGACCGGTCGGTTCAGACGGCCGCACGGGCAGAGCCCGCACGGCCTGAAGGAGACGCCGCAAGCGGCGTCTCATGCCTTGACGCCGACCTGGACGTCGCGGAACCGCGCGTGCGCGGCACCGTGCGAGACGTGCGCGCTCTGGCCGGGCTGGCCCTTGCCGCAGTTCGTCAGGCCGTGCAGCTTCCACTCCTCGGGGCCGGCGACGGCGTCGAGCGAGCCCCAGAACTCCGGCGTGATCCCCGTATAGGTCGCGTCGCGGAGCATCCGCCCCAGCCTGCCGTTCTTGATCTCCCAGGCGATCTGTGTGCCGAACTGGAAGTTGAGCCGCTTGTCGTCGATCGACCAGCTCTTGTTCGTCTCGAGGTAGAGCCCGTCGTCGACGCCCGCGATCAGCTCCTCGGCGCTGCCCTCGCCGGGCTCGAGGTGGAGGTTCGTCATCCGGACGAGCGGCATCCGCGCCCAGCTCTCGGCCCGCATCGATCCGCCGTCGCCGGCGCCGATCCGGGCGGCGGTCTCGCGCGAGGTGAGGTAGCCGCGCAGGACGCCCTCCTCGACGATCGGCCGACGCGCCGCGGCCACACCCTCGTCGTCGAACGCGAAGGTGCCGAGCCCGCTCGGGGTGGTCGGGTCGGCCGTGATGTTCATGCGCGCCGAGCCGTACCGCAGCGAGCCGAGGTCGTGGGGCTTGAGGAAGCTCGTGCCGGCGTAAGCGGCCTCGGTGCCGTAGATCCGGTCGAGCTCGGTTGGGTGGCCGACCGATTCGTGCACCTGGAGCGCGGTCTGCTCCGGATCGAGGACGACGGTTGTTCGGCCCGACGGGCAGACGTCGGCTTTCAGCAGCGCTGCCGCTTGCTCGGCCACGCGCGGCGCCTCACGCTCGAAGGCGAGCCCGTCGACGTACTCCCACCCGGCCTGCGCGCTCGAGCCGCCGTGCGCGCTCGGGAAGCTGCGGATCTGGTAGATGCCCTCGGCGACGGCGACCGCCTCGATGCCGCCGCCCGACTCGACGAGCTCCTGCTCGACCTCCGCTCCCTCGGACGTGACGAGCGCCTTCAACTCGCGCTGCGCGCGCACCGAGGCGTGCGTGACCTTGACGTCTTCGTGGCTCATCACTTGCTCGGCGCGGAGGCAGAGGTCGATCTTGTCGCCCAGCGAGACCGAGAACGGGTCGCGCTCCATCGGCGTGCGGTATGAGCCGCTGCGGATCTCGATCGGGGCGAGGGCCCGCGTGCCGTTCCCTCCAGCGGCCCGGGCGAAGGCGCAGGCGCGAAGCGCGGCCTGGCGGGCACCCTCCTCGGTCAGCCGGCGGTCGCACGCGAACCCCCAGGCGCCGTCGACGAGCACGCGGACGCCGATGCCCTCGCTCTCGACGTCGTTGATCGACTGCACGCGGCGGTTCTTCGTCGAGACCGACTGGTGCCGGCGAACGACGGCACGGGCATCCGCGTAGGAAGCCCCGGCACCGACCGCTGCGTCGACGGCGAGAGCGCAGAGATCGCGCATCGGGCCGAACATTATCGGCGCGCCGGCCGCCGACGCCGCTGCAAAATCGCCGGTGCCAGGCACTGTTAATTCACGGTGCCAGGCATAGATGGTTGATTCCGAATTAGTGGCCGTAGGCGCTGAAGCACAGGCCAGGTTGACCGATCTCGGCGTTATGCCGAAGCCCGGCGGCGAGGGCGAGCAGGCGAAGCCCGATTATCGCCGTCAAGGGCCCCATGCGTCATGATTGTCACGATGGCCTGCGACGAGGATCTCGCCAACCGGATCCGCGAGCTGATCGCCTCCGAGGACGGCTACGCCGAGCAGAAGATGTTCGGCGGCATCGGCTTCATGATCGACGGCCACATGGCGGTGGGGGTGAGCGGCGAGGGTGGCCTGATGATCCACTGCTCCAAGGAGGAGACCGAGGCTCTCCTCGCCAAGCCCGGTGCGCGACCGTTTGAGATGCGCGGACGCGAGATGAAGGGCTGGCTTCGGGTTGATGCCGAGTCGGTCTCCACGAAG
>JBKOXJ010000120.1:0-2072 GCA_046724905.1 Actinomycetota bacterium | reverse complement strand
GTGTGGTGCCGCTCGCCCCGGCGGCTAGGCTGAAGGGCGGCGAGCTCAGGTAGGGCCACCGATCGTCGCGTCCGATCAGCCCGTCCGCGACGTTATCGAAGAAGTTTGCCACCCCGAAGAAAATCGACACGAAGACCGGGTAGTAGCCAGCGGGATCGGGATTCGACAGCCAGACCTGGTAGTAGGCCGGGCTTCCGGGCGTCGTGCCGCTGGTCCAGCTCATCGAGTAGATGTAAGGCGAGTTCGAGCTTTCGCCCCGGATCTTCTTCTCGAGTTGCTCCCTCGTGGGAGCGGAGAACGCAAGTCCCTGCTGTTGAGCCTGCTGCTTTAGGAGCTCGATCTCCTCGAGGCGCCGCTCGAGCTCCTCCTTCACCTCTCGGTCCGGTTTCTTCCTCTGCGCCACGGTGGTTCCTCCCTTTCGCCGGATGCCGCAAGCGGAGCCGAGCGTCCGCATGGGCTGCGCGAACCGTCTCACGCAGGCGCTGATTGGTCAAGTTCCCCCAGATCGGTGACACGCTAGGCGGTACGCGGGTGGTCGCCATTTGATCACCAGAGGCCGGCGCGGTAAAGGGCAGCCTCAGGCCTCCCAAAGCAAGACCGAGGGGACACCCTCAGGTGCGCAGCGCGCCACTCTCACGATCGTGTCGAGTTCACTCCCGCACCGGACGACGACCGAGCGCGTCGCCCAACACCTGGGAGGCGTTCGCTTCCGCGGACGAAGCGGTAGCCCGCGTCGCCCGTGCGAGACGAATGGAGCTCGTCCGCAGCGTGCGTCTGCGGCGCCTCCTCGTGGACGCCTGCATCTACGCGGAAGCAGCAGCACAGCGGATTGGTGGCCCCGTTGGTCCTGGCATGGACAACGGGTATCTCGTCTCGAAGGGAGAGGCTAGGGCCCCAAGAGATAGTGTGCGGAACATGTCGCAACAGAACGTCGCGGTCGCGCGCCGATGGGTCGAACTCTTCAATGGGCGGGACGACGTTGACGAGTTTCTCTCGTTGCACGATCCAGAGGTTGTGCTCCACTCCAGGCGGGCCTCGGCTGCGCGGGCACGACCAAGTGCGCGATTGGTTTGAAGCGGAATATGAGAACGTGCAGCCACGCATCCTCCCGGAGCGCTTCGTAGCAGGAGGCGACAGCGTGGTCGGGCTCGGGAGAACCGAAGTCCGGTGGATCGAATCGGGTGAAGTCGCTCACGAGGGCGAGAGCGCGGGGGCCTACTGGTTTCGCGACGGCAAGATCATCAAGTGGCAGCCGTTTGAGACTCATGCCGCCGCCCTCGAAGAGACGGGACTAGGGGAGTAAGTCCCCAACTCGCCCGCGGGAGCCGCTGCGGACGGCGTGAAGAAGCGGAGCGCCACGATCGGCCGCTCCCGCTTCGCTCGACGCGGCATCGACGCGCGCGCGTCGCGGCAAGGCGCTGACGGTTCCGCATCGGACCAGCGGCGAAACGGCGCTACCGGTTCGACGGAAGCGAGCGGGCGTACGCGACGCCGCGCTTGACCCAGCGTTCGAGCTGGCGTTTTGTTCGCACGCCCTCGGCGTCGACGCGTACCCGTCCCTGCATCGGCCGACCGCGCATCACAAACGGTTGCGCGTGCGCCTTGGCGAGGAACTCATCAGTGTCCTCGGGATCGACCCGGACGATCAGGGCCCCCTGCCCGCCGGCCGCTACCGACATGTTGCCGGCAACGAGGAAGACGAGACCTCCGAACATACTCTGCTCGCTGACATCGGGCTCACCAGCGATCAGCTCACGAATGCGGTTGGCGAGATCCTCGTCGTACGCCACGCCAGGATCATCGTCCAACTCGGGCGTCGGAGCGCACCTGCCCCGGACGCCTCCTTTCACGCGAAGGCGGCAGCCGGGGGGCAGAAGGTCTCGTCTTGCTGACCTCAGCCGTCCACGATCAGCCGGCCGCGTCGCCGATGCCTATGGCCCCAAGGGCGACGGCGGGATGCGCGTCTCGCCACGCAGTCCCGGAATCATCAGACCCAGGTCATCTATGAAGCACCAAGACCACTGTTCGCCCGGTTCAAGCGAGCGGATGATCGGATGACCACTGCTTTGAGC
>JBKOXJ010000105.1:0-7182 GCA_046724905.1 Actinomycetota bacterium | reverse complement strand
GTCGACGTGAAGCGTCGGCAGCGGCTTGTTGGCGTCGATGGTGACGGCGTTGCCGCTCGCCGCCTCGACGACGACGAGGCCAAGCCACGGCCGGAGCCTGTCGTTGAACGCGCGCGCCGGTGTGAACAGCCACGGGAGCTCGGGCCGATCGAGCTCGAGTGTGACGAAGAGGTGCGGCGGGTGGCTCGTCTCGCCGGGCTTCGGAAAGCTCGGCAAGAGGACGCGACGGTCGACACCCGTGATCTCGCCTGGCCCCATCAGGCGCAGGTCGATCGGCTGGGCGGCGCCCGCGGTCGTGGCCGCCCTCGCCTCGAGCGAGACGTGCCCCGGGACTGTCCCCTTGTCGTCCTGCGCGATCGCCGCGGCGAGGCCGCGCCGCACGGACGAGAGGAACGTGAAGGTCGGCGTCGACGTCATGCGGCTTCGTGGACTGCGACGACCTGGTATGCGCCTTTGTCCTCGGGATGCGCGGCCACGTGCGCTGCGAGCGCATCGGCCGCCGCGCTGTAGCTCTTCGGCCCGCCGGCGAATGCCGCGGGCGCGAGATCGTCCCGTCCCGCGACGACGTAGTCCGCGCGCGTCACCGCGATACCTGCGGGCTCGGCGACGAACCTGGGCGGTGTCGTCAGCGTCGACAGCCCGGCGGCGCCGTGCTCGGCGAGTGCGTGCAGCTTGCCGTCCGCGACAGCGTAGGTGAGGTCGACCGCAGGCTTGGTCGCCCGGTCGTCGACGACGACCGTCTCGTACGTCATCGCGGCGTCGCGCGACCCGCCGCGCGCGAAGCCCGTAGTCTGCACGCGGACGCCCGCGTCGAGCGTCTCGAACGCGGGCCGGCTCAGCTTCTCGTCGTCGGAGAGGTCGAAGAACTGAGCCGGCGCGAAGTCGTCGTCGAGTGACGTGAGCCCCGTCGTGGTCACGCCCGTCACGGTCACGCCGCTGATCCCGAGCGTGACGCCGCCGGGAACCGGGCTCGTGCCGATGCGCTGGATATTCACCCCGAGCGGCGCCACACGCTGGTGCACCGAGAGCTCGCCGAGCGGGTGCACCAAGACGGCCGTGCCGACGTCGCGCACCGTGACGAGCGCGTGGTCGCCGTCCGGCGCCACCGTCCCCCACGCCTCCTTGGCCCCGAGCGCCGCGAGCAGGAGCGCGCCCGGATCGGCCGGCGCCGGGGCGGCCTCGGGCGTGTCCTCGCCGACCGTGAGCTCGACGTGGACGTCGTGCGTCCCCCAGAAGTTGATCGAGGCCGTGCCGACCGCCCGCCACGGCGTCGGGCCGGTGAACTCGAGGTGGATCTTCGCGCCGGCGAGCTCGTCGTCGTTGTGCTTGAGGCTCGCCATCCCGTCGAGCACCGCCTCCATGGAGAACGGCACGAAATGGAAGAGAGCGTCGAAGGCGAGGTTCGCGGCGACACTGAACGTCCCGAGCGCGCCGAGGCTGAAGCCGGCGTAGGCGTCGACGTTCGCGCCGAACTGCGCCGTGTTCGTCGTGAGCGCGAAGTACGAGCCGAGGATCAGCCTCGGGTTGTCGCCGGTCGCGATCTGAATGCCGAGCCGCGCGAGCTTGGGGAAGCCCGGCGGCGGGATGAAGCGCGGATGGAAGCCGCCTGCCGCGAGCGCGAAGTTCGGATGGTTGCCGACATTCGCGCGCACCGCGATGTCGCCGGTGATCGGAAAGTCGACAATCTTCGAGTCGAACAACGACGCATCGATCGAGATGTCGCCGGAGCCGAAGTCGATGATCCCGAGCACGTCGAGCTGGAGCGCGAGGACCGCTTCGTCCTCGCCCGGCGGGAGGGCGAGCCTCAGTCGTCCCAGGATCACCAACCGGACGGGGTCGGGCAGCTCGAGCAGGATCCCGAGCTCGAGCGTGATGATCGACGCGCCCCAGCCGATCTTCGCCATCGGCCCGAAGATGAAGTGACCCTCCGCAACCGGGAACGCGGCCCGGAGGTTCGAGATCACCTCCGTCGCGTGGGCGACCGGGTCCGGCGGAAAGAGAAGCGACTCGAGGCCGCCCGAGTGGATCCCCGAGCTGAGCACCTCGGTCGCCATCGTCCGGTTCAGGCCGAGCGCGCCGCCGACGCCGTTCAGCGTGAAGCCGTAGCCGAGCTGGATCGGCGAGAACTCCGCCGTGATGATCAGCATCATCGAGAAGCCCTTGCGCCCGTCCGGCAGCTTGGTCGTGAGCAGGCCGATCGCCTTCAGCGCGAACGTGCCGGAGAACTCGAGCTGGAGGATCCCGGCGTACTCCTCGTTCTCCGGATCGAACAGGATGTAGCCGCCGCCGACGACCGGTCCGGCGTCGAGCACGAAGCCGAGGCCGCTCGGCGGCCGGAAGCCGAAGCCGAGGTCGAACGAGCCGAGGCTGCCCTTGTTGTCGGACCTCGGCTCGAGCGCGAGCTTCGCGCCGATCCGGTCGACCTGGGCGGCGAACGGCCCGAGCGTGAGCCCGCCGGTCACCGTCGCCTCGAGCGTGAGGTCGCCGTCGGTCGACGCGCCGACGACGATGCCGATCGTTTCGATCTGCAGGACGTCCAGGATCGTCAGGTGAACCGGAAGCTTCACCGCGAGGCGCGCTTGGCCCTGGAAGCGGAAGCCGCTGACGCTCGACCATTTGACGCCGACGCCGAGCGTGAGGGTCTGCGCCTCGCCGCCGAGCAGCTTCTGCAGGAAGCCGTCGCCCTTGCCGAGGTCGATCACGAGCGCGGCAGAGTCGAGGCCGGCCTCGACTCGGTAGTCGAGGTCGCCGCCGGTCGGTCCCTTCGCGCCGAGCGTGATGTGCGCCTTCGCGAGCTCGAAGCGGCTGCTGCCGGCGGTGCCGAGCAAGATCAGCGGCTGAGCGGGCAGCACGTCCAGTGTCACTGCCGCGTCGAACGTCGTGAGGCCGGTCGTGACGTCGGCGCCGGTCGGCCGCACCTCGACGACGATCGGCGCCGTGTGGAACTCGCCGCCGACTTGGAGCGTGACGCCGTCGACGATCGTGATGAAGCCGCTCGAGAGCGTGCCGTCGATCTCCGGGAAGAGCGCGAACCCCGAGGGAAGGCCGGTCTTGGTCTTGGGCGGGATCGGCAGGGCGTGGAGCGAGAGCGTCGCGAGCCCGAGCGCGTTCCCGTCGTCCGTCTGCATGGTGAGGATCGGCGCGACGAGCTCGTTGAGGTACTGGCGGTCGAACGCGGTCGCGGGGTAGTACGAGTCGAGGGCGGTGCCCGGCGTGTCGAGCAGGCTGGGGACGCCGAAGGCGGCGAGCAGGCGGCCAATGTTGCGCAGGAAGCGCTCCCAGTCGAAGTCCTCGGTGCCCCAGCCGTAGACCGTCGGCATCAAGCTCGCGGGGTCGGTGACGGCGGTGGGGAGCCGGTCCCAGTGCACCTTCCGCTCGAGGTACGGCACGCGGTACTGGAAGTCGGGATCCGCCGGGTCCGGCTCGGCGTGCTCCTCGCTGACGATCCCCGCGAGGACGAGCAGGCCGTACAGCTTCGGGAGCTCCGAGGCGAGGTAGCGGGCGACGAGGTAGTCGACGAGCTCCTCCGGGAACGTGGCCCAGAAGGCGTCGTCGAAGGGAGGGCCGAGCCCCTTCGGCGAGGTGAGGTCGTCGATCGCCTCCGTCACCGCCCGGATCGCGTCGATCGCGTCGCCGACGAGATCGGCGATCTGCGACTCGGTCAGGCTCCCCGACTGGTCGGCCTGCGCGACTGCCTCGACGGCGTTCTCGACGTCGTCGAAGAGCGCCGGGAAGGCGGTGAACACGTTGGCCGCGTCCTGGACGAGCGGGGACGTCCAGCCGAACCTGGCGAGGAAGGCGCTGAGGTCCTCTGGAGAAGCGACCGCCTCGCGCAACGGCTCGACCAGGTCCTCGGCCGCCTCCAGAAGCCCGCCGACGAAGTCCTCGGCCACGTCTCAGCGCTTCCTGAACGGGAACGACTTGTCCCCGCCGGCGACGCCCTCGATCAGGTAGACGATCTCGTCGAGGCGCCCCGGGGGACCGGGGTCACCGGCCGTCCCGCTCGTCGTCGTCTCGATCGCGAGGTCGAGGGAGCTCGGCTCGATCAGGCCGTTCATGTCGACGATCGGCGTCTCTTTCCCCTTCTGGCCGACGAGCTCGAGCCTCGTGCCGGCGTTGGCGGCCGTGCGGTAGTCGTCCCGGTACGACTGCTCGCGCGCCGTCGGCGGCTGGGTCGGGACGGTGGGCGGGGTGAGGGTGATCGTCGTCACCGTCTCGGTGCGGACGACGCCCTTGGCGTTCTCGTGCTGAACCTGCCGGGTCTGACTCGTGAACGTCTCCGTGTCCCACGGGTCTTTGATCAGGAAGACCCCGTGCGTCGGCGTGTTCGGCACCGTGCTTCTGAACTTGTCGAACAGCGTCTTGCTCCAGTTGCCCGTCCTCGGAGTCGAGAGCGGCCACACGGTCGCCGGGAAGAGGCACTTCCACAGGCGCTGCTGGTGGAGATCGAGCACGGCAGCGTCGAGGACGGCGCAGTCGAGCTCCGTGTCGCAGGTGAACGAGCGCCGGTTGAGGTTGCCGGAGCCGATCGCGACGAGCTTGTCGTCGAACATCTTCGCCTTGGCGTGGACGTAGATGCCCTGCTTCCGATCCGGGTGCCAGGTGTTGTAGACGGCGACGCGGTTGTACAGCTGGGAACCCGTCTGCAGTCCCGCGACAAGGTCGTTGAGCGCGAGCTTGCGGAGGTGAATCAGGTCGAGCGGGTTGTCGTCGGCGAACGGCGGCAGGATGACGACCACGTGGAGGTTCGGGCGGGACTGATCCTTGAGCTGAGCGTTGATCAGGCGTGCAAGTGGCCGGCTGAAGAAGTACTGGTCGAAGAGCCAGATCATCTGCTCGGCCTTGCGAACGGCGTTCTCGATCCCGGCCATGATCGTGAACTCGCCGCGCGAGAGACTCCCGGTCTTGCGGTGTTTCCGAAGCGGAATCGTCCGCCACATCTGGACGTACGAGCTGCCCGTCGGGTTCGGCATCGGGCCGGGCGTCAGCTCGACGATCCCGTTCGCGCCGTAGGCCTGGTCCTTCTGGCTGAAGATCACCTGGTCTCCGAACCAGTGCCGGGAGCCGTACGGGCCGAGCTCGTGGAGGTTGCCGGCGTCCATCCAGCGCTCGACGAACTGCTCCTCGATCGTGCGCACGATCGGGCCCGTCAGCTTGAAGTGCTGGTCGTGCCAGATCTGCTTCGTCGCTCCGTAGACGTTGTCGGGGAGGTCGCTTGCGCTCTTGCCCGGGCGCGACGGGTCCTCTGCCGCCTCGTAGTGGACCGGTGCGGACTGTTGGGGCCAACGGTGGTACGCCGGCGTGGCCGGGTCGAACGGGACCGGCATGTCCGTGCCCGACTGCCAGTCGCCGTCGAGGAACTGCGGCGCAGGCTGCGTCAGGTCGCTGAGCTTCGACGCGTCGTACTTGTAGACGCCGGTGGCGTCGGGGTCCGCAGGGGCGTCGCGGCGCGTGAACGCCCAGTCGACGCCGCCGACGAAGGCGACGTCGACCGTGCCGACCCTGATGACGCACATCTTCTGGTGATGCGTGGCCGTGAACGGATCAGCGACCCGCGAATCGAGGCCGACGATGCCGCGCCCCGGTGCGCCAAGGCGCTGCGCTTCGGCCGCGACGATCTCGGCGAGGTAGAAGTGCTCGTCGATGTGCGGCCCCATGCCCTTCGCCCGCATCGTGAACACGGGCAGCCAGACGAGTACCCGCACGTTCACGCCCGCCTGCATCAGCTTGAGGATCAGGCCGACCGCGGTCTGGTCCTTCGCGGGGATGTAGGTGTCGTTCCATTTGCTCGTCTTCCACGTGTTGTCGAACGACATGTCGCGGAGCGGGTTGAGGCGCCAGTCCGTGATGTAGACGTGGCCCTTGTCCCCGCTGCCGGTGATGTTGTTGGCCGCGGTGATCGCCTGCTCGAGCGTCTCGGCGATCATGCAGAGCGTCTCGTAGCCGCCGATCAGGGGCGTGACTGTGCAGCCCTCGTCCCAGGGGTCGCTCGGCGGGTTCTTCGCTTGACGGAGCGCCATGAACGTGTCGTCGCCCCAGGGACGACCGTCCGTGCCCGAGAAGCCGTAGGTCGTCGACGACCATTGAAGGAACCACTTCTGCGCGTCCGCGCGCGTCGTCACGAAGCGAGGCTCCGCGCCTGCAGCCGAATGCCGGACTCGTGCGCGCCGCAGCAGCGTGCCTCGACTCCCGTCACTCGTCCCCCTACACCGCTCGGGCTCGGTCGACGAACACTCTCACGACGGCCCGTCGACCGTCAACGATGGCCGCGTATCGAAGCTGGCCATACGAGCCGTCGCTCGAGCTCAGCCTCGGCAACTCGGTCGAGTGCGAGTCGCGGACCGAACCTCGCCTGAAAGGCATGGCGGTGGCCGCGAGGGTTGTGGGCCTGCTTCCCGGCCGCGATGGCCATCGGCCCCGGAATCGCGCGGCCAAGACCTCCCTTGGTCGCGCGACGCCGACGCTGACGTATCGTTGACGCGGCAGCAGAACAGCGTCGATTCGGAGCTCGCGGCTCGGCCGTCGAGAGCATCGCTCGATTGATCGGAATCAGTGCACCGCAGCCCGGTCCCGGTCGGCGCAGCCGCGACCACCTCGGCTACGTCGCCAATCTGGTCAGGGCATCCACTGCACGGCGCAGCTTCGGCTCCGCGCGTCGCATCATGTCGGCTTTCCCCCGATCGAACGGAACTGTTTCCTCAGGGTCCACGAAAGCGTCTCATCGTCGGCAGCTCAACGGCCTCGTATAGATGTCGACGTCCCCGACGATCGGGGTGGCGCTAGCGCTCGTTGCATGCCACCGACGAGGACGGCGTGCCGTGGATTACTCCGTCGTCGGCGGCGCTGTCCCGCCGGCTGCGAGCCGCGAGGCCGTCGTCGCTCGCTTGCGAGCCCGGGAGGCGGAGCTCGTTGGCGAGGTGGAGCGCTACGGAGACAGCTACCGGCTCTGCTACGTCCGCGGCCCGGAGGGGATCATCGTCGAGCTAGCGGAGCAGATCGGCTGAGGGCTCCGGCCGCCGCCCAACGACGGCGCACGCACCCTGGGCTGGGCAGCGTTGTTCCTATGTCAAGGCTGGGCTGGCTTTGAGGGTGTTGAAGACGACGCGGGCGAGTTGGCGTTTGAGGCAGCGGATCGCTTCGCGGCGGCTCTTGCCTTCGGCCTGCTTGCGCTCGAGCTAGGCG
>JBKOXJ010000066.1:0-6492 GCA_046724905.1 Actinomycetota bacterium | reverse complement strand
CTGCTCTACAACCAGTGGGGCAATGCCGTCCGCTGGGAGCTTCGGCCGCGCCTATTTCTACGCACCAGCGAGTTCCTGTGGCAGGAGGGACACACCGCGCACGAGACCGAAGCAGAGGCGGTGGCCGAAACGCTAACGATCCTCCACGACGTCTACGCCGACACGATCGAGAACGTCCTCGCCATCCCGGTGCTGCACGGCCGCAAGAGCGAGAGCGAGCGGTTCCCCGGTGCGGTCGAGACCTACACACTCGAAGCGCTGATGCGCGACGGAAAGGCGCTCCAGGCGGCAACGTCGCATTACCTGGGCCAGGGCTTCGCGCGTACGTTCGACGTCCGCTACACAGGCCGTGACGGCAGCAAGCAACATCCCTACGCGACTTCGTGGGGCGCGACCACGCGACTCGTCGGCGGTGTCGTGATGGCGCATGGAGATGACCGCGGGCTGCGGCTCCCGCCTCGCGTCGCGCCGCAGCAGGTCGTGATCGTGCCGATCGTCTGCGAGGAAGATCGCACGGCTGTGCTCGACGCCGCCACGGCCGTCGCTGACGAACTGCGCGCGGCGGCTGTCCGCGTACGGGTCGACGATCGTCACGAGTACCGGCCCGGCTTCAAGTTCAACGAGTGGGAGTTGAAGGGCGTCCCGCTCCGGATCGAGATCGGCGGCCGCGACATCGCGGCGGGGGCAGTCACCGTCGCGCGCCGTGACACCGGCGAGAAGAAGCAGATCCCGCTGCCTCACGTGGCTGTCGCGATCAATGAGATGCTGAGCGACGTCCAGGCGTCGCTGTTCGACTCCGCGCGCGACGAACAGGAGCGGCGAACGCTCCACGACCCGAGCGGCTACGACCAGATGATCGAGTACCTCCGCGATGCGGCTGGCTTCGTCGCGGCGCCGTGGTGTGGGCGCAGGGAGTGCGAGGTGCGCGTCAAGGACGACAGCTCCGCGACGATCCGGTGCCTGCCGCTAGACGAGCAACCGGCGCAGTCCGGAACCTGCGTCTGCTGCGGTCGGTCAGCGGCGACCGCTGCCGTCTGGGCGCAGGCTTACTAGCCGAACAGCGCGACCCTAGATCAGGGGGCTGGACTTCGTCGACCGTCGGCGTGTGGCGTGGCTGACACGACGCTGACGCATCGCTGACACCGCACGGACGCGGCCGCGGACGACGGTGTCGGACACCGGGTCGCGTTCATGCGAATGTGTGCCGAATCTGTGACTTCTTCCACCTGCGGCCGATGCCGGCTTAGCCGGCGTCGGCTCGGGCGAACCGATCGAAGTCATCATGCCCGCGAAGCGGGCGGACTTCGATCGGGAGTGGGCGGAACTTATCAATGCGCAAACCAGGTGACGTTTCCGGGCGAGCCGATCGACCCCACCTGACCGAATTCTCGTCAGCGGATGAAGCGCTGATGATCGATCACACCGCCGCTGACGTGGCTAATCACGACGCCGTGCTGCTCGGCGCCGTAGCGGCCGGTGATGTGCTCCTCGTCCACCACGTATTCGCCGACCCGCGCGCGGTGAATGATTTCGCAGTGAAGCTCCGGATTTTCGTCGAAGATGCGCCCGAAACGAGCGCGGATGGCTGCCTGGCCGCGTGCCACAAGCGCGCCTCGCGCGTCTTCGATGACGCAGTCGGGTGAGAAGCACGCGACGAATCGATCGAGGTCACGCCCGTTGTACGCCTGGACGTGTGCGTCTACGGGGTCGTCCACTTCAGCAGGTCACGCAATCCCGCAGATAAGGGACCACGTCAGTCGCGCGCCCGCCGCGCTGCCACACGCCGAGCACGTTTCCGGACGGATCGGTAAACGTCGCCACCCACACGTCGCCCTCGGGGTACGGCGCCGTTTCAACCTTGCCGCCATGCTCTGCCAACTTCTCGAGCGTGTCATCGAGGTGCTCGACATAGATGTACGGGCGGATGCCCGCCTCCCCCGCGACCGACAGATCCGCCATGAAGTGCCCGATCACCTGACCGGTGCCGTCCTCGAAAATCGGCTCGGCGCCACCGCCGCCCAGCTTCCAGCCAAAAACGGCCTCGTAGAAGGCCGCCGCCCGTGGCGGGTCCGAGCAGGGATGCGCAGATAGGAAATCCCCGACCTCCGGAAGACAGGTGAGTCGAGCTCGTCCGGCGGCATACCCCATTCTGGCGCCTAGGCTGTCGCATCGTGGCGATCCGGCGTACGGAGAATCTGACCGAGCATGGGCAGAGTCGCTACTGGACGAGTTTGGCGGCCCTCTGCAAGCTCGGCGCGGGGAACTGGTCGACGTACGGACGCCACGGAACGGACGATTGCATCTTGTTCTCCACGCGATAACGATGGTCTGGTGATTCCGAAGACGCGTTGGGCGACCACTGTCGATGGCGCCGACATCGCCTACCAGGAGATCGGCAAAGGTCCACTGACGCTCGTCGTAATTCACGGCTGGATTTCGCATCTCGACCTGTACTGGGAGCAGCCTCGCTTCGTCCGCTTCATGCGCCGACTGTCGGCCCAGATGCGTGTGCTGCACTTCGACAAGCGAGGCACCGGGATGTCCGACCGGTTTGCGCGCGTGCCCGACCTTGAGACGCGAATGGATGACCTGCGGGCAGTGATGGACGCCGCCGGCGTGGAGCGAGCCGCGCTGCTTGGCTGGGGATTCGGTGGCCCGCCTTCGGCGTTGTTCTTCGCCGCCACTCAACCCGACCGGACGATCGCCGTCTGCACCACGCGACGATCCTCGCTCGCCGTGCCCCGGGATACCCCTGGGGCGATGACGAGGCCGAGAACGAGCGCGCTCTGAGGTGTTTGCTTCGGGGCTGGGGAGACGAGGACCAGATTGGCGAGGCCCTCCGCCTCGGATTTGAGAATGAGCCGGGCGACGTGCCCGAGGATCCCGCGTTTCTCACCTGGTGCGCCAAGTGGCAACGGTTCGCGGCCACACCGCGAGCTTACGAGGCGTTTCACCGCATGTGGTACGAGACCGACGTACGCGACGTCCTACCCGCGATCCAGGTTCCGACGTTGATCCTGTACAAGACGGGATCGCGTAACTGGTCCAGCCGGGAGCACGGCGCCTATCTCTCTGAGCGTATTCCTGGAGCGAAACTTGTCGGCGTCAGCGGTTCGTCGCCGGTCGTCTGGCTCGAGGAGCCGACGCCGATCGTTAGCGCAATCGAACGATTTCTGGTGTCAGTCGGTGAAGAGGAGACCGACCTCAACCGAGTCCTCGCAACCGTACTCTTCACGGACATTGCCGAAACTGGCGTGTTCGTCGAACGTCAGCTGACACCGTTCGACGGCGGTCCGCTCGCACCGCGCTCGCAGCGCCGCTGTCTGGGTCGACAACACTTCTGATCGGTGCTACCCGGCCCGGCGGGAGCGGTTTAGCCTAAACGCGTGAAGATCTGTCCGGCCTGCGGCCACCAGAACAGCGAGCGGGCCAAGTTCTGCGAGGAGTGCGCCACTCCGCTTGCCGTCGTGTCGGCCGCGCGCGAGCAGCGCAAGACGGTCACCGTCGTCTTCTGCGACGTGACCGGCTCGACGGCGCTCGGTGAGTCGACCGATCCCGAGGCTCTCCGCGGCCTGCTCGCCCGCTACTTCGAGCGGATGAAGGGCATTGTCGAGTCGCACGGTGGGACGGTGGAGAAGTTCATCGGCGATGCCGTCATGGCCGTCTTCGGTGTCCCTCGGGTGCACGAAGACGACGCGCTGCGCGCGGTGCGGGCCGCCGGCGAGATGCGCGACGCCCTGCCCGAATTGGGCGTGCAGGCGCGGATCGGCGTCAACACCGGCGAGGTCGTGACCGGCACCGAGGAGCGCCTGGCGACGGGAGACGCAGTCAACGTGGCTGCCCGCCTGGAGCAGGCGGCGGAGGCGGGCGAGATCCTGATCGGCGAAGAGACGCTCGCGCTCGTCGGCGAGGCGGTCGAGGTCGAAGCGCTCGGGCTGCTCGAGCTGAAGGGGAAGGGAGAACCCGTGCCGGCATACCGGCTCGTCTCCGTCCACGAGGCGGCCGCGCGCCGGCACGAGGCTCCCTTCGTCGGCCGGGCGGGGGAACTCGAGACGCTGCAGCAAGCCTGGCAGCAGGTGTGCGAAGAGCAACGCTGCCAGCTCGTGACGGTGGTCGGCGATGCCGGCGTCGGGAAGTCGCGGTTGACGGCCGAGCTGCTCTCCTCGGTCGAGGCACGGAGCGTCGGCGGCCGCTGCCTTCCCTACGGCGAGGGGATCACCTATTGGCCGGTGGTCGAGGTGCTGAAGCAGCTGGAGGCCTTGCCCTCAGATCCTGCGGCCGCGGCCTCGCTTCGCTCCGTGCTCGGGGAGACCGAGCAGGCCACCTCGGCCGAGGAGATCGCCTGGGCCTTCCGCAAGCTGCTTGAGGAGCAGGCGCCGCTCGTCTGCCTGTTCGACGACATCCAGTGGGGCGAGGAGACCTTCCTCGACTTGGTCGAGCACGTCGCCCTGCTCTCGAGCAGTGCGCCGATCCTGCTCCTCTGCCTCGCCCGGCCCGAGCTCGCGGAGCGGCGCCCGGAGTGGCCGGTGGCGCTCCGGCTCGGGCCGCTGCCAGAAGCAGACGTCGACGAGCTGATCCCCGAGAGGCTCACAGCCGACATGCGCCAGAGGATCGTCTTCGCCGCCGGCGGGAATCCTCTGTTCGTCACGGAGATGGTGGCGATGGCTGCGGAGACCGAGGGCGAGGTCGCCGTCCCGCCGACCCTGCAAGCGCTTCTTGCCGCGCGTCTCGACCAGCTCCAGATCGCGGAGCGTTCCGTGCTCGAGCGCGGCTCGGTCGAGGGCGAGATCTTCCACCGCGGATCGGTGCAGGCGCTCTCGGAGGACAGTCAGGTGACGCCGCGCCTCGCCTCCCTCGTTCGCAAGCAGCTGATCCGACCCGACAAGCCACTGCTTCTTGCCGAGGATGCGTTCCGCTTCCGTCATCTCTTGATCCGCGATGCCGCTTACGACGCCCTCCCAAAGGCAACCCGAGCCGACCTACACCAGCGCTTCGCCGGTTGGCTCGAAGAGCGGGGCCGGAACCTGGTCGAGCTGGACGAGATCCTCGGCTACCACCTCGAGCAGGCGGCTCACTACAGGCAGGAGCTCGGACAGGCGGCTCCGGAGCTCGCCGAGCGTGCGGGCGAGCGCCTCGCCGCCGCCGGTCGGCGAGCGTTCTGGCGGGGAGACGGGCCGGCCGCTGCCGGACTCCTCCGCCGCGCGCTCGAGCTGACGAGCCCCTTCCGGCTCGATGTCCACCTCGAGCTCGACCTGGCGAGAGCGGTCTGGCCCGATGCTCAAGAGGCAGCCGCGATCGCTCGCGCCGCCGCCGAGCGGGCACAGCGGGAAGGAGACGAGACGGGCGAGGCGCTCGCTCGTGCCGCCGAGGCGTTCCACCGCTCGTGGTATGTCCCTGATCCGTCCGTCGACGAGCTGGAAACCCAGGCACGCAAGGCGCTCACTCTCCTCGAGAACGCCCGTGACCACGCCGGGCTCGTGCACGTTTGGTCCGCGCTCGGCGACGGCGTCGCCAACTTCCGCGGCCGCTGGGACGATTGGGCCGAGGCGGCCGAGCAGGCGCGCCGGCATGCCCGGCTTGCCGGCGAGTACTCGACGCCGGTCATGCACGAGCTGGCAATCGCGTCCGGCTCGAGGCCGGCGGACGAGGCGCTGCAGACGCTCGAAGGGCTCCTGCCCGAGAACTCGCGACCCGGTCCGTTGGCCGTGCGGGCCTGGCTGCTCGCCATGCTCGGCCGGTTCGAGGAAGCGTGGCCGCTTGCACAGCAGGCGAGAGAGCGCGAGCGCGAGCTGACCGGAACGAACATGGCCGAGTGGCTGCCCGCGGAGATCGCATCGCTTGAGGGCGACCACGAGGCGGCGGTCGACTACCTCCAACCGTTTTGCGACCTGCTCAAAGAGCTCGACCAGCGGTTCTACCTGTCTTCGGTCGCGCCGATGCTCGGTCGCGAGCTCTGCGCGCTCGATCAATACGCCGACGCCGAGCGGTACGCACGGCTCGCGCGCGAGCTGGAAGTTCGCCAGAACGTGCTTGGGCAGGCAACGTGGCGCCAGGTGCAGGCGCGCGTCCACGCCTCTCGCGGCAAGCACGCCGAAGCCGACGCGCTCGCCCGCGAGGCGGTCAAGATCGCCGAGCGGACAGACGGACTCAACTACCAGGGCGACGCGCTCCGTGACCTCGCCGAGGTGCTCGCGGCTGCCGACCGTCCCGACGCCGCCGCCGCCGCGCTCGAGCAGGCGCTCGAGCGCTACGAGCGCAAGAAGAACCTTGCCATGGTCGCCCAGTTGAGTCCTAGGCTCCAGGAGATGCGCAAGACGGCGCCGGCCTGACGTCGCCTCAATGCCGGCCTAATGTAGCTCCTAAGAACGTTGTTCATCCGGGCCTCCCTGGAGGCTGGGGGTGTCAGAAGCCACCGGTCCCAAGGAGGACACCGGATGAATCTCCACGGTAACCATCGGACCTGTCCGAGCAGTCGGCTGTTGATCTGCCGGC
>JBKOXJ010000043.1:0-17706 GCA_046724905.1 Actinomycetota bacterium | reverse complement strand
GGCCGAACAGCTGACCGCGCACACCGCTGAGCTCGAGGAGCGCGACGAGCGGCTCGTCGAGCTCCAGGAGACCTGCCGCACCGCCGAAGAGCAGCTTGGCCGCGTGCTCGAGCAGATGTCCGAGCGCGGCGTCCAGCTCGTCGAGGCGATCGCCCTGGTGAGCGCGGAGAGCGAGAAGCTCGCCGAGACCCGCGAGCAGCTCTCCGCGCAGACCGTCGGCCTCGCGGAGCACACCGCCGAGCTCGAGCGGCTCGACCGGCGACTGGCCGAGACGCAGGGGGCACGCGCCGAGGCGGAGGAGGAGCTGGCCCGGACACGGGTCGAGCTCGAGTCGGTCCGCGCCGAGCGCGCCGACCTCGAGGCGCGCGTCTCGGAGTCACGCGAGGCGACGGTCGCGGTCGAGGAGGAGCTGGTCGACGTGAAGCGGACGCTCGACGAGGCTCGCCGACAGGCACAGCAACTCGAGGACGAGTCGCGGACGGAGCTCGAGCAGGCCAGGGCTGAGTCCGAGGAGCTGCGCGCGCGGATTGCGGAGCTCGAGACTTCGGACGCCGGCGACCGGCACGAGTTCGATCGGGTGCGGTCGGTCCTCGACGAGGCGCGCACCGAGCTGGCTTCGGCCCGTCTCGAGGCCGCGTCGCTCCGGACGCGTCTCGAGCAGCTCGAAGCCGACGCCGTCGAGGAGATCGAGCCGGAGCCGGAGCCCGAGCCCGAGTCCGCGCACGTCCTCTTCCTGCGCGCCGGCGCCTCGTATCGCCTGGTCGAGGAGGAGGGCCCGGCGCCGGAGGTCGGGGCCGAGCTCGAGCTCAACGGGCGCGACTACCGGGTGGTCAAGCTCGGGCGCTCGCCGCTCCCGCTCGACGGCCGCCGCTGCGCGTACCTAGAGCCCTAGGCGGGTATCTGGCCGCGCATGGCGCGGATCGACCACGTCGCGTTCGAGAGCGACGACCCCGACGCGGTCGCGCGCTTCTACCAGCGGGTGCTGGGCGCGCGCGTCGTGAAGAGCGAGGGCCATCCGGTGATGGCGTACGTGGGCCCGACCGGATTCGCGCTCCACGAGACCGGCGGCCCCGGCTTCCACGTCGCCATCCGCGTCTCCGAGGAAGAGCGCGCGCAGCTCAGGCGCCGCCTCGACGAGGCCGGGATCGAGTGGGAGGAGCGCGACCATGGAATCGCCGTCGGCCTCTTCTTCCGCGACCCCGAGGGCCGGCAGCTCGAAGCAATCACGTATCGCGCAGCGGATGATCCGCGACGCCGGGAGTAGGACATCACCTTCCTTATCAAGTAACAACTTGTTACTTGCGAGCTTGGGCCGAGTGTGGTGGGCGCTACGACGGCGTCGCGTAGCCGCGAATGCCGTCCAGGAGCAGGACGAAGAAGCGGTCGGCGAGCTCGTCCGTGTCGTAGCCGGGATGCAGCCAGGTGTACGCCCAGTTCGCCGCCGAGAGCGTGAGCAGCACCGCGGAACCCTCGTCGAGATCGGTGCGGAGCGCGCCGAGCTCGCGGCCCTCGCGGAACAGTGCCCGGAACCGCTCCTCGTACCGCCGGCGCTCGGCGAGGATCTCCTCCCGCCGCTCGCCCTCGAGGTAGCGCCACTCCCGCACGAACACGGTCGCGACATCGAGCTGCTCGGCGACGACGCGGAGGTGCCCGCGCAGCGCGAGCCGGATCTTCTCCGTCGGAGGCAGATCGTCCGGCACGGCGTCGAGTGCCGCGTGGAAGGCCACCGCGCCTTCGCGCATCGTCTCGTAGAGCAGGTCCTCCTTCGAGGAGATGTGCGCGTAGAGCGAGCCCTTCTGGACACCCATCGCCTGCGCGAGGTCGCCGATCGAGGTGCCGTGGTAGCCCTTCTCGGCGAAGAGCCGGGCCGCCTGGCGCGTGAGCTCGTTTCGTCTGGTGCCCACGTGGGGTACCCTAACGATCGTTAGGGTCGAGAGGAGAGCCGTGACCGCGCGAGAGCAGGAGTTTCTCGAGTACGTCCAGTCTGGAGGCCAGGTCGAAACGAGCGACTGGATGCCCGACGACTACCGGGCGAAGCTGATCAAGTTCATCGAGATGCACGGCAACTCGGAGCTGATGGGCGTCCTCCCGGAGCGCGAGTGGATCCTGCGCGCGCCGACGCTCCAGCGGAAGCTCGCGCTCACCGCGAAGGTGCAGGACGAGGTCGGCCACTCGCAGCTGATCTACCGCGTCGTCGAGGACCTCGGGAAGCCGCGCGAGCAGTGCCTCGCCGACCTGATCTCGGGCAAATCGAAGTTCCACAACGTCTTTCACTACCCGACGAAGACCTGGGGCGACGTGGGCGTGATCGCGTGGCTCGTCGACGCGGCGGCGATCATCTCGCAGAAGGCGCTGCTCAAGTGCTCGTACGCGCCGTACGCGCGGATCATGAAGAAGATCTGCTGGGAGGAGTCGTTCCACATCCTGCACGGCCGCGACGTCGTGCTGACGATGATGAACGGCAGCGACGAGCAGCGGGAGCTCGTGCAGGAGGCGCTCGACCGCTGGTGGGGGCCGCTGATGCAGTTCCACGGGAACCCGATCCCGAAGGACGAGGACCCGATGTACCAGTCGCGGATCAAGAGCCAGGGGAACGAGGAGGCGCGCCAGCAGTTCCTCGACGGCTACGTGCCGCAGATCTGGGAGCTGGGGCTGACGGTCCCCGACCCGAAGCTGCGCAAGCGCGACGACGGCGTATGGGAGTTCACCGAGCCCGACTGGGACGAGCTGAAGCACGTCGTGACCGGCCACGGGCCGAAGACGGCGGAGCGGCTGGAGCTGCGCCGGACGACCCGCGAGGAGACCGCGTGGGTGCGACAGGTCGTCTTGGCCGAGGCCGCATGATCTGGGAAGTCTTCCGCCAGGAGCGGAAGGGTCAACCGTTCCAGCACGCGGGGTCGGTGGAGGCGCCCGACGCAGTTTTCGCCGACTGGTACGCGCGGGAGGAGTTCGGCCGGCGCGGCGAGTCGACCGCGCTCTGGGTCGTGCCGCGCGACGCGGTTCACGAGATCGACGACTTCGCCGACCAGCTCGGGCGCAACTACCACCGCGTCGACGGCTATTCCCTGAAGGAGAAGCTGGCCAAAGCACGGCAACGAGCCGGGACACATGTCGCTTCACGCGACTAGGGCGACCGCGATTCGCGGGCGGAGCCGGGCTTTGCCCGGCGGGAGCCATCCCGCGGCTGTCTCGCCGCGAACGCGAAGAAAGGGGCTCACGGGGGAAACATGGTTTCCCCCGTGCTCAGGCGCGTGAACGCGCAGGCACTGCTCGAGATCGCTGACGACGAGCTCGTGCTCGGCTGGCGTAACTCTGAGTGGACCGGCATCGCGCCGTTCCTCGAGGAGGACGTCGCCTTCTCGTCGATCGCCCAGAACGAGATCGGGCATGCGCGGGCGCTGTACGAGCTCGCCGGTCGTGAGCTCGGCGCTTCCGCCGACGAGCTCGCGTTCGACCGGTCGCCCGAGGAGTACCGCTGCTGCGTCCTCGTCGAGCTCCGGCTCGTTCCCGACTGGGCGAAGACGATTGCGCGCCACTACCTCTACGAGCAGGCTGACGAGCGGCGGATCAAGGCGTTGATGGAGTCCGACGACCCTGACGTCGCCGGCCTGGCCGCGAAGATCGACCGCGAGGAGACGTACCACCGGATGCACGCACAGATGTGGCGCGACCGCTTGCAGGACGAGGCGCGGTTCGCCGCTGCCGTGGAGGAGCTGCGGCCGCTGGTCGACCAGCGTGGCGAGCACCTCCCCGAGTTCACCGGGCTCTGGGAAGAGATGACCGAGGTGCGGCGCTCGGTGGCGGGGGCGACGTGGTAACCGCCGAGCGGGTGTGGGGCGCGCTCGCCGAGATCGCGGATCCGGAGATCCCGGTGATCTCGCTCGTCGAGCTCGGTGTCGTCCGCGACGTCGAGGTCGAGAAGGGGCGGGTCCGAGTGGAGTTCACGCCGACGTTCCTCGGCTGTCCGGCACTCGAGGTCATGTGCGACCAGATGGCGGCCAAGATCCGCGACCTCGGCGCCGAGCCCGAGATCGAGGTGGTGCTCGACGACTCGTGGTCGACTGACCGCATCACCCCCGAGGGCCGCGAGAAGCTACGCGCGTCGGGCTTCGCACCGCCCGCGCCTCGGGGCGCCGCGCCGCCGCAGCTCGTCCAGCTGCAGTCGCGGGCGTTCCGCTGCCCCTACTGCGGCTCCACCGAGACGCGGCTCGAGAACATCTTCGGCCCGACCCCGTGTCGCTCGCTGCGCTACTGCGAAGCGTGTCGGCAGCCCTTCGAGCAGTTCAAGACGATCTGATGACGATCGAGATCCTCTACTGCCCCGTCTGACACGGCTACGACGAGCGGGCCGCGAGTCTCGCGGCCGAGATCGAACGGCGGACGCAGCACAGCGCCACGATCGTGGCAGGCGGGAAGGGGCAGTTCGACGTCGTGGCCGACGGCGAGATCGTCTTCTCGAAGCAGGTCGAAGCGCGTTTCCCCGAGGCGGACGAGATCCTCGCGGCGCTCGGTCAGTAGACGTAAAAGAGGCGCGAACCGTCGCGCGACCAGGCGACGTCGCGCAGGAAAGGACCGCCCGGGATCTCGCTCTCGTGGTGCTCGTCGGTGACGCTCCGGCGCTTCTGCCCGTCGGCGCCCTGCACCCAGACCTGAGTCGACGTCGACGAGTTCGGTGACCAGATCGCAGCGATCCGGCGGCGGTCCGGCGACCACTCGAAGAAGCCCTCGACCGGAAACCCGATCAGCCGCGTCCGGTCGACCCCGCGTCGATCGGGACGCGCAACGAGCACAGTGCGGGAGGACGCGACGAACACGAGCGGACGGCCGTCGGGAGACCAGCGGAACGCGCCGACACCCGAGATCCGCGGTTGCGGTGGGTACACGCGCCGGCTCAAGCGCCCGTCCGGGCGGACCGCGCCGAGGCCGAGCGATTCGCCGCCGTCGGTGATCCGGTAGGCGATCCAGCTTCCGGTTGGAGACCAGCGCGGCTCTGCCGCCTTCGTGGCGACGACGCGGAGGCCGGTTCCGTCCGCGCGAATGACGCGAACGGACCAGGTCGCGCACTTGAAGTAGCCGGGAAGGCAAGTCGACGGATCGGCGTAGTGGAATGCGATCCAGTTGCCGTCCGGGCTCCACGACGGCGGCGTTCCGGCGAGATCCATGGTCGTGTATTCGGTCAAACGGTTGGCGCGACCCGTGTCGGCGTCGACGATCCACAGCCCGCTCTCCGGCCCCGCGCGTATCAGCGCGAGCCGCGTGCCGTCCGGCGACCAGGCGGGCTTTCCGAGACAGTACTGACAGCGGGCAGTCGGGTCTGTCAGCAGCTGGCGCTCACCGCTTCCGTCAGCGTTCATAGCGACAAGGCCGCGGTGCCGTCTCCACGAAGGCCTTCGGGACGCCAGCGCACGAAGGCGAGGCGGCGGCCGTCGGGCGAACGCGCCAGGCGGTCGTCCCAGCCTCGTCCTTGGCTGAGGTTGCGTCGATCCATTCCGTCGACACGAATCGAGTAGATCTGCGGGCCAAGGAACGGCGAGTGGTTCGCCTGCGTGGATCCAACCGCGACGCACGCGAGCAGCACTGCGGCGCCGACGACCCCGAGGCGCATGGCCGGATCGTAGGTCCGCGCCATGAGGACGGGGTAAAGGCCGTGCTAGGCTATAGCAGACCTGCGATGACCAGGCCGCAGCGACAGACCGCGATCGAGCGACTCCGTGAGCGGGCCGAGAAGGCCCTTCAACCGGAAGGGGGGTACCTGTTCGCGCAGATTGCCGACGATGTCGCAGCCCGACGTGGGGCGCTCGGGCTCTCGCAGCGCGAGCTCGCCGAGCGTACGGGGACGACGCAGTCGGCGATCGCGCGGCTCGAGCGCGGCGGGCGGCCACCGCGGATCGACACGCTCCTGCGCATCGCCGACGCGCTCGATTGCGACCTCACGGTCGAGCTGAAGCCGCGCTGACGCCGCGCTAACTCCCGACAAAGGTCGGCTCGCGCTTCTCGAGGAAGGCGGCGACGCCTTCGACGAAGTCCGCGCTCTTCGTCGCCGCCGACTGAAGCTGGGCCTCCCGCTCGAGCTGCCCTTCGAGCGTCGCCGTCGGAGCGTGGTCGAGCAGACGCTTCGTCATCGCGACACCGCGGGTCGGGAGCCGAGCCCACTCGGTGGCGAGCTCGGCGACCCGGTCAGCGAACCGGTCGGCCTCGACGACCTCGGACACGAGACGCCACTCGAGCGCCTCCTGAGCCGACAGTCGCCGGCCGCCGGCGAGCCACTCGAACGCGCGCGCCGGGCCGAGTAGCCGCTGAACGAAGTAGGTGCCGCCGGAGTCGGGAACAAGGCCGATGTTGATGAAGGCCGGAACGAACGTGGCCGCGTCCGACGCAATCCGCAGGTCGCACGCACACGCGAGGGAGAGACCGGCGCCCGCAGCGGCACCGTTGACGGCCGCGATCACCGGCTTCTCGAGTGCACGGATCGCCAGGATGTTGGGGTGGTACTGCGCGCGCAGCCGGTCGGCGATGTCGTCCGGCGCCTCGCGGAACGCGGTCAAGTCCTGGCCGACGCAGAACCCGCGCCCCGCGCCGGTCAGCACCACCGCTCGCACCGCGGAGTCGCGCGCGTCCTTCAGCGCCGCTGCGAGGGCCGCGTGCGTCGCCGAGTTGAGTGCGTTCAGAACGTCAGGCCGGTTGAGCGTGATCGTCAGGACCGCGCCCTCGCGACTCATCTCGACCTCTGGCATTTCCGCTCCTCTCCGCCGCCGGGAACCGGCGCAATCTTGGCGCATTTCCGCGACACAGTCGTGCGCCCGGACCGGCTAGCGTGACTTTAGGGGTTCTCGCTCAACCCCCATTGGGCGTGGGGGAGCTGGCCGACGCAGACAGCAGGCCGCGAGCTACGTTTGCGGCATGGCCGACCTGACGTTCGTCGACGCCATCCTCGGGCCTGAGCGCCCCGACTCCGCACGTGCCGAACTGCCGGACGCCGAGGCGCTCGACGCCTACTCGCGCGTCGTCACGGGCGTGGCCGAGCGGCTCTCGCCGTCGGTCGCGAACCTGCGCGTCTCGCGGCGCGTCCGCGGAGGACGCGTCCTCGACGGCGGCGGGTCGGGCGTCGTGATCACGCCGGACGGCTTCATGCTGACCTCCGCGCACGTGATCGCCCGCTCGTCCGGGCCGAGTCGGGCGTCGTTCGCGGACGGGAACGACCACGAGGTCGAAGTCGTCGGCGCCGATCCGCTCTCCGACCTCGCCGTCCTTCGCTCGGACGCTCGGGGTCTGTCGCCGGCCGAGCTCGGCGACGCCGAGCACCTCCGGGTGGGCCAGCTCGTCGTCGCGATCGGGAATCCACACGGGTTCGGCGGATCGGTCACGGCCGGGGTCGTCTCCGCTCTGGGGCGGTCGCTCCCGACGCGGGCGGGGTCCATGACACGGATCGTCGAGAACGTGATCCAGACCGACGCCGCGCTCAACCCGGGCAACTCCGGAGGGGCTCTCGCCGACGGGCTCGGCCGCGTCGTCGGGATCAACACCGCGGTGGCCGGCGTGGGACTCGGGCTCGCGGTCCCGATCAACTCGGCGACGCGCAAGATCGTCGCCGCGCTCATGACCGAGGGCCGTTTCCGCCGCGCCTACGTCGGCTTCGCCGGGGGCTCACGGCCGCTGCCTCCGCGGCTCGCCGCCACGCTTGGTCGCGAGGCCGCCGTCGAGGTCGTGGAGGTCGTCGAGGGCAGCGCCGCCGCGCGCGCAGGCCTCCGTCCCGAGGATCTGATCGTCGAGCTCGCCGGCACGCCGGTCGAGACCATGGACGACATGACCCGGCTCATGACCGCCGAGCTGATCGGCGAGAAGGTGCCGGTCACGATCGTCCGCGGCGGCCGCACGGTCGCGGTCGAGCTCGTTCCGGTCGAACTCCCTGCCTAACGGGCCAGATGGGCCTCGTGGCCCGAGAGCTCGACGAGGACCTGCGCCGCGAGCGCGGCCGTTCCCAGCCAGACGACGACTAGCGGCGAGACGAGGCTCGAGAGCCCGGCCAGGACCGCCGCGAACACCGCGGTCGCCAGCCGAAGAACCACGTCCGTGTCGAAGACGGCCGGCGGCGTCGCAAGCTGGATCGCCGCGAGCGCGGCCATGCAGATCGCGACCCCCAGGGCAAATACCCAACCGGAATGGTCGTACTTCGTCCCCTCCCCCGCGGACAGGATCGCGAGCTTGACTCCGACGCCCATCGCAGCGATCCCGACCACGACGGGAAAGTGCGCGTAGGTGAAGACGAGCCCCGAAAAGATGCTCCGGCGCACCATCGACGCATCGAGGAAGTCGAAGTAGATCCACCAGATCGCGGCTGCGGCGAGGAAGCCTCCCGCGGCGGCGACCCCGGACGATAGGTCCCAGCTGACGTTGCGCACTCCGATCACGACCGCGAGCACCGACTCACCGAGCACGATGATCGTCAGCAGCCCGAAGCGTTCGGGGACGTGGGTGACGTCGATCGGTGCGCGCGGGATCAGCCGCCAGCCGAAGATCGGCGCTGCAAGCTCGATCGCGAGGGCGAGAGCCCAGACCAGGTAGCGGGCCGGCTCCGTGAAGGCGAGGGAGCCAAGCCAGAGGCAGGCAGCCACCGCAAAGGCGCTGAAATAAAGGACAGCGAGCCGACGGGCTTCCGGCACGTAGCGGATCGCCCGCGCGTACAGCACGAGCAGCACGATGCGCACCGACGCGTACGCGACCGGAAACCCGCCCGACTGCCCGTGGAACGCGTCCGGCACCGTCGTCGCCAACGCGGCCACGGCGAACATCCCGACCAGGACGAGGAGGCGGTAGAGGAGGTCGTCGGTGTCGAACCGGTTCGCGTAGAACGTGAACCCGGCCCAGGCCCACCAGACCGGGGCGAAGAGGGCGGCGTACTTGAGGAAGCCGACCGCGGTGGGCTCGCCGCCGAAGGCGATGCCGAGCTCCGCGACCGCGGCGACGAAGACAAGGTCGAAGAAGAGCTCGAGCCACGTCGCGCGGCGGTCGCTCTCCGTCTCGAGCGTGCGCAGTCGGGGCGGATCGAGGAAGCGGGTGATCGTCGCCATCTGGGCGACAACGCCTAGCGGGTGAGCACTCTGCGCGCCACCGCCCACGCTGCGAGGACGCCCAGGCCGGCCACGATCTGCCAGCCGCGCGCCGGGTCGGCTGTAGGCTGCCAGTGCACATCGTCGCCGCGGATCACGTACACGCCGACCGGCTTGGCCACAAGGCCAAAGCCGCCGCCGCCGTTGTTCTCGGAATCGCCGCCTCCTCCGCCGCCTCCGCGCACGACCGCCGCGGGGACGACCGTCACACCGTTCCGCTCGATCGGCTCGCCGAAGACGCGCTTGACCGTCATCGCGTCGCGGGCGCCGGCAAGAAGCTCGTCCACGTTGGGCATCGCTACCGTCCTTTGAAGTCGGGCTTGCGCTTGTCGATGAACGCCTGTAGGCCTTCGCGCGCATCCTCGGACGCGAACGCCAGGTAGAGCAGGCGCCGCTCGTACTCGAGCCCGAGCGACAGGGGCGCTTCGTACGAGCGGTCGACTGCCTCCTTGGCGAGGCGCGTCGCGACCGGGCCGCGCGCGGCGATCTCCCGCGCCACCCGCTTCGCCTCGTCGAGCCAGGCCTCGCGGGCGACCACCCGGGCCACAAGCCCCGCCGCGAGCGCCTCCTGCGCGCTCAGCGTCCGGCCCGAAAGGATCACGTCCATAGCGACGGCCTTGCCGACCGCGCGCGTGAAGCGCTGCGTTCCCCCGGCGCCTGGAATGATCCCGAGTCCTGTCTCGGGCTGGCCAAAGCGGGCGCTATCGGACGCGACGATCAGGTCGCACGACAGCGCGAGCTCGCAGCCGCCGCCGAGGCAGAAGCCCGAGACGGCCGCGACCAGCGGCGTCCAGAGGTTCCGGATCGCATCCCATCGCTCGACGCGGCGTGCGTAGTAGAGCTCGATCGCCGAAGCGGAGGCGAGCTCGCCGATGTCGGCCCCAGCCGCGAAGGCGCCTTCGGAACCACCGAGGACGACGCATCGGATCGCCTCGTCGCCGTCGAGCTCCTGCAGAGCGGAGACGAGCCGGTCCATGAGCTCGTCCGAGAGCGCGTTCAGCTGCTGCGGCCGGTTGAGGAGCACGACGGCGATCGGCTCGTCGCGTTCGACGAGGACGAGCTCGTCGGTCATCGCCAGACCGGCCATGTCGGGGGTCTGACCCCTGACATGGCCGAACGAGTCGCGCGGTGTGGCGCGGCGACGCCTGTTTGCTCGGACGCGTGGGGCCCCTCCGAGACGTGGCCGGGGTCTGACCCCTGACATGTCCGGAACCGCCTCATCGTTCGCGCTTCTCCACGAACCGCCGAACCGCCTCTTGGGGCTCGTCGGTCGCCATCGAGAGCGCGAGCCAGTCGCGCGCGTGGTTGATCGTCTCGTGCCAGGCGAGGTCCTTCCAGAAGTTCAGGTGCTGCTTCGCGTAACGCGTCGTCTGCGGGAGCTTCCGCGCGAGGCTCTCGACGACCTCGTCGACCTTCGCGTCCAGCGCGGCCGCGGGGACGATCCAGTTGACCAGCCCCCACTCCTCCGCCTGCGCCGCCGGGATCTCGTTGCAGAGCAGCACGATCTCGCGGGCGCGTCGGTCGCCGACCATGATCGTCAGCCACTGGGTCGCGCCGCCCGCCGGCACGGAGCCGTGTTCAGGCCCGACGTGCCGGATGAAGGCGTCGTCGACCATCACGGCCAGGTCGCAGGCCATCTGCAGCTCGTTGCCGCCGCCGACGCAGATCCCGTTGATGCGCGCGAGCGTGGGCTTTCCGATCTCGCGCAGCCGGTCGTGCGCGTCCTTGAACGCGCCGAACCACTTCCAGTACTCGGGCGGCTTGCCGAGGTACTCCTCCGACCACGACTTGAGGTCGGCGCCGACGCAGAACGCGCGTCCCGCGCCGGTCAGGACGACGACGCGCAGCTCGTCGTCCCAGGAGGCGTCCTCGCAGGCCCGCGCCAGCTCCCGCAGCAGCTGGAAGTCGAAGGCGTTCAACACCTCCGGCCGGTTCAGCGTGATCGTCGCCCGGGGCGGCGCCTTCTCGTAGACGATCTTCTCGAAGCCGAGCTCGGCCGGGTCACGGGGCTGCGGGTGCGTCTCAGCCATCCGTCAGCCGTAGAGGTCGCCTGCGAGGTACTTCAGTCCCGAGTCGACCTGCACGGTGGCGACCCGGCGGCCCGGTCCGAGCCGGCGCGCGAGCTCGAGCGCGACGACGAGGTTCGCACCCGTCGACGGACCGGAGAAGACGCCGTCCTCCCGGGCCGCCCTGCGCGCCATCGCGACCGCGTCCTCCGTGGAGACCGTCATCACCTCGTCGAAGTCGTTGGGCTCGAGCAGCGGAGGCCAGAAGCCGGCGCCGCCACCTTCGATTCTGTGCGTGCCGGAACGCGCCTCGGAGATCGCGGGCGACTCGGCCGGCTCGACGACCACGCGGTGGAGCTCCGGCAGCGCCGACCGCAGCTCGCGCGCCGTCCCGACGAAGCAGCCCGCCGTGCCGACGTAGGCGCAGAACGCGTCCAGCCGCCCGTCGAGCTGCTCGAGCAGCTCTCGCCCGAGGCTCCCGTACCCCTCGATCATGTCCGTGTTCCGAAACTGGTCGGTCCCGTACCCGCCGAGCTCCTCGATCAGCTCGGCAGCGCGCGCCATCATGCGCGGAATCAGCTCAGGAGTGATCCCCTCGGGGCTCTCGATCACCTCAAGCTGGGCGCCGAAGGCCCGCATCGTGCTGAGCTTCTCCGCGGCGAAGGCATCGGAGGTCACGATCCGGAGCGGATAGCCCTTGAGCGCGCAGACGAGGGCCAGCGACGAGCCCGTGCTGCCGCCGGTGTACTCGACCACGGTCTGGCCGGGCCGCAGCCGTCCGGCCCGCTCCGCCCCCTGGATCATCGCGAGCCCCATCCGGTCCTTGTACGAACCGGTGGGATTCGCCGCCTCCAGCTTGACCCACACCTCGGCCATGTCCGGCTCGACGAGCCGCTCGAGACGCACCAGCGGCGTGCGCCCGATCGTGCCGAGCACGGCCTGCTCCACCACGCTCGTCTCGCTCATTCGACCTCCGCGAAGTGGACGTGGAACGGCACGCCCATCTCCATCGCGTCCTTGCCGGTCGCCATGAACTCGTCGGTGCGCGCCGTGGCCTTGAACGCGTCCATGTCGGGGAACTCCCACTCCGCGTAGTAGCGGAACTTCGGCTCGCCCATCGGCGCGCCGAACACCTTCCCGTGCCGGAAGGTGGCGCCCGGAACGCGCCGGCAGAGCTCGGCGTGCTGCTCGAACCGCTCCGCGTCCGGCTCGGCCTCGTAGACGACGAAGGCTCGGATCATTCGCTCTCTCCTCGGTCGACTCGCGGAGCCTAGTAGCTTCGCCCTGCATGAGCGTCTCAGGAGGAACGGCGCTCGCGGTGGGCCTCACGATCGCCGGAGGGCTCGCCGGCGCGATTCAGGCCGCGCTGATGGGACGGTTCGGCGAGCGCGTCGGGACGCTCGAGGCCTTCGCGTTCGCAACGCTGCTGACCGCGCTCCTCGCGGCTGCCCTTCTCGTCGTCGCACGACGGAGCCTCGACGGGTACGTCCAGGCGGCCCACGCGCCGCCGTGGCTGTGGCTCGCCGCCGCGATGGGCGCGATCATCATCCTCGGGATCACGTTCGCCTCGCCTCGGATCGGGACGACGGCGACGATCGGGATCATCACGGCCGGCAACCTCGCGACCGCGGCCGTCGTCGACCGCTTCGGCTTCTTCGGGCCCGACCGGATCCCGCTTTCGTGGCCGCGCGTGCTCGGGATCGCGCTGCTCGCCCTCGGGGCCGCGCTGACGCTCAAGAAGTAGGTCGAGCGCGCAACCCCTCGGCCTCGAGCGCCGCCGCGACGAGCGGGTCGTACCGCTCGGCTGCCAGGTCGCCAAGCGGGTCGTGCGTGTGCTGCAGCAACTGCCCGTACGGGAGCGAGAAGGCCGCGCGCATGGCGACGACTCGCCGGCGGTCGAGGGAGTCATGCTCGCCGAGCACCTGGGAGGCGTCGGTCAGGCGGCGCACTTGCCCCAGGCGCGTCGGGAGGTACCAGATGAGCAGCACGGCGGCGGGCAGGCCGAACACGAGCAGGCCGAGCAGGTTCGCGAGCTTGTGCACGTTCTCCTCGCCGCGCGTGCCGAGGTCGGCCAGCTCCCCGCCGGATCCCTCGCCCGCGCCACGGAGCGCGTCGGCGACCGGCCCTCCGACGATCGGCGTCTTGTCCGCCGCGTCGGCAGCCGCGTCGAACCCGCCCTGGATGGAACTGCCGGCCTCGTGCACGCCTTCGCCCAGCACGGCGAGCCGGTCGACGGCGTCGTGCACGCGAAGGCCGATGAACGCGAAGAGGACGAGCGAGAGCACGAGCGCGACGTCGCGCGCGAGCGTCTGCAGGCGAGGTCCGGCGAGCTCGGGATAGAGGCGCATGTGGGCCCCTTACCCGCTGCGCACCTCCGCGATCCTCCCGAGCACGACCCAGCCGACGAGCGGGCACACCGCCGCGACCGCGAAGGCGGCCTGCCACGAGGTCGCCGACACCGTCGCGGCGAAGGCGATGGGCGCGATGAGCCCGAAGAGGCCGAGCGTCGTCTGCTGGACGCCGATCGCAGCGCCGGCGCGGGCGCGCCCGGCGAGTTCCGCGGCCGCGGCGAACGAGAGCCCGTTCCACCCCATCGACAGCGTGCCGGCTGCGACGAACCCGATCACGACGACGTCGACGGGGCCGTGGAGCACCGCCGCCACGAACCCCAGAGCGGCGAAGGTGGCGAGACCGATCCAGCGCAGGGCCGGGATTCGCGCGCCGAGCCGGTCCGACCAGGCGCCCGCCCCGATCCGCATCGCGATCGCGAGCACCTGAATCGCCGCGAGCACCGCGGCGGCCGCACTGTCGGACCAGCCTCGCTCGTCGTGCAGGTACAGCACGACGAAGCCGATCACGGAGAGCTGCGCCAGCACGTAGAAGCCGCTCGCGGCGCAGAGCAGCCACAGGCGCGTGTCGCGCAGCGACCACGGCGCTTCCGCTGAAGCCTCTTCGACCGGGCGGTCGCGGATCACGAGCGCGCCGACCGCGGCCGCAACGAGGCTGTAGACGCCGAGCGCCACGAACGCGGCGTCGATCCCGCCGGCGTGCTCGATTCGAGGGAGCGCGACAGCCGCGAGCGCACCGCCTAGCGGGACCGCCGTCTGGCGGATCCCCAACGCGAGCCCGCGCTCGTGCGTGCCGAACCACCCCATCACGGCCCGTCCGCTCGACGAGTTCACGCTCGCCGCGAACGCGCCAGCGAGGATCAACAGGGCGACGAGCGAGACGACGTCGTCTGTCGCCGCGACCGCCGTCAGGCAGAGGCCCCCGACGGCGAGGCCTCCGGACAGCGTCCAGCGCTCGCCGAACCGGTCGGCGAGCAGTCCCCACGGCAGCAGCGTCACCGTCGAGCCGATCCACTCGGCGCCCAGCACCACGCCGACCTGCGGGAGGCTGAGGTCGAACTGCTCGCGCAGCGCGGGGGCGAGCACCGGCAGCCCGATCCCGACGATCGAGAAGCTCGACTGCGCAAGCGTCCCAGCCGCGAGGACGGCCCAGCGATAGCGGGAGTTGGCTACAGCCCGAAGGGGTTGAACGCCTTCGGGCTCGTGGACGCCAGCACGCTCTTCGTCTCGAGATAGAGGTCGAGGGTCTCGAGGCCGAGCTCGCGCCCGAAGCCGGACTGTTTGTAGCCGCCGAACGGGATCCCCGGGAAGGCCGTGTACGGCATGTTGATCCCGACCGTCCCCGCCTGGATCCGCCGGGCGAGCCGGAGCCCGCGGGCGGCGTCCTGCGTCCAGACGGTCGCGAACAGGCCGTACTTCGAGTCGTTCGCAATCCGCACCGCGTCCTGCTCGTCCTCGAAGGGGATGACCGTGACGACAGGGCCGAAGATCTCCTCTTGCGCGACCGCCATCCGGTTCTCGACCTTCGCCAGCACCGTCGGCGGATAGAAGGCGCCCTTGCCGTCGACCGGCTCGCCGCCGGTGACGACCTCGGCGCCCTCGTCGCGCCCGAGCTCGACGAAGCCGTGCACCTTCTCGCGATGCTCCGGCGAGATCAGCGACCCCATCTGCGTCTCCGGGTCGAGCGGGTCGCCGACCTTGAGCTTGCCGGCGAGCTCCGCGAACTTCGCCACGAAGTCCTCGTAGAGCCCGGCCTCGACGAGCACCCGCGAGCGCGCCTCGCAGCTTTGCCCGGCCGAGTAGTAGATCGCCCAGACGGAGCTCGGGATCGCATCGTCGAGCTCCGCGTCCGCGAAGACGATGTTCGGGCTCTTGCCGCCGAGCTCGAGCGTGATCCGCTTGATCGGGTCCGAGGCCATCCGCATGATCTCGCCGCCCGTCTGCGTCGAGCCGGTGAACGCGATCTTGTCGACGTCGGGGTGCCGGACGAGGTGCGCGCCGACCGTCGTGCCCGGCCCCGGGACGACGTTGACGACGCCCGGCGGAATCCCGACTTCGGTCGCCAGCTCGGCCATCCGGAGCGCGGTCAGCGGCGTCGCCGAGTCGGGCTTGAGGACGACGGTGCAGCCGGCGGCAAGCGCCGGCGCGAGCTTCCAGGTCGTCATCATCAGCGGGTAGTTCCACGGCACGATCTGGCCGCAGACTCCGACCGGCTCCTTCAGCGAGTAGAAGAGGAGCGAGCCCCCGAGCGGGTTCGAGCGGCCCGCGATCGAGGCGATCGCCGAGGCGTAGAAGCGGAAATTCTCGACCCCCTGCGCGAGCTCCGCCTTGACCGACGAGATTGCCTTGCCCACGTTCCGCGCCTCGAGCTCGGCCAGTTCCTTGCGGTTGGCGTGGATCGCATCGGCGAGCGCGTGCAGGAGGCGCGAGCGCTCGGTCGGCGGCGTCTTGCCCCACGCTCCCATGAGGGCGGCCCGCGCAGCCTCGACGGCGCGGTCGACGTCCTCTTCGCCGGCCGTCGCGACGCGCGCGAGCGCCTCGCCGGTCGCCGGCTCGGCCAGCTCGCGCGCACCCCCGGCGGCCGCTTCGGCGGACTCGCCGTTGATGAAGAGCCCGTACTCGCGCTCGGTGGCGACGGCCATGCTCGGGACCTTATCGAGGCGTGTGCGTCTTACCGCGTGTAGATCGCGGCGGTGAACACCTCCTCGCGCAGGCCAGGTCGATCGATGACGGCCCGGCGCCGGCCGGTCAGACCGGACGCACGACCCCGTTCAACGCCGCGCACGTGCCCGGTCTTCCCGGCGAAGTTCGGGCTCGCCGAGACCGGCTACGAGAAGATGATCCCGGCGCGATCAGGACCGCGCGGCGCTCAAGAGCTCGTCCACGGTCACCTGCTCGGTCACCAGGCGCCGGAACGCCCCGGGGTTGCCGTCGACGAAGCTTCGGCAGAGCCGCAGACCCTCGCCATAGCAGATGACGTAGGCGCGCCAGGCCGGGTCGGTGCCGAACGCCATCAGCAGGTCGACTCGAGCCTCGGAGACGCCGGCCCAGCGCCGTGCGTACTCGCGGGCCTCGGCCTCTGACACACCCTCTTCGTGCAGCAGGTACGCGACGTTCGCGCCGACGAGCTGGAGCGGCCGACGCGCTTCGCGCACCGTCGCCGCCTCGGCGGCGTCGTATGGCACGCCTAGGTCGGCCAGGATCCGCGCGACCGACTCGTCGCCGGCGTCGCGAGAGACGAGCTCGAAGCCGACCTCCGCGATGCCCTCCGCGACGAGCGCCGACGGCGTCCCGACGAGCGCGATCGTCTCCTCCAGCTGTCCCTGGTCGCGCACGAGCCGGCTCTCCTTCCACGACTGCTCGGTGTGGTGTCCCGGATAGGCCTCGTGAGCGACCAGGTGGAAGAGCTCGCTGGCGGCGACGGGGACGTCGAGGTTGACGGCGATCCTGCTGCGGAGCTCGCCGAGGTAGTAGTTGAACGCGCGCCAGGGCTCGTCCGTGACGACCTCGAACTCGACCTCTTCGTCGTCGGGGAGTCCGACGAGGTCGAGCGCGCGGCGCCTCGCTTCGGCGGCCGTCGCCTTGAGCGCCTGCTCGAGCACCTCCTTGGGGACAGCCTGTGCCGCGACCCAGCGCTCGTAGCGCTCGGCGAGCGGCTCTGGGCCGGGCAGGAGCTCGTCGAGCTTCGCGTGCGCGGCCGCGAAGACGTCCTCCGGCTCGAGGCGCGGGCGCACGCCGTAGCAGCGCTCGACCTCGTCGACGTACGAGACCGGCTCGCCCGCGAGCTTGCCGGCGACCGTGCGGAGCCCGACGAGCTGGGCGCGGAGCCAGGCGCGCCGGTGGTCGTGGAGGGCGCCGTCGTCGTTCAGGGCCGCGAGCAACGCGTCGGCCTCGGCGACGAGGTCCGTCGCCTCGGCGACCGGCTCGCCGTCGACGCGCTCGCTCAGCTCCGACGGCCCGTAGTACGAGTCGACGAACCCGTCGATGTGACGGCCGAGTCGCAAACCGAGTACGAGGTAGCGCTCGACGAGGCTCACGGCCGTTCGAACAGCGCCGCCTGCCCCTGGCCGACGCCGACGCAGAGGGTCGCGAGCCCATAGCGGCCGCCGCGCCGCCTGAGCTCGTGCAGCAGCGTGACAACGAGGCGCGCGCCGCTCATCCCGAGCGGATGGCCGATCGCAATCGCGCCGCCGTTGACATTCACGCGCGCGGGATCGAGGCCAAGCTCGCGGATCACGACGAGGC
>JBKOXJ010000086.1:0-22493 GCA_046724905.1 Actinomycetota bacterium | reverse complement strand
ATCCGGAGCCGTACGTCCGCGAGAGCCTTGCGAGCGGCTTCGACCTACTCCACTTCGAGCCGGAGGGCGCGCGCGGAAACCCGCGCCAGGATCTGTACCTCCTGCGGCTGAGGAAGTGAGGCTCCTCGCGGCCGGCCGCGCCTCCGAGATCTTCGATCTCGGCGACGGGCGCGTCCTGCGCCGTTTCCGCGCCGGTGGCGATCCCGAGCGGGAGGCGCTCGCCATGAGGCACGCGCGCCGACACGGGTATCCGGTTCCGCGCGTCCTCGAGCTGACCCCGGACGCCCTCGTTCTCGACCGCATCGACGGCCCGACGATGTTCGACGAACTGCGGCGACGCCCGTGGACGGCCCGCCGGCACGGGTCGCTGCTCGCCGCGCTCCACCGGCAACTGCACGAGATCGAGGCGCCTCCGGAACTGCCCGCGATCGGCCCCGGCGATCGCCTGCTCCACCTCGACCTCCATCCCGCGAACGTGATCCTGTCGCCCGCCGGGCCGTTCGTCGTCGACTGGACGAACGCGCGACGCGGCGACCCGGCCGTCGACGTGGCGCTCACGTGGGTGATTGCGGCGACGAGCGGCGGCCGCCTCGGCCGGATCTCGCTGCGCTGGTTCCTGCCTCGCTTCGACCGCGAGGAGCTCCGGCTGGCACTCCCGGCGGCAGCCGAGTTCCGGCTCGCCGACCCGAACGTCACCGACGACGAGCGCCGCGCCGTCCGGCGACTCCTCGACCGCGCAACCTAGATCCCCAGCCGCTCGAGCAACGCCTCGTCGCGACGCCAGCGTGGGCGCACCTTGACCCGCAGCTCGAGGAAGACCGGATGGCCGACGAGCTGCTCGACCTCCGGTCGCGCCCGCATTCCGATCTCCTTGACGACGCGGCCGCCGCTGCCGACCACGATCTGCTTCTGCGACTCCGTCTCGACGAAGATCGTCGCTGGGACGACCTTGTCCTCGATCTCCTCGACCTCGACCGACAGCGCGTGCGGGATCTCGTCGCGGGTGAGCTGGAGCGCTTTCTCGCGGACGACCTCAGCAACCTGCAGTTCGAGCGGCAGGTCACTGCGCTGCTCGGCCGGGTAGTAGAGCGGCCCTTCGGGCAGGAGCTCGACCAGCTCCGAGCGCAGGTCGGCGATGCCGTCGCCCGTCTTCGCGCTCACGGGATGGAGCGCGTGGAACTCGCCGAGCCGCGCAGCGTTCTGGATCTGTTGCGCGATGTGGCCGGGCTTGAGCCGGTCGACCTTGTTCAGCGCGATCACGACCGGCACGCCGAGCTCGAAGACGCGGTTGGCGACGAAGCGGTCGCCGGCACCGATCCGCTCCCGGGCGTCGAGCACGAGCAGCACCGCGTCGACGTCGTCGAACGAGGCGTCGACCGTCCGCTGCATCCGCTCCGTCATCGGGTCGCGAGGGCGCTGGAAGCCGGGCAGATCGGCGAGCACGAGCTGGTAGTCGTCGCCGTTCGCGATCCCGAGGATCCGCCGACGTGTCGTCTGCGGTTTATCCGAGACGATCGCGACCTTGCCGCCGCAGAGCGCGTTCACGAGCGTCGACTTCCCAACGTTCGGGCGGCCGGCGACGGCCACGAAGCCCGACTTCACAGCTCGAACGTGTCCGGCAGGAGCTCGACGGGGGCAGCGACCGCGACGTCGCCGTTCGCGCGGCGGTAGACCACGCGGTCGAGACCGAACTCGACCAGCCACTGTCGGCAGCCCCCGCAGGGCGAGGCCGTGATCGCGATCGCCTCGAGGTCCCCCGGCCGATAGCCCGCGACGACCGCCATCGCGAGCGCCGTCCGCTCTGCGCAGATCCCGAGCGGATACGCGGCGTTCTCGACGTTCACGCCCTCCAACACACGTCCGTCGCGCGCCCGAACGGCCGCACCCACCTCGAACCGCGAGTACGGCGCGTAGGCGCGGCGGGCGACCTCGTCCGCGCGCTCGAGGAGCTCGCGGTCCGCGTTCGTCATCCGAACACCTGGAACAGCACGAGCGTGACAAGGGAGCCGAGCAGGCCCCCGTAGGCGACCTCGAGCGCCGAATGGACGCCTGCCTCGATCCTCGTCTGCGCCACGAGCATCGCCATGATGAACGTGAGCGACGAGATCAGGAACCGGTGGCTCGAGTCGTCGAGAACGAGCGTCGCCGCCATCCAGCCCGCGAAGGCGACCGCAGCGTGGCCCGAGGGCAGACCGCCGCGCAACGGCGTCCCGCGGTGAGTCGCCGCCTTCGTCGCGATCACGATGATGATCGTGATCACGAGCGCGACGAGCGTGAGCTTGGCCGGCGCGTTCGAGAGCCGGTCGAGCACGCGGCTCGTGCGATCGGCGACCTGACCCGAGAAGACGAGATAGCCGACGATGACTGCGTTGACGGTCGCGATCAGGACGGCGCCCGCGGCGATGTCCTTGGCGAGCTTGGCCATCGGGTCGAAGGCGGTCGTGGCCACGTCGATCGCGCCCTCGAGCGCGGTGTTGATCATCTCCGCGATCAGGACGAACGTGATCGCGAGCAGCAGCGCGATCAGCTCGCTCCGGTCGACGTCGGTGATGAGCCCGGCGATCAGGACGAGCACGGCCGCCGCGAAGTGGATCCGCATGTTCCGCTGCGTCCGGAGGACGTGGATGATCCCCTCGAAGGCGGTGTTGAAGCTCTCGATCAGCGACGGACGCCGCGGCCCGATGCTCATCGCGCGTGCGCCCGCTCGCGGGCCTCCATCTCGGGACCGTGCTCGTGGCCGAGCAGGTGCAGTAGCGCGTGCACGAGCGGCGCGCGCCACTCGTCCCCGACGACCTGCGGGCAGAGGACGGCGTCGCCGAGCTGCCGCGGTACGCCGGCCGGAAGGGGCTCGAGCCCGTCGATCGGAAAGGCCAGCACGTCGGTGACCTCGTCGACGCCCAGGTGCTCGCGCTTGAGCTCCCTCATCTCGTCGGGAGCGACGAACGCAATCCCGACCTCGGCGGCCTGGATCCCCTCTGCGCGCAGCACCTCGCGGGCCAGCACGGCCGCACCGTCCTCGTCGACTTCCGCGCCGCTTCGGTTCACCACCTCGACCGAGACCATCAGCGCCGGCGCTGGGTGCCCGTCGCCTCCGCGTGCTGCTTGTACGCCTCCACGATCCGCTGCACCAGCTTGTGGCGCACAACGTCGCGGTTCGAGAACTGGATGAAGGCGATGCCGTCGATGTCGCCGAGGATCTCCTGCACGTGGATGAGGCCGGAGGCCTGCTCGCGCGGGAGGTCGACTTGCGTGACGTCGCCGGTCACGACGACCTTCGAGCCGAAGCCGAGGCGGGTCAGGAACATCTGCATCTGCTCAGGGCTCGTGTTCTGCGCCTCGTCGAGGATGATGAACGAGTCGTTGAGCGTGCGTCCGCGCATGAACGCGAGCGGCGCGACCTCGACCACGCCGCGCTCCATGTATGAGGTGAGCCTGTCGGCGTCGAGCATGTCGTAGAGAGCGTCGAAGAGCGGGCGCAGGTACGGGTCGACCTTCGCGAGCAAGTCGCCGGGGAGGAAGCCGAGCCGCTCGCCGGCCTCGACGGCTGGGCGCGTGAGAATGATGCGCGCGACCTGCCGCTCGGCGAGCGCGGCGACCGCCAACGCCATCGCGAGGTAGGTCTTGCCGGTACCGGCCGGGCCGATCCCGAATGTGACCGTGCAGCGCCGGATCGCATCGACGTAGCGCTTCTGCATCACCGTCTTCGGTGCGATGTTCTTGCCGCGGTGGCGCCAGACGACGTCCTCGAAGACGTCGCGGAGGTCCTCTGCCTGGTCGAGTGCGGCCACGACAGCGTCGACGGTGCTCGGCCCAATCTCGTGCCCGCCTTCGACGAGCTCGACGAGCTCGTCGACGACAGCCCGCGCCTCGCTCACGTGCTCCTCGTCCCCCTCGATCGTGAGCTGGTTCCCGCGCAGGCGAATCGTGCAGCGGAGCCGTTCGCGCAAGGAGTCGAGGACACCGTCCGCGATTCCGGCGAGCTCGGCCGCGACCTCGTTCGAGACGGACAACGTCTCCTGCACTTCGATCAGTGTAGGCCCGGTTCAGACGTCACGGTTCCGGCACACCGGCGTTTCCCACCGGCGCGCCTTTCGCGAATACGATCGCAGCGGGGAGGAGGTCGCGGGTACCGAAGTTACGCGCGTGAACTCTTAGGCCAGCTTCTCGCGCACGAGCTGGCTGACCCGTGAGCCGTCAGCCCGCCCCGCGACCTGAGGCATCACGTCCGCCATCACCCGCCCGACCTGGCGCAGGCTCGTCGCACCCACTTCCGCGATCGCGTTGTCCACGATCTCCTCGAGCTCGTCGTCCGAGAGCGGCTCGGGCATGAACTCCTCCAGAACCGCCAGCTCGCGCTCCTCGGCGGCAGCCTGCTCCTCGCGCCCGCCCGACCGGAACGCCTCCGCCGCCTCGTTCCGGCGCTTGCGCTCGCGCTGGAGCACCTGCAGCTCCTCCTCGTCGCTCAGCGGGCGCTGCAGCTCCTTCTCCGCCGCGCGCAGGCTCGAGATGATCAGCCGGAGCGCGTCGCGGCGCTCGTCGTCGCGCGCGAGCATCGCCTGCTTGAGCTCCTCCTCCAGCCGGGCGACGAGACTCATTCCGGCATTCCCTCCACGCGCCCACCGAGCACGTGCCAGTGCAGGTGGAAGATCGTCTGGCCCGCGCTCGGCCCGACGTTGACGACCACCTGGTAGTCCTCGAGGCCGGCCTCCCTGGCCGTCTCGGCAACGAACTCGAGCATCCGCTTCGCCTCGTCGGGTGGAAAGCGCTCCACGTCGCGGAACGTGTCGACGTGCCGCTCCGGGAGGATCAGCAGGTGGGTCTCGGCCTTCGGGTTGATGTCCCGGACCGCAACGAAGCCGTCCCCCTTGCGGACGTGGTCTCCCTCCCGGGCAAGGTTGCAGAAGAGGCAGTCGTCAGGCAGCGAGCACTCCCTCCTCGGTGACGGCGCGGCCGCGCACGCGCACAAGCTCACCCACTCGCCCGTTGACCAGCCAGGGGGAGTAGTCGTCGCCGTAGCCACGGCCCGGCCGGTCGATCAGGACGAGGTCCTCCCGGCCGATCTTCTGCCGCCACCGCGCGATGCAGGCTTCGGCCGAGGCGTGGCGCAGCTGCGCGCTCCGCTCCTTCTTCACGGCGGCGGGCACCGTGTCCTCGGCTGCGGTCGCCGTGCCCGGACGGGGCGAGTACGGGAAGACGTGGACCTTCGTAATCCCAGCCTCGCGCACCACGTCGAGCGTGTGCTGGAACGCCGCGTCGTCCTCGCCCGGGAAGCCGACGATCACGTCGGTCGTGAGGTTGAAGTCGGAGAAGCGCTCGAGCCTGCGCAGGAAGGTGTCCGCGCCGTAACGGCGTCCCATGGCTTTCAGGATGCGGTCGTCGCCGGACTGCAGCGGGACGTGGAGATGGCGGCCCACGCCGGCGGTCTCCCGCAGGGCCGATTCGAGCCTCGGGGTGACGTGGTTCACCTCGATCGAGGAGAGGCGCAGGCGCTCGAGCCCCGGCGTTGCGCCGACCTCCCGTACGAGCTCGGGCAAGTCGACCCCAGCCTCGCGGTCGCGGTAGCAGCCGAGATTGATACCCGTGAGGACAATCTCGCGGTGACCTTGCTCGACGCGGCGGCGCACCTCGGCGAGCACTGCGGCGGCACGGCGGCTTCGGCTGGCGCCACGCACGAGCGGAATCACGCAGAACGCGCATGAGAAGCTGCAGCCGTCCTGGACCTTGACGAAGGCCCGCACGCGGTCGAGGCGCGCGTCGGCCTGCACACATCCGATCGCGCCGACGTCGCCGGCCACGAACGCCGGCGTCTCCTCGCTGCGCCGACTCACCACGACGACGTTGTCAGGTAGACCCCCGAACGCATCTGCGAGGTTCGCCGCGCAGCCCGTCACATAGACGCGGCGGTGCGACCGGGCCGCGCGGGCGGCGGCCTGCCGGGACTTCGACACCGCCTCGTGCGTCACGCAACACGTGTTGACGACGGCGACGTCGGCGGCGCCCGGCCGCTCGAGGTGGCCCTCGCTGAGCAGCCGCTCGCGGATCTCGTGCGCATCCGTATGCGAGACCTTGCAGCCGAGAAAGCGGATCGAGAAGCTCGCCATGCGAGCGCGAAATCTACTCGCGCGCGAACAGATCGGCCGCCCAGCGATCCATCGTGCGCCGCTCGACGTGGCGATACGCCGCCGGCCGCGGCTCGTCTCGCTCGAGGTACCCGGAGGAGACGAGCGCAGGGGACCGCACGTGCGCGCCGAGCCGCTCAACGGCCTCGAGCGCGATGTTGGCGACGGCCACGTCGGCATGAGGAAATGCGTCGCTGTAGACGTCTGCTCGGCGAACCTCCACCGACACGCCGTTGGCCGCCGCGTTCGCGCGCGTCGCCGCGACGGCTGCACCGTCGACATCCACGGCGGCGACCGGGTGGAAGCCGAGCTTCGCGGCCGCGATCGCGAGCACTCCCGAGCCACATCCGAGATCGACGACCGATCCACGCTCGAGCTCGAGAAGCAGTTCCAGGCAGAGCCGTGTCGTCGGATGCGCCCCCGTGCCGAAGGCACGGCCGGGATCGATCGTGACCGCGACCGCGTCCCGCGGCGGCGACTCCCACGGCGGGCCGATCCAGAGCTGGCCGATCTGGACCGGATGGTGGAATGCCCGCCAGCGTTCGGCCCAGTCCTCGGCGACCGGCTCGACCGCCACCGGCGCGAACTCTTGCCGTACGCGCTCCTCGCCTGCCGCGTCGGTGTAGACACAGAGCTCGACGGCCGCGTCCGTGTCGCGTTCCTCGAACCCCTCAGGAAAGAGCTCGAGCAGCCGGCCCCGCGCCGCCTCCGCGTCCGCAGCGGCGACTGCGAGCGTGACGCGCCGCAGACTGCTCAGCGGAAGGCGCTCTTGAGCTTCTGGAAGAACCCCTCTTCCGCACGATACGTCTCGTCGCTGGTACGCCGCTCGAACTCCTCGAGCAGGGCGCGCTGCTCGTCGGTGAGCTGGTGCGGGACGAGGACGTTCACGAGCACGCGATGGTCTCCGCGCCCGAAGCCCTGCAGCACGGGCATGCCCCGTCCGGGCAACACGCGGATCTCGCCAGGCTGCGTGCCCGGCTCGAAGGCAAGCTCGGCCTCGCCCTCGAGCGTCTCGATCGTGAGCCTCGTCCCGAGCGCCGCCTGCGTCATCGTCAGATCGACGGTCGAGAAGATGTCGTCGCCCTCGCGGACGAACCGCGGATCGGGCTTGACCCGGACCTGGACGTAGACGTCGCCCGCTCTGCTGCCGGGCTCGCCTGCGTGCCCCTCTCCGGACAGACGGATGCGCTGCCCGTCGTGGATCCCAGGGGGGATCTCGACCTCGAGCCGGCGTTCCTCGAGGACGCGGCCCGCGCCGCCGCACTCCACGCACGGTTCGCGCACGATCCGCCCGGAGCCGTTGCACGTTGGACAGGTCTGCGTGCGCACGAACTGCCCGAAGACGCTGCTCGAGACCTGCTGCAACCGACCCGCTCCGCCACAGGTCTCGCAGGTCGTGACCTCGCTGTCCGGCTCGGCTCCGCTTCCGGAACAGCGGGAGCACGTGACAACAGCCTCGAACGGAACCTCGCGCTTGACGCCGCGCGCGGCTTCGGCGAGCTCGATCTCGACCAGCGCCGCGACGTCAGCCCCGCGCCGTCCGCGACGCCCGCCGACGCCGAAGAGATCGTCGCCGAAGAAGGCCGCGAAGAGGTCGCTGAGACTGCCGAAATCGACGTGTGAAGGCTCGAAGCCGCCGCTGCGCAGCCCCGCGTGACCGAAGCGGTCGTAGAGCTGGCGCGTTTCGGACTTCGACAGGACCTCGTACGCCTCGACGATCTCGCGGAAGCGCTCGTCGGCGTCCGCGGCGTCCGAGACGTCCGGATGGTGCTGGCGCGCGAGCCGCCGAAACGCGCGCTTGATCTCGGCCTCGTCGGCGCTTCGATCGACCCCGAGGAGCTCGTAGTAGTCGCGGCCGGTGGTCGCCATCTCGATCGAAGGTTAGCCCCGTCGGCTGCGGGCGCCGGACCCGCCGGGGCGGCTCAGTTGTCCTCGTAGACCTCCTCGACGAAGCGCGAGAGCTCGAGCGCCGCGGAGCGCACCGAGCGGATCGCCTTGTCGTAGTCCATCCGCACGGGCCCCAGCAGGCTGACCGCCCCGAGCGTCCGGTTGGCGAGGCCGTAGCTCGCGCCGACCAGCGCGACGTCGCGCAGCGCCGGCGAGAGCTCGTCGCCCACGCGGACGAACGGCCGCTTCGGATCGAGCGCCTTGCTGAGGATGCGCAGAGCCGACGCGCGCTCCTCGAGGACCTCGAGCAGTCGCTGGCAGGCCTCGAGCTCCTCGGCGCGCGCCTCGCCGAGCAGGCTCGCGGCGCCGCCGACGTAGAGGCGCTGCTCGCCGGCCTCTGACGGCTCGACGAACGCCGGGCGCAGGCGCTCGAGGAAGTCGCGCTCGGGTGTACCTTCGCTCGGCTCCTCGAGGCGCTGGCGCAGGAGGCGGCTGCCGAGCTGGAGACCCGACACGCGCTCGTTCAGGTACTCGCGCGCCCAGGCGGCCAGCCCGGAGTCGACCGGCGTCTTCGTCGTGAAGATCCGCTTCGTCACGCCGCCGGTCGAGGTGATCACCACGACCATCACGACCTGCGGCTGGAGCACGAGCACCTCCGCGTGGCGGACGATCGTGGACTCCAGCGGAGGCGCAGAAACGAGGGCGAGCAGCCGAGTGACCTGCGACAGCATCTCTGTCGTCGACTGGAGCGCGGCCTCGACCTCGCTGCGCACGCCGCGCAGGTCGAGCGGAAAGACCGGCGGCCGCGGCTCGAGCTGCTGGAGCAGCCGTTCCGCGTAGTAGCGGTAGCCGTCCTCCGTTGGCACTCGGCCGGCCGAGGTGTGCGGATGCGTCAGCAGGCCGCGCGACTCGAGATCGGCGAGCTCATGCCGCACGGTCGAAGCCGACACGCCGAGCGCACCCTGCGCCACGATCGTCTTGGAGCCCACGGGCTGGCCGTCGCGGACGTACGCCTCGACGACGCGCCGGAGGACCTCCTGTTGGCGCCGGCTGAGCTCTAGCGGGCGGAGGGACATTTGCAGGGATTTTAGCCGCGTAGCATGGACCGCCATGGAGCACATCGCAGAGCGGCTCGCCGAGATACCGGGTGTGGTCGCGGTCACGCTCGGAGGATCGCGCGCGCGAGGGGAAGAGAGAGAAGACAGCGACTGGGACTTTGGCCTCTACTACCGCGGGCGGATCCGAGCGGAGGACGTGCGCGCGCTGGGCTACGAGGGAACCGTGGTCGAACCCGGCGACTGGGGACGACTCGTGAACGGAGGCGCGTGGCTCACGATCGACGGAGCGCGAGTCGACCTGCTGTACCGAGACCTCGACCAGGTCGAGCACTGGACCGCGGGGGCAGAAGAGGGCCGGTTCGAGATCGATCGCGTCGAGGGGTTCGTGGCGGGCATGCCGACCTACGCGCTTGCCGGAGAGCTCGCGCTGGCCCGCATCCTCGTAGGCGAGCTGCCGCGGCCGTCCTTCCCGGACGCGCTCCGTGCCTCCGCCCCACGCAGGTGGTTCGGCAGCGCCGAGTTCTCGCTCGACGTCGCAGAGGCCGCAGCAGGCCGCGCCGACACGGTCGCCTGCGGCGGTCTGCTGGCGCGTGCGGCGATCGCAGCGGCGCAAGCGCGGCTCGCCGAGCGCGGAGAGTGGGCGCTGAACGAGAAAGGAATCGTCCGCCGCGCGGGTATCGGGCATGTCGACGCCGTTCTGGCCGCGATCGGTTCGAGCCCCCACGAGCTCGGTCGTTCGGTGTTCGCGGTTCGCGTTGCACTTGGCCTTCCGGCCGGCGCAGGTGGCAGAGCCGGTGAGCCAGGCCGCTAGGCGAGGAGGTCAGCCGTGACCGCGCCGCCCAGGAAGCGACCACGTGGCGTCAACGCGAGGGTCGGAGCGCCATCCTCGCGCCGTACGCGCTGCGCGAGCCCGAAGCGGCCGAGCCGCTCGAGCGCCTCGTCGTCGAGAGCGTCTGCAAGCCCGTCGAGCTCCAGCGGCTCGTCGAGCCGCAGCCTGAGCATCACCCGCTCGCGGCGGCGCGTCGGGCCGTCCAGGAGCTCCACCTCGCGCGGAGGCCGATCGCCGCGGCCAAGTGCGGCCAGGTACGACGCGAGCCGCGGCGTCGTCCGCCAGCGCCGGTCTGCGACCGTCGAGACAGCGCCGATCCCGAGGCCGAGGTAGTCGCGGCCGAGCCAGTAGCCGAGGTTGTGCCTGGCTCGCAGGTCACGCCCTCCTGCACGCTCCGGGCGCAGGCAGAAGTTCGCAGTCTCGTACCAGCGATAACCCGCCGCCGTCAGCCGCTCGACGACGCGCTCGAAATAGGTTTCCATCTCCTCGGACTGACGCGCGAGCTCCTCGCCGTGTGCGTGCGTGAAGCGAGTGCCGGGCTTCGCCTCGAGCTCGTAGCACGAGAGATGCTCGGGAGCGAGTGCGAGCGCGTCGTCGAGGTCGCGGTCGAGATCGGCGGCGCTCTGGCCTGGGATCCCGTACAGCAGGTCGAGCGAGATGTTGTCAAAACTGGCATCGCGCAGATGATAGAAGGCGCGCCGGACATCGTCCGCGCCTGCCCGACGCTCGAGCACCCGCAGCAGGCGGGACTCAAAGCTCTGAGCTCCCAACGACACCCGCGTGACGCCGTGCTCTCGCAGTCGCGCGGCAAGGTCGGACGTGACGGTTTCGGGATTCGCCTCGACCGTAACCTCCGACGCGGCGGGGAGCGCCACGAGGAGGCGCGCGAGCGCGGCCGCCTCGGTGAACGTCGGCGTGCCGCCGCCCAGGAAAATCGTGTCCAGAGGCTCGGCCAGCAGCCCCCGCTCGAGCTCGAGCTCCGCGAGGAGCGCGTCGACGTACGCACCATGCTGGGCGGGACGGCCGACGACCGTGACGAAGTCGCAGTAGCCGCAGCGGTGGCCGCAGAACGGCAGATGGACGTAGAGGTGGCGGACGCGGCCCATCAGGAGCGGCGCTCCCCGTCGAGGTTGAGTACGGCGAGGAAGGCCTCCTGCGGAACCTCGACCGCGCCGACCTGCTTCATCCGTTTCTTCCCGGCCTTCTGCTTCTCGAGCAGCTTGCGCTTGCGCGTGACGTCGCCGCCGTAGCACTTCGCGAGCACGTCCTTGCGCCGCGCTTTGATCGTCTCCCGGGCAATCACGCGCGCGCCGATGGCGGCCTGCACGGCGACGTCGAAGTACTGACGAGGAATCTCCTCCTTCAACCGCTCGACGAGCGCTTTGCCGCGGGCGTATGCCGAGTCGCGGTGGACGACGAGCGACAGGGCGTCGACCGGCTCGCCGCCGACGAGCACGTCCACGCGCACGAGGTCTCCCTCGCGGAAGCCGGCCACGTCGTAGTCGAAGCTCGCGTAGCCGCGCGTGCGCGACTTCAGCTGGTCGTAGTAGTCGAGCACGATCTCTCCGAGCGGCAGCTCGTAGGTGAGGTGGACACGCTCAGGCGAGAGGTACTCCATGTGGTCGTACCGCCCGCGCCGCTCGGTGTTCAGCTCCATCACGGCTCCGACGTAGTCCTTCGGGACGATGATCGAGGCCTTCACATAGGGCTCCTCGACCCGCTCGAACTCGCGCGGCATCTCGGCCGGGTTGTGCACCTCGATCCGCTCCCCTGTGCGCGTCTCGACCGCGTAGGCGACGCTCGGCGCGGTCACGAGCAGGTCGAGATCGAACTCCCGCTCGAGCCGCTCCCGAACGATCTCCATGTGCAGCAGGCCGAGGAACCCGCAGCGGAACCCGAAGCCGAGCGCCTGTGACGTCTCAGGCTCGTAGACGAGGGCGGCGTCGTTCAGCTTCAGCTTCTCGAGCGCCTCGCGGAGCTCCGGGTAGTCGTCGGAGTCGGTGGGGAACAGCCCGGCGAAGACCATCGGCTTCACGTCCTTGTAGCCCGGCAGCGGCTTCTCGGCGGGGCGGCGCTCCGACGTGAGCGTGTCGCCCACGCGCAGACGCGACACGTCCTTGAGGCCGGTGATGACGTAGCCGACCTCCCCGGCCTCGAGGCGGTTCGAGGGACGCATCGTCGGGGCGAAAAAGCCGACCTCCTCGGCCTCGAACCGCGTTCCCTGCGCCATCGCTCGCACGGGCTCGCGGGCCGTGAACGCGCCGTCGACCACGCGCACGAACGCGACGACGCCGCGATATTGATCGTACGCCGAGTCGAAGATCAGCGCCCGCGCGGGCGCCTCGGGGTCGCCTAAGGGCGGCGGGATCCGCTCGACGATCGCGTCGAGCACAGCCTCGACGCCTTCGCCGGTCTTCGCCGAGATCCGCAGAACGCGGTCCGGGTCCTCGCCGACGAGGTCGGCCAGCTCGGCCGCCGTGCCCTCGGGATCCGCCTGCGGCAGGTCGATCTTGTTCACGACGGGGACGATCTCGAGCTCGTTCTCGATCGCGAGGTACGCGTTCGCGAGCGTCTGGGCCTCGATCCCCTGCGCAGCGTCGACGACGAGCAGCGCACCCTCGCAGGCCACGAGCGAACGCGAGACCTCGTACGTGAAGTCGACGTGCCCCGGCGTGTCGATCAGGTTGAGCTGATGTCCCTTCCACTCGACGCGAACGGCCTGCGCTTTGATGGTGATGCCGCGCTCGCGCTCGAGCTCCATCGTGTCGAGAACCTGCTCGCGCATCTCGCGTCCAGTGACGGTCTCGGTGAGCTCGAGGATGCGGTCGGCAAGCGTCGACTTGCCATGGTCGATGTGCGCGATGATCGAGAAGTTGCGGATCCGGTCCAGAGGCATGCGAAGCTCACGCCCGGCGCAGGCGGGCTCGCAACGATAGCAGCGCCTCCAGCTCGCGAACTCCCAGCAAACGGCAGGAAATCAGGTATGCCGCTGCGCCCGCGACGAGCGCAGTCGTGAGCGAGACGAGCTGCGCCCCGAACGAACGTCCGAGCGCGGCGTCGAGTCCGTCCCACACGGGATACGCGACGATCGCGACGACCGCCGCGGCAAGCGAGATCCGGGCGACCGAACTTGCGATCCCGGAGAAGTCGATCCGCCCGAGCCGGCGACGGAGCAGGAGGAGCAGCGCGCCGGTCCCTGCGACATTGACGAGGGACGTGGCCAGGGGTATCCCCCACACGCCGACGCGGTAGAAGACGAAGTCGAGCAGCACGTTGACGCCGAGGTTCCCGAGTGCCACCCAGGTTGGGATCCACGGAAGCTGGAGGCTGAAGAAGCCGCGGTTCAGCATCAGCATCGTCCCGTTGAAGGTGAGGCCGAGGCTGAAGGCGGCGAGCGCCCCGGCGACGACCGGCGTCTGGCTCGGCTCGAACTCGCCGCGCTCGTAGACCAGTCGCACGATCGGCTCGGCGAGCACCGCGGAGAAGACGCTCGCGGGGACCAGCAGGAACGCAATCTGACGCAGCCCGAGCGAGATGGTAGAGCGAAAGCCGTCGACGTCCTCGCGTGCTGCCAGTCGCGACAGCGCCGGGAACAGGACCGTCGCGACGGCGACGGAGAACATGCCCTGGGGGAGCATGTAGAGGCGGAATGCCTTGTCGATCGCGTTCGGAGCGAGCTCGGGATCGATCAGGCGTGAGGCGAACAGCGTGTCGACGACGGCGTTGAAGTTGATCAGGCCGATCCCGAGGGTGACCGGGACCATCAGCACGAGGACCTGCTTGACCGCGGGATCGCGCCAGTCCAGGACGACGCGTAGCCGGTCGTCGCGTCCGCGCAGCCACGGCAGCGGCAGGAGTACCTGGATCACCGTGCCGGCGAGGATCGAGCCGGCGTAGACGTACAGCTTTCCGTCGACCGTGTCCGCCTGGGGCACGCCGAGAACGAGGCCCAGGATGATCGCGACGTTCCACGCCACCGGCGTCAGCGCCGGCACGGTGAACTCCTCGTAGCTGTTCAGGATCCCGACCACGATCCCCGAGACCCCCATCAGAGCGACGACGGGGAAGAGCACACGTGTGAGCCCGATCGCGAGGTCGCGGTCGCCACCGGGATCGCCGAACGGCGCGATCACGAGCGGGGCGGCGATGATCCCGAGCGCTGTGATGCCGCCCAGCAGAAGCAGCGTCAGCCACAACAGGCTCGAGGCGACCCGCCAGGCCCGCGCGCGGGCTCCTTTCTCGAGCAGCTCGCTGAAGACGGGTACGAATGCGGCGGAGATCGCGGCGTCAGCTACGAGCGCGCGAACGAGGTTGGGAACCTGGAAGGCGACGGTGAAGGCGTTGACCTTGCCGGCGGCGCCAAAGTAGTAGGCGGCGACGATCTCCCGGACGAGCCCGAGGATGCGCGAGATGCCGGTGGCGAGCGAGAAGATCGCCGTCGACCAGGCCAGGCGACGGCGCCGGGCTCGCTGCTCCACGCGGCGAGTATACGGAGGCGGTTGGAGGGGTCTGGTCGCGCCGAAGGTGGGCTCATCGTCACGCTTCCGGCACGGTCCGGTTACCCACGTGTGACGCTTTCCTCGTTACGATCGCAGCGGGGAGGAGGCTACGGGAACCTCGCACCGGGAGGCGCCTGCTAGCATCTCCCTCCGCCCGCGCACGCGGGCGTTCTCACGCAGATGCCCAACATTCGCCAGCAAGAGAAGCGCGTCCGTACGGCCGCGGCCGAGCGGCTGCAGAACCTGCGCTATCGCTCGACCGTCAAGACGCTGTCGCGGCGGCTGCGCGCCGCCGTCGAGGGCGGTGATCGCGACGCCGTGCAGGCGGAGCACCGCGAGCTGGTGCGCGCCATCGACAAGGCCGTCGCGAACGGCGCGCTGCACAAGAACACCGGGGCGCGGAAGAAGGCTCAGGCCGCGCGCCTGGTCGTCGGCGGCCCCTCCTAGGAACGGCGCCCGCTCCGAGGAAGGCGCCTGGGCGACGCTTGCGGCGCCGACCGTCAGGACGCGCGGTTCATCCGCGCGTCCGTCTGAACTGACCGGTGGACACGCCCGGACTCACTTCGCAACCGCTTCTAAGCTTGCGCCGCCGCCTCGCGAGGCCGGGTGATCGCGATCAGCCCGAGCTCGAGCTCGAGCTCGCCCGAGAGACGCGAGTCGCCCTTGAGCGCGAGGTCGAGGTCGGCGAGGCGGCAGATCGCTTCGCGGAGCTCATCCTCGCCGAAGTTCGCCGCCTGTGCGAACAGCTTCTCGACGTAGAAAGGAGCGCGCTTCATCCGTGACGCGGCCTCGCGCGGCGTGACGCCTTCCGCGGCCCACGCCTGGCAGCGTCGGACGCGGGCGACGTGCGAGGCCATCAGCCCGACGATCCGCGGCAGCTCGTCGCGCCGACCTCCAGACCCGCGCTCGAGCAGTGCCTCGGCGGCCGCGAGCGTCGCTCCGACCTCGCGTTGCCCCCACGCATCCGTCAGCGCGAAGATCGACGTCTCGGCGCGTCCGGCAGCGAGCTCGAGAACGCGGCGCTCGTCGATCGTCTCGCCGTCGGCCCAGGTTGCGAGCTTGTCGATCTCGGCCGCCAGCTCTTCCAGATCGTCGCCGACGAGCTCGACGAGAGCGCGGCACGCGGCCGGCTGCACGGTCGCGCCCGCACGCGCGAACTGATCGGCGACCCACCCGGGCAGAGCACGCTTGCTGACCTCGTACACCAACAGCTCGCCTCCCTTTGCGCATGACTTGGCGAGCGGCGAGTCTCGCTTGAGCTCATCGCCGACGAGCGCCAGGACCGTCTCAGGCGTGGGATTCGCGAGGTACGCAGCGATCGCCTTCGCGTCGTCACCGCGCCAGCGCTCGACGCCGCCCACGATCACGAGTCGGCCGCCGCCGCCGAACAGCCCGAGCGCGTTGCAGGCCGCCACGGCGTCCGCCCCGCTCGCCGTTGCAGCGTCGAGGCGCTCGCCAGGGTCTTCCGGGAAGCGTTCCCGGAGTCGCTGGAGAGCGCGAGCGATCTTCGGCCGGTCGCTGCCCCAGATCAGGTAGACCGGCTTCAGCTCCGACGCCACGGAGCAAGCTTAGTCAGCGCTCCGAACGCACCCAGATCCGCCGGCCGTCGGACTCGACGACGACCCGACCGTCCTCGTCGGTGCGGTACAGACGGAGCCCGGCGGCGCGCCGCAGGGTCGCGAGCGTCGACGGCGCCGGGTGGCCGTAGTCGTTGTGCGCTCCGACCGAGATCACTGCGACTTCGGGCTGGACGCGCTCCAGGAGCTCCGGGAGGCCCTCGTCGGAGGAGCCGTGATGGGCGACCTTGAGGATCTCCGCGGGCGGGGGATCGATCGGCAGCGTGACGTCGGACTCCGCGTCCGCCGTCAGGAGCGCGTCCACCTGGCCGTACGAGACGAGGAGGACGACCGCCTGCTGGTTCGGATCCTCGCCCGGCAGGCCCGGACCGTCCGGCCACAGGATCCGGAGGCGCAGAGGCCCCACGGCATAGGCGCGTCCGGCGCGGGCGAGGATGACCGGGACGTGGCGGCGTCGGGCGGCGACCAGCGCGGCACGCTCGTCGCCGCTCTCCGATGGAATCCTCGGATCCAGCACGAACCCGACGCGCAGCTGCTCGAGCACCGCGGCCGCCCCTCCGACGTGGTCGCGCTGTGGGTGGGTGAGCACGATCGCGGTCAAGCGGCGGAGGCCGATCCCGCGGAGCTGCCGTGCCACCTCCGCCTCGGGCGGCCCCTCATCGACGAGCACAGCCGCCTGGGGAGTCTGGATCAGGCAGCCGTCCCCCTGCCCGACGTCGAGGAAGGTCAGCCGAAGGCCGTTCGGCGGCGGCGGGCCGGGCGCAGCGCCGGGGCGCCAGGCGACGACGACGAGCACGACGAGCGCCGCAAGGGCGGCCGCCCGCAAGCCTCGAGGCGGACGAAGCCGCAGCGCCACAAACACGAAGAGGACGGCGCCTACTAGACCGAGGAGCGCTTGCCAGCTCGCGACCTGCGCCCAGGGCAAGGCTGCGATCACGCGTGCGCACCACGCGAGATAGGCGGCGAGCCACCCGTTGATCCATGCGAGCGCCGCAGCAGCACCCGGGACGACCGGGTCGAGCAAGGCGGTGGCGAGTGCGAGGCCGAGGAGCGGCGCCACCGCCGGCGCGGCCAGCGCGTTGGCGGGGACGGAGTAGAGCGGCACGCGTGAGAACTGCAGCCAGAGCACCGGCGCCGTTGCGACCCCGCACACGAGAGAGACGGCGATTACCTGCGCGAGCGGCTTCGGCACCGGGTACCCCTCGAGCACGCGCTCGACGGGGTGAGCGCCGAGGAAGATCGCCGTCACCGCAGCGAACGAGAGCTGGAACCCGGGCTCGAGCAGGTTGTACGGGTTCCAGGCGAGCAGGATCGCGGCTCCAACGAGTAGGAAGTGCCAGCGGTCGCGCTGCCGTCCCGCGATCCAGGCGAGGGACGCAAGTGCGCCGGCCACGCCTGCCCGCACGACCGAGGGTTGCCATCCCACTGCGAGGAGATAGGCGCCGATCGCCGCCAGCGCCCCGAACTCGATCGCCAGACGCGACATGCCGAGCAGCCAGCCGAGCAGGAAGACGCCGCCGGCCACGAGGGCGACGTTCTGTCCCGAGACTGCGAGCAGGTGATAGAGACCCGAGGCCCGGAACTCGTCGCGCAGCTCTTCCGACAGCCCCTCGTCCTCGCCCAGCACGATCCCTGCGATGACTGCGTGCCGCTCTCCGTGCGCACCCGGCGCCAGCCGCCGCGCGAGCCAGCCATGGATACCGTCCGCGACGCCGCTCACTCCGCCTCGCCTGCCGACGATCCGCCAGTTGCCGCCCTTGAGCACGACGTGCATCCCCTGACGCCGCAGCCAGTTGCGCTCGTCGAAGCCTCGTTCCGGCCCTCGCGGGAGCTCGACCGTGGTCGTGACTGCGAGGATGGCTCCCTGCGGAGGAGAGCGTCCGAGCGGCAGCTCGAGCAGCGCCGACTCTCGGACTGCGCGGTCGCCGAAACGGACGACTCGCGCCGGTAGCCGCTGCTCGAATGCACCCCTGCGTGCGGGTCCGGTCACGACGACGATAGCGTGCTCCGTCTCGCCGGCTGCGGACGCGAGAACACTCCGATCGAGCGCATCGAGCCGTGCGCTAGCCCACCACAGGCCGGCGGACGCAAGAGCGGCCGCGAGGAGGAGCGTGCGTCCGAGGTCTTCTCGGAGAGCTGCCGAGCACGCGAGCGCGACGGCCGCGAGCGCAAGCGCGATCGACGTGATGCGGACGGCATTCGCCGCGGCGAGCCCGGAGCAGAGAGCGCCCGCTCCGACGTGCATTGGGCTGCGAGCGACGAGGCCCCGTAACACGCGGTTCACGGCGCCACCAGGTCGCGTAGCTGTTCCAGCCGAGCCGGGCCGATGCCAGGGATCGCATCGAGGTCGTCGACTGAGCTGAAGGCGCCGTGCTTCTGCCGGTAGTCGAGGATCTTCTGCGCCGTCACGGGACCGACCCCCGGAAGCGCGTCGAGCTGCTCCAACGTGGCCGTGTTCAGGTGCACCGGGCCCGCTGCCGCAGCTCCGCCGGTGTCTGCCGCCGCCGCGCCGGTCGCCGACGCCGGTGGCGCCCGTCGCGGGACGACCACTTGAACACCATCGGCGAGCTTCGCGGCGAGATTGACCAGCTCGAGATCCGCCCGCGGCGCGGGTCCACCTGCGCGGGCGACCGCGTCGGCGATGCGCGACCCTTGCGGCAGGCGGTAGAGGCCGGGCCGCCGGACCGCGCCGACGACGTGCACGACGAGCCGCGGCGCCGGCGTCGCCCGGATCGGCTCGACAGAGGCGGCGGTCGCGGTGCTGGCCGTTCCGGTGCGGAGGACGAAGCGACCCGCGAACACGAGCACGACGAGCAGCACGAACGCGCCCGCAAGCACGCGGCCGCGGCTGAATGGAATCTCAGGCATGTCGTCTATCTTGACAACAGAGGCGTCAAGTGTCCGTCACAACTCCGTGACAAGACTCGGATGCACAATGTGGCCGTGCGCACGATCGCCGCCCTTGCCGTTGTGCTCGTCACGCTCCCGGCCGCGAGCGTGTCCGCTGCGCCTCGCAGCGGTCTCTACGGCCTCGTCATGCGCGGGCCGGTCACGCCGGTGTGCCGGGTCGAAGTCCCCTGCGACGAGCCCGCGGCTGCGACCACGATCCTTTTTGTCCGCGCCGGCCGTGCGACCCGCGCGAAGACGGATGCGAACGGCCGCTACCGGATCCGGCTCGCTCCCGGCGTCTACGCCGTGCGCACGACGCGCACCGGCCTGGGCTCCCTGATCCAGCCGCGCCAGGTGCGCGTGCCGCGTAGGCGCTTCGCCCGCGTAAATCTCTTCATCGATACCGGGATCCGCTAGGGCGTGAGGTCATTACCCCTACGGATCGACCGGTCAGTTCAGACGGACGCGCGGATGAACCGCGCGCCCTGATGTCAGCGCCGCAAGCGGCGCCTAAGCCACGACGAGGTTGACGAGCTTCCGTGGGACGACGATCGTCTGGCGGATCTCGGTCCCGTCCAGGTAGGCCTGCACCTTCGGCGACGCCTTCGCGTGCGCGACGAGCTCCTCCTCGGCCAGGTCGGCCGGCACCTCCATGCGGTCACGCACTCTCCCGTTGACCTGAACGACCAGCTCGAACGTCTCGCGCTCCAGCATCGCCGGGTCGGCAACGGGCCATGTCTGCTCCCACAGGCGCTCGTGGCCGAGCCGCTGCCACAGCTCCTCGGCGATGTGGGGCGCGTAAGGCTGGATCAACGAGACGGCGGTCTCGGTCGCGAAACGCGCGGCAGGGTCCTCCGGCTCCTTCGCGATCTCGTTCACGAGCTCCATCACCGCCGAGATCGGTGTGTTGAAGACAAAGCGTCGCTCGATGTCGTCGCTGACCTTCGCGATCGTCGCGTGCGCCTTCCGTGCCAGCGGCGTGTCGGCGCGTTCCGGCGCCGCCGGCGTCTCCGCCGCCTCGAGCGCGACTCGCCAGAGCTTGCGAAGGAACCGCGAGATACCCTCGATCCCCGTGTCAGTCCACTCCATGGCTTGGTCCGCAGGGCCCATGAAGAGGATGTAGATCCGGGTCGCATCCGCGCCGTGGCGTTCGATCACGTCGTCAGGCGAGATGACGTTTCCGCGCGACTTCGACATTCGCGCGCCCTGATAGTTGACGGAGCCCTGATGGAAGAGGCGCTGGAACGGCTCTCGGAACCCGACCAGGCCGAGCTCGTTCATGACCTTCACGAAGAAGCGCGAATACAGAAGGTGCCCTGTCGCGTGCTCGATCCCGCCGACGTACTGATCGACCGGGAGCCAGAAGTCGACCAACTCGCGCTCGAAGGGCGCTCGATCGTTGTGCGGGTCGCAGTAGCGCAGGAAGTACCAGGACGAGTCGACGAAGGTGTCCATCGTCTCGACCTCACGCCGCGCCGGGCCGCCGCAGCGCGGGCACGTGACGTTCACCCACTCCTCGTTGGACGCGAGCGGCGGACGCCCCTTCGGGCGGTAGTCGTCGACCTCGGGGAGGAGCACGGGCAGCTCGTCCTCGGGGATCGGGACGATGCCGCACTGATCGCAGTAGACGATCGGGATCGGGGAGCCCCAGTAGCGCTGCCGCGAGAAGCCCCAATCCCGCAGGCGGTAGCTGACCGCCGGCCGGCCCTTGCCCTGCTCGCCCAGCCACTCGACGATCCTTCGCGCGCCTTCGGGCGCCGGCAGGCCGCTGAAATCGCCGGAGTTGACCAGGACTTCGTTCTCGGTGTGCGCGGAGAACGCGCCCTCCTCGGGAGGCTCGCCTTCTGCCGGGACGACGACCGTACGGATCGGCAGGTCGAACTTCTGCGCGAACTCGAAATCACGCTCGTCGTGTGCGGGCACGCCCATGATCGCGCCGGAGCCGTACTCCATGAGGACGTAGTCCGCGACCCAGACGGGTAGGCGCTCGCCGTTGACGGGGTTGACGACGTAGCGGCCTGTGAACACGCCGGTCTTCTCGCCGGCTGCACGATCCTCGGCGCGCTTGGCGGCCGTGTGGCGAACGTAGTCGCGGACCTCGTCGTTCGCGATCCGCTCCACCAGCGGATGCTCCGGTGCCAGCACGAAGAAGGTGGCGCCGAAGAGCGTGTCCGGCCTGGTCGTGAAGACCGCGATGTCGGTCCCCTCGTCGTCGAGACGGAACAGGATCTCGGCCCCTTCCGAGCGCCCGATCCAGTTCCGCTGGATCGCGATCGTGCGCTCGGGCCAGTCGAGCAGCTCGTGGTCGCGGAGCAGCACGTCTGCGTAGGCCGTGATCCGGAAGAACCACTGCTCCATGTTCTTGGCCTCGACCTCCGCCCCGCACCGCTCACAGCGGCCGTCGACCACCTGTTCGTTGGCGAGGACCGTCTGGTCGTTCGGACACCAGTTGACGGGCGCTTCCTTGCGGTACGCGAGGCCGGCCTCGTAGAACTTCAGAAACAGCCACTGCGTCCAGTGGTAGTACTCGGGCTCGTGCGCGGAGGTCATCCGGTCCCAGTCGATCGCCCAGCCGAGCCGGCGCATCTGGCGCTCGATGCCGCGGATGCTGGCCTCGGTGATCTCGCGCGGATGCCCGCCTTCCTTGATCGCGGCGTTCTCCGCGGGCAGACCGAACGAGTCGAAGCCCATCGGGCGAAGGACGGTGAAGCCGTGCCGCCGGCGGAAGTGCGTGACGACGTCCCCCAGGGAGTAGTTCAGGACGTGGCCCATGTGGAGATGTCCGGATGGGTACGGGAGCATCTCCAGCATGTAGAACTCGCGGCCGCGGGCTTCTCGGTCGATCGGGTCCGGATTCGGGACGTAGAACGCCCGCTCGTCCTCCCAGACGCGCCGCCACTTCGCCTCGATTGCCTGCGGGTCGTATCGGTCCATGTCGTCTCCGGGGACAAAAAAGCCTCTCGCGTGAGAGGCCGTGGAGAGTCAGCGCGGCGGCGCCGCGTTGCCCTCTGCGCTAGGCGAGAAGCTCCTTGCTCATTGGAGTGACTGTAGCAACTCGATAGCGTCACCGCTATACGCGACCCAAGGAGGGTGGATGGCCGGCTACACGATCGTGAACATGAAAGAGGTCGAGGACCAGGCGCCGAAGTTCGGGCTCTCGCCCGATCTCGAGGCTCGCTTCGCACGCGTGCCGCTCGAGGCGGAGCTGATCGGGATCACGTACCAGCGGCTGGCGCCGAATCTCCGGGTGCCGTGGGGGCACAAGCACAAGACGCAGGAGGAGGTCTTCGTGCTCATCAGCGGGAGCATGCGCGTGAGGCTCGACGACGAGGTGCACGAGCTCAAGCCCTGGGACGCGGTTCGCGTGCACAAGGACACGATGCGGGGCTTCGAGGCCGGCCCTGACGGGGCGGAGTTCATCGCGGTCGGGGCCCCGGGCGGGCCGGGGGACGCCGAGAACGTCGAGGGCTGGTGGAGCGACTAGGCCGGCACACGGTCGCCGTCGGCGCGCTCTTAAGGCGCCCTCTTAACCCTCTTAATGTTGACGCGCGCGCGCCCGCGCGTGCGTAGGTAGCCCGACCTCCTCCCCACGGCGATCGTATCGAGCAAGGCCGCGCGGGTGGGTGACGGAACCG
>JBKOXJ010000041.1:0-5746 GCA_046724905.1 Actinomycetota bacterium | reverse complement strand
CGCCGTAGATGAGCCTGCGCGCCTGGTACGGGTGGAAGCCGGCGAGCGGGTCGACGTGCAGGCGCGAGATCGCGTCCGGATCGCGCTCGGCGACCTCCTCGATGTCGATGCCGCCCTGCGTCGTCAGCATCAGGAGCGGCTTCTTCGCGCCCCGGTCGAACGTCACCGAGAGGTAGTACTCCTTCGCGATCTCCGAGGACTTCTCGACCCAGAGCTTGCGCACGACGTGGCCGCGGATGTCCAGCCCGAGGATCTCTCGCGCCTTCGCCTCCGCGTCCTCCGGTGACTCGGCGAGCTTGATGCCGCCGGCCTTGCCCCGACCCCCGGTCAGCACCTGGGCTTTCACGACGACCTCGCCGCCGAGCTCCTTCGCGGCCGCCCCCGCCACCTCGGGCGTGGTGACGAGCCGTCCCTCGGAGACCGGGATCCCGTAACGCCGGAAGAGCTCCTTGCCCTGGTACTCGTACAGGTCCACCGGCGGGCGAGTCTATCCGCGACGGCGCAGGTGCCAATACAGGCTGTAGGCTCGCGCCGTCAACCCGCAGACGGGAGGTCCGTATGGACGAGAGCACGACGATCACCGACGAGGAGATCGAGACGGCCGGTGCGTCCGAGTTCCGCGCCGAGGTAGGCGACATGGACACCACCGACGACTCGGACACGATGGACACCGACACCGACGACACGGACTCCGACGCCGACGCGGACGACGCTTAGCGGCGACCTCGGTAGGAGGGTCGATTCCTTCTCGATCCAAGACGGTGCGTTCGACGGCCACGTCGGCAGAGCCGACATGGCCTCTGTGGTCGGCGCCGTCGAGACGGCGCCTCGGAGCCGGCGGCCTCGAGCGCTGCATCGCGCCGGTCGAGGTCGACGACTTCCTCGCCGGCTACTGGGAGCGCAGGCCGCTCGCCGTGCCGCGGGACGAGCCGGGTCGCTACGACGACCTGCTCTCCGCGGACGACCTCGAGCAGCTCTTGACCTCGGGCGGCCTGCGCTATCCCGCGTTCCGGCTCGTCCGCGCCGGCGATTCGCTCTCGGTCCGCGACTACACCGTGGACATCCCCTGGCGGCCGACGGCGTTCAGCGCAAGCGCCGACGTCAGGCGCGTGCTCGAGGAGTTCGAGGCCGGAGCGACGATCGTGCTGCAGGGGCTGCACCTGTGGCGGCCGGCGATCGGCGCCTTCTGCCGCTCGCTGGAGCAGACCCTCGGCCACCCCGGACAGGCCAACGCGTACTACACGCCGCGGAGCGCCCAGGGCCTGCCGGTCCACCACGACACGCACGACGTCTTCTGCCTCCAGGTCTCCGGCGAGAAGCGGTGGCTCGTCTACGAGCCGGCGCTGGAGCTGCCGCTGCGCGACCAGCGCTACACCCCGGAGCTCGGGGCGCCGGGCGAGCCTGTTCTCGACCTCGTCCTGCGGCCCGGCGACACGCTCTACCTGCCGCGCGGCTGGCTGCACCAGGCGCTGACGTCTGAGAGCGACTCCCTCCACCTCACGGTCGGCATCAACGTCTACACCGCGCTCGACGCGGTCAAGGCAGCGCTTCAGGCGTGTGCGAACGACGTCGAGTTCCGCCGCTCGGTTCCTCCCGACGGTGAGCTCGACCACGGGCTGCTCGAGCGGCTGCGCCGACGCCTCGAGCCCGCCGCCGTGACGGCGCGCATGCGCGACAAGCTCGTGCGGACGCGACGGCCGATCCTCGATGGGCAGCTCGACCACCTGCGGGCACTCGACGGGCTCGACCTCGACACGCCGCTCGAGCGACGGCCCACCGTTCTCTTCGATCTGAATCAAGCGGAGGGAGGCGCCGTCGAGCTCGCGTTCGAGGGCAAGGCGATCCGGCTTCCCGCGCACGCGCGTGAGGACGTCGAGTTCGCGGCGCGGGCGGACGAGCCGTTCACTCCCGCCGACCTACCCGGCTCGCTGGACGACGACGGCAGGCTCGTGCTCTGCCGGCGGCTCGTCCGCGAAGGCTTCCTCCGCCTCAGCTCACCGCTGTAGCCGTATAGCGCCGGGGCCGACGCGCGACCTCGGTGTTGCATGTGAGCAGCGTGAGGTCGCCAAGCTCCGATTCGACGTGGGCGACGTGCACGGCGCCCGTCTCGGTCGCGAGCTCGACCCGCCAGGCGCCGTCCGCCCGTTCAATGCGATGGAAGTGAAGGTCGTGGATTCCGCGGAGGCCCTGCGCGAGCCGGACCGCACGGTCGGCGGCCTGGATCGGAAACGTCTGGGACGAGCGGCCGCGGTAGTGGTCGAGCTCGATCCGGCCGGCGAGATACTCGTCGAGGACGCGCGGCGCCTCGCCCCGCTCGACGCGTCCGAAGTAGAGGCCCTCTGGGAGGCAGATCAGGTTGCCCGCGAACCGGTCGCCGCCAAGGTGGCTCGACTGCCAGATCCAGCGCTCGTCGAGCTCGTCGCGGAGGGCTTCGTAAAGCGGCCGTCCGTAGCGGGCGCAGCAGGGGTCGTGCTTGCCGTGGGTGCAGACGACCAGGAGCGGGTGGTCGAGCGCCGGGACTTCGTGCAGGAGGTCGAGCCCGCGGAGCTCTTCGTGGCGCTCGAGCTCGATCCCCACCAGCCGCTCCTCCCCCTCGCGCGAGCAGGCGGCGAAAGCGGCCAGCTCCGGGCGCCCGCGGCGATCGGGACGGCGGATGAACAGGAGCCGGCCGTGCGGAACGGCCGCGACCTGGCGGCGTAACGCGTCTTTGACCTGGTCCGACAGGCCGCTGCCCGAGAGGGCGTCGCGGCTCCAGACCCCGCGGTACTCGATCAGGAACCAGTAGTCGATCCGGCTGGCGGTGGCGTGGAGGGGCTCCGCGTTGTCGCGGGAGACGTCGGCGCAGAAGGGCCGCGGGCGCGACGAGCCGGCTATGGCTCGCCGCTCGCGTCGGAGGAGACCACGCAGATCACCTGGCCTGTCTGGATCGGCTCGCCCGGCGCGACTGAGAGCTCCATCACCACGCCCTCGCGGTGGGCCGTGATCTCGTTCTCCATCTTCATCGCCTCGACGATGCAGAGCACTTGGCCGGCCGCGACCTCGTCACCCTCTGCGACCTCGACCGCCAGCACCGTGCCCTGCATCGGGCTGACGACCGCGTCCTTCGCTCCGCCGAGGCCGCCGGCACGCCCGTGCCCGCGCTCGCGCCGGCGGCGGCTCAGCTCGGCCCACGGAGGCTCGGGCGCCACGAGCGTGACCTCGAAGCGTCGGCCGTCGAGCTCGACGACGGTCGGGTGCTCGCGCAGGCGAGCTCCGTCCGATTTCCCCGGTACGCTTGTTGTCCGATGAGACAACTGCTCCGCACGCTCCGCGAGCTGCTTCGACTCGACCACCCCGTGGCACGTTCCGGCCTCGACGAAGCAGGCATGGTCGAGAAGCGCGCGGTGGAACCCGAGCAGCGTCTTCACGCCCTCGATCGCAAACTCGTCGAGCGCCCGCAGCATCCGGCGGCGCGCGTGCTCCCGGTCGACGCCGTGGACGCAGAGCTTCGCCACCAGCGGGTCGTACAGCGCGGAGATCTCGCTGCCCTCCACCACGCCCGAATCGACGCGAACCCCCGGACCGCCCGGCTCCCTGTAGCGCGTGATCCTCCCCGGCGCGGGCAGGAAGCCTCGAGCAACGTCCTCGGCGTTGATCCGGCACTCGATCGCGTGCCCTGTAAGGCGGACGTCCTCCTGGCGCAGCCATAGCGGCTCACCTGCCGCGATCAGCACCTGCTCGCGGACGAGGTCGAGTCCAGTCACGAGCTCCGTGACGGTGTGCTCCACCTGGATCCTGGTGTTCATCTCGAGGAAGAAGTACTCCCCCTCCTGCGAGAGAAGGCCCTCGATCGTGCCGGCCGAGCGGTAACCCACCGCCCGGGCGGCGTCGACGGCGATCTGGCCGATCCGGGCGCGCAGAGCCTCGTCGACTGCGGGCGACGGCGTCTCCTCGACGAGCTTCTGATGACGGCGCTGGATCGTGCAATCGCGCTCGCCGAGGTGGATGACGTTGTCGTGGGGATCCGTGAGCACTTGCACCTCGACGTGGCGAGGGTCCTCGAGGTACCGCTCGACGTAGACCGCAGGGTCGGAGAAGTACGCCTCGCCCTCGCGCCTGGCGGACTCGAAGGCCCGCTCCGCCTCGTTGGGGCCGCGGACGACCTTGAGGCCCTTGCCACCGCCCCCGGCCGAGGCCTTGATCGCGAGCGGCCAGCCGAGCTCGTCGCCGAGCCGGCGGACCTCCGCGGCCGACGTGACCGGCTCGGTCGTGCCCGGGACGATCGGGACCCCCGCCTCCCGCATGCGCTCGCGTGCGGCGACCTTCGAGCCCATCGCCTCGATCGCGTCCGCGGGCGGGCCGATCCAGACGAGGCCGGCCGCCTCGACGGCACGTGCGAACGCGGCGTTCTCGGCCAGGAAGCCGTAGCCCGGATGCACAGCCTCGGCGCCCGCCCGGCGGGCCGTCTCGACCAGGCGCGCCTGCTGGAGGTAGCTCTCCGCCGGCGGGCCGGGGCCGATCAAATACGCCTCGTCCGCCGCCGCGACGTGCAGCGACGCCCGGTCCGCCTCCGAGTACACCGCGACGGTCTCGATGCCCAGCTCGCGCAGGGTCCGGAAGATCCTGACCGCGATCTCCCCGCGGTTGGCGACCAACACTTTCGAGAACAGCGCCAAGGAGCCGTATTCTGCGCGCAGCGTGGGGGTTGCTGATTACCTGACCGTCGGCCGCGCCGCCGCGGTGCCGCTCGTGGTCGTCCTCTACGTCTGGGACTTCCCGGGCAATGCGTACTGGGCGACCGCCGTCTTCATCGCGGCAATGACGACGGACTGGCTCGACGGACGCATCGCGCGACGCCTCGGCCGGACGTCCCCGCTCGGCTCCCTGCTCGATCCGATCGCGGACAAGCTCCTCGTCTTGACAGTGCTCATCGTCCTGATCGACGAAGGCGTCTTTCCGGGCTGGATGGTGGCGGCGATCGTCGCGCGCGAGCTCCTGGTCTCCGGGCTGCGGCTGGCCGCGATCGAACGCGGTGTCGTGATGGAGGCGCGTGACCTCGGCAAGCTCAAGACGTGGGCTCAGGCCGTCGCCGCGGCCCTCGGCGGCTTCGCTGCGGCGGGTGCGTGGGACGACTCCGTCGCGTGGTGGGCGCTGCTCGTCGCCCTCGTCCTGACGTGGGTCTCGGGGCTCGACTACGCGCGGATCGCACCGCGTCTTCTGCGCGGCCGCGCGCTGGCCTCGTAGGGGTCGTCCTCCGCCACGATTCCGGAGCGCCGCCAGGCGCTCCGGTACGCGGGATGGGTTGCGTCGGCCTCGCGCGCCAGGCGCCGTGTAGCCGTTTCGAGGGCGACGAGCTCGGTCGCGTCGGGCTCGGGAACGACTCGGATGCGCACGCCCGGAGCCTAAAGGCGGTCGTGGCCTCCGACGATAGGACCTCCCATGCGGCGTCTACTCGTCCTCGCCTGCTCGCTCGTGCTCGCCGGCGGCGCGGCGGCCGCAAGCACTCACGCCGGGCCCAACCGCTCGTGGGCCGATGCCCAGATCCGCCTCGTGACCGCACATGGCCTGATGGGCGGCGATGCTGAGGCCTTCCGCCCAGACGATCCAATCACGCTCGGGGAGCTCGCCGACCTCGCCGCGGGGCTGACCGGGAGGCCGGCAGCTGCTCCGGCCCAGCCGGCGAGACGGGCGACGATGCGGGAACTCGACGCGCGCCTCGTCGCGGTGCTGGGGCTCGGCTCGGCGGCCCGCAGCTTCACCCAGGCCC
>JBKOXJ010000017.1:0-20650 GCA_046724905.1 Actinomycetota bacterium | reverse complement strand
CCTGTGTAGAACGCTGTGGAGAACGTGCGGCGCGGCCGTGCAGCATACTGAGCGCGGATGCGCCGCGCAGCCATCTTCGCCGGAGCCGGTGCGGCGTTCGCCGTTGCGGTCGTGCTGGCAGCGGCGCGAGTGGGGGAGCGGGCGGGCGCGCTCTCGGACTGGCAGGCGCTGACCCTCGGGGTGGTGCAGGGGTTCACCGAGCTCCTGCCGATCTCGTCGTCGGGCCACCTGATCCTCGTGCCATGGATCGGGAACTGGCGCTACCTAGAGGAGCACAGCGCCTTCAACCAGACCTTCGACGTGGCGCTCCACCTGGGCACGCTGGTCGCAGTCGTCGGGTACTTCTGGCACGACGTCGTCGCCCTCGTCGCCGCCTGGGTCCGAAGCGTCCGGCGGCGGCGGATCGAGACGGCCACCGAGCGCGTCGCGTGGGTAATCGCGGTCGCGACGATCCCGGCGGCGCTAATCGGCGCTGCCGGTGAGGACGTGATCGCCAAGCACCTCGGGCAGCCGTGGCAGATCGCGATCTTCCTCGCCGTCTTCGCGATCATCCTCTACATCGCCGACCGCAGTCCCGAGCGGCGCGACATCGACGACATCCAGCTGCCGACCGCCGTTGCGATCGGCTTCGCGCAGGCGCTGGCGCTCGCCCCGGGGGTCTCGCGCTCGGGCGTCACGATCTCGGCCGGCCGCTTCCTCGGCCTCACCCGCGACGCCGCCGCACGCCTCTCGTTCTTGCTCCTGATCCCGATCGTGCTCGGTGCCGTTCTGCTCAAGGGCGTGAAGGACGTAGCGCTCGGCGAGCTGCCGGCGGGGTGGGTGGGACCGTTCATCGTCGGCACGATCGCCGCGGCCGTGTGCGGGCTGATCGCGATCGAAGTGCTGCTCGGCTACCTGCGACGCCACGACTACACGATCTTCGTCATCTACCGGCTGTGCGTCTCCGCCGCGGTGCTGATCGTGATCGCGACGGGCGCGCGCGGCTCGGGCTTCTAGACGGCCGTTCTTGTCAGCGCCGCGTAGGGCACGCCGCTCAGTGGCTCGTCGTACACGGCACGGTAGTAAGCGGGATCCGGTCCCGGCTCGTCGACCGCGGTGAACGATCCGTCCGGGGCGGCGGACACGGAGGCCACCAGAACGCGTCCGACACCGGGCCGCTCACGATAGACCTGCACCGAGCCACTCGGGGCGTCGAGACGGCCGCTGAGGGACACCTGTGCGCCGCTGCGCGCCGCCGACAGAGTCACGTGGGTGCTCGGTCGCGTGGTCGTTCGGTAGACGTAGAGGCCGTCTCCGCGCGCGAGCAGGAGTTGGCGCGAGCCATCCCGACCGACCTCGAGGCCGAGCACCGCGCCGTCGAGCTCGACCGTGAGGCCGTCCTCCGATGTCACCAGGCCCGCAATCAGGCCGCCGACAACCACGTTGGCGCCGACCTCGGCGCCCTCGGGTCCGAGCGCGAGTGCCGAGGCCTGCGCCTCGTCGACCAGGATGCGTGCTCGCGCCCGGTCTGTCAGTCGCGAGAGGAAGAGCTCGGTCTGGCCGAGCGTGGGGTAGAAGACGCTCCAGGCGGCCACGACGCCGGTGCCGCTAGCGAGGGCGAAGACGGGGCCAATCGGCACGCCGAGTGCGGCCGCGTGGAGGAAGCGCCCCCACCACGCGCCTTCGACCTGCCGCCAGAGCAGTGTCGCGGTCCCGCGGGCCGCATACGCCTCGACGACTGCGGTGCGTCCGTTCGCGAGGAGGACGGGCGCCGCCGCCGGGGCGACCACGCTCGGAGGGAAGCCCTTCGTCGTCACCGGGCGTGAGCGGCCGGTCAGGCCGTCGGCGAGCCGGAGATAGGTCTTTTGCGACGGGTAGCGCACCGCATACGCAACGACGGGACGCCCGCGGGCATCGAGCGCGAGCCCCGCGCGACCGAGACGCGCCGCGCCCGACGGCCGCGCGATCCGGACGCTCTTCCAGCCGCTGGCGTTCCGGAGCGCCAGCAGGAGCCAGCGCCCGCCGCGGTCCTCCGCAAGCACGTACGGAGCGCTGCTCCTCCCGACCTCGAATCCCGCGATCCGCCCGTTGCTCGACGGGAGCCGCACGACCGCGCCGCCCCGCCATCCCGAGGCGCCGGGCTCGAAGTAGCCGATCCGATCGCCGTCGACGTCGGCGATCCGGGGACTCGTGCCTTGAGCGAGCGCGAGCGCTCCCTGACGCGCGCCGGCGATCGCAGGCCCTTGCGCCTGCGCCGACGCGGCCAGCGCGAGCGCAAGAGCCGCAACCGCCGCGAGTGACCGCGTCACCTCCGCACGATAGCCCGGGCGGGGGAGCAGACCCGGCCTTCACGATCCATGGCGCTACTTGACATAACGCCGGTTCCCGTGCATGAGCCTGGAACCGCGACGAAGGCTAGGGTTTGGCTTCCGGGCGCGCGTGGCATGACGCAAGGGCGGGTGACGGCAGACGTCGTGGACAACCTCCTCCACAGCGAGGAGCTCCGCGGGTTACTCGAAACGGCTGAGACAACGGGCTCGATCCGGTTCGTGGACCTCGCAGAGTTGCTCGAGCCACACGCGCTGGACCCGCTCGAGCTCGACGCGCTCCACCGCGAGCTCGAGCAGCGCGGGATCGAGGTGCTCGACGAGGAGCGCGGGCCGCCGCCGCGGCCGTCCATCGCCCAGGACCTCTCGTATGAGACGACCACCGACGCGCTCCAGCTCTTCCTCCGCGAGGCCGGCCGCCACCCGCTGCTGACGGCCGCTCAGGAAGTCGAGCTGGCGAAGCGGATCGAGCGCGGCGATCTCGACGCGAAGCAGCGGATGGTCCAGTCGAACCTCCGGCTCGTCGTCTCGATCGCCAAGAACTACCGCAACCAGGGGCTCCCGTTCCTCGACCTGATCCAGGAGGGTACGCTCGGGTTGATCCGTGCGGTCGAGAAGTTCGACTGGCGCCGCGGCTACAAGTTCTCGACCTACGCGACCTGGTGGATCCGGCAGGCCGTGGCGCGGGCGCTCGCCGACAAGGCGCGGACGATCCGAATGCCGGTCCACATCGTCGAGCGGCTCCAGAAGATGAACCGCGCCGAACGCACGCTCTGGATGGAGCTCGGCCGCGAGCCGACGCTCGAGGAGATCGCGGAGGAGGCGAACCTCCCGATTCAGCAGGCGCGCGAGGTGCGTGCCGCAGCCCGTGCCTCCACGAGCCTCGACCAGCCGGTCGGAGAGACCGACGACGCCGTCTTCGGCGACTTCGTCGCAGGCGACGGGCCGCTACCCGAGGAGGAAGTCGAGATCTCGCTCCGGACGCAGGCGCTCAACGATGCGCTCTGCGCGCTTCCCGAGCGGGCGCGGCGGGTGCTCGCCTTCCGCTACGGGCTCAACGGCAGCGATCCGATGACGCTCGAGGAGATCGGCCGGCGCCTGGGCTTGACGCGGGAGCGGGTGCGTCAGATCGAGATCGAGTCGCTCAAGAGCCTGGCGAAGCTGCACGAGATGCAGGCAGTCGCGCAGCTGTAACGCCGAGCGCCGAGCCGTCGAACAACCGCAACGCCGCGTCGACCCCGAGCCGCGCCGCGGCGAGCTCGAAGGCGCCGTCCAGGAAGGGCGGCCGCGCAGCCCGGTGCCCGTCCGACCCGACGACGGCGATCTCGCCGCGGTCGATCAGCCGCCAGGCCAGCGCCTCGATTTCCGGCCCGTGATACCCGACGAGCGACGTGGCGTTGACCTGGACAGGCCACCCCCGCTCCGCGACCCGGCTCGCCAGGCTCTCGTCGGCCACCACCGCTTCGGTCCGCTCGGGGTGCGCCACGACCGGCGTCAGGCCGGCCGCCTCGATATGCTCGCCGACCGCGAAGAACGTCTGCGCCGAGCCCGAGAACGGCACCTCGACAAGCACGCAGTCCGAACCCTCGAGCACGTACCTGTGCGGGTCCTGGTCGAGCAGGGACGCGGTCGGCGTCAGCTCCCAGCCGAGCCGGAGCTCGAGCCCCGCCTGCGGCGCGAGCCGCGCGTAGGCCCCGCGGACGGCCGCTTCGCGTTCCTCGGTCAGCACCAGGTGCGGCCACACGTGCGGCGTGGCGTAGAGGATCGCGGTCCCGCGCCCGGCCGCCTCGCGGCACAGCGCTCTGCCCTCTGCAATCGAGCCGACTCCGTCGTCGCCCGACGGGACGACGTGGCTGTGACAGTCAACGAAGACCGGAGCGCCCACCTCCGGCCAGCGTAGCGACTACGACCGAAGGTACAGCTCGAGGTCGGGCGCGACGGCCCGCAACTCGCGCAGCGCGCGCGACTCGAGCTGGCGAACGCGCTCGCGGGTGATGCCGAGCCCCTCGCCGACCTCCTCGAGCGTCTTCGGCGACTCCCCGTCGAGGCCGAAGCGCAGCGCGAGCACGTGGCGCATGCGCGGGCTCAGCTGGCCGAGCGCCACCGCCAGCTCCCGCCGGCGCAGCAGCCTGGCGGTCTGGTCGTGCGGAAGGTCGGTTTTCGTGTCCTCGATCAGGTCGCCGTAGAGCGACTCGCCGTCGCCGACCGGCGTCTCGAGGCTGACCGGATCCTCCATCAGGTCGAGCAACTCGCGCACGCGCTCGGGCGTGAATCCGGCCTCCTTCGCGAGCTCGTCCTGCGTCGGCTCGCGGTTCAGCTTCTGCGCGAGCACCCGCCGGGTTCGCATCAGACGGCGCACCTGCTCGGCGACGTGCACCGGGAGGCGAATCGTCCGGCCCTGGTCGGCGAGCGCCCGCGTGACCGCCTGCCGGATCCACCACGTCGCGTACGTGGAGAGCTTGTAGCCGAGCTTGTAGTCGAACTTCTCGACCGCGCGGATCAGTCCGAGGTTGCCCTCCTGGATCAGGTCGAGCAGCGGCACCGAGCTCTTCGTGTAGTTCCGGGTGATCGACATCACGAGCCTCAAGTTCGACTCGATCAGCCGGCGCTTGGCCGCCTCGTCGCCCTCGTCCTTGCGGCGGGCGAGCTCGCGCTCCTCGCTCGGAGTGAGCAGACGTCCGTCGCCGATCTGGCGGACGTAGAGCTTGAGCGGGTCGGAGACCTGCGGCTCGGTCTCGTGCTCCGCCTCGTCCTCGTCCGCCGACTGCTCGGCGTCGTCGAGCGCAGGCAGGAGCTCCAGATGAGGCTCGGGCGGTAGCGCCTCGACAGGCGGCTCTGGGAGCGAGTGCTCCATCGAAAGGGGTATCGGCGCAGTCGCGAGCCCACTTGAGCAGCGGTCTCGGTCCGAACGAGGGATGGAGCGATCCCTCGGAAGTTCACAGAATCTTGACCTAACTCAGGCGCCGTCCGATACGTCTCGTAGAAGACAGGACACCGACCCGGCGTCCTCGGGGTCCGACCCACCATGTGCGGAATTGCGGGATACAGCCTGAGTCCTTCGAGCGCCGTCGAGCGGACGCGCGCGGCACAGGCGCTGCTGGCGGGGATTGCCGAGCGAGGCGCCGACGCCGTCGGCTACGCGCACCGGGCTCCCGGCGAGGCCGTCTCGGTGCACAAGCAGCGCTCGGGGGCGAGCGCGCTGCTCGAGCGGCTCTGGATTCCGGATTCGGCGACACAGGTCCTCGTCCACGTCCGCGACTACACGAAGGGGCACCCGTCGCTGGCCGCGAACAACCACCCGATCCGTCACGGCGCCGTCGTGGGCGTGCACAACGGAATCATCGAGAACGACGACGAGCTCTTCGTCGCACGCGGGATCGATCGGGCCGAGCCCGGGATGACGGTCGACTCGGAGATCATCTTCGCGTTCGCCGAGCGCTCGCGGGGCCGCACGGCGTCGGCGCTCGGCCAGCTGCGCGGCTCGATGGCGACGGCCTGGCTGGACGAAGGCCGTCCCGAGCTCGTGCTCGCGCGCGGGATGGGCCGGCCGCTGTGGATCGGACAGGGCAAGCACGAGTTGTTCTTCGCGTCGACGCGCTCCGCGCTCGAGCTCGTCCAGCAGTACTCCGGAGTGCGGCTCCGCAAGCGCGAGCTCCCGCTCGGTTCCGTTCTGGCCGTCGACGACGGACGGATCGTCGGCCGTGACCGGTTCGAGCCGGATCTGAGCTTCACGGAGGAGCCGCTGCCGCCCGTGCGCGCGCCGCACGAAGGCCTGTCCTGCCTTCGCCGACTGGCCGCGCTCGCGGCTGCTTAGGCGACGCTTGCGGCGCCGACCATCAGGACGCGCGGTTCATCCGCGCGTCCGTCTGAAACGACCGGTCGACACGCCCGATTCGACCGCCTACGCCTAGGCAGTCAAGCGGCCGTCGGGCCGGACCTCCTCCCCGCTCTCACGGAGCCGCTCGGCGATCAGGTACTGGAACGTCGACCAGGCGCCTCGCCGCGACTCGAAGAGCCGGTACACCTGCCACTCGGTCAAGAGCCCCGGATCGGCCCGGCGCGCTTCGGACCAGTCGGCGAACTTCGGCAGCCTCCCGAGCCTGTGCGAGAGCTCGAGGCCCTGCTCGATCGCCCGCTCCAGCCGCTCCTCCCCCACCGGCACGTCGAACCCCGCCTCCCGCAAGGCGTTCGAGAGCGATCCGAACGTGTGCCAGTACAGCGACTTCGACGGCATCGAACCCCGGCGCCGGTCGACGTCCTTCGCCGTCGGAACGCGCCCGAGCTCCTCGCCTAGCTCCTTGAGCACGCGCAGCAGCTCGTCCCGGGTCGCAAAGCGCCGCGGCACCAGGCCCGCCTGGCGCTTCGCCGCGTTCCAGCTGCCGAAGTGCTCGATCACCGTCTGCGGATGGACGGTCGTCTCCGCATCGGCCGCGAACTCGCGCATCGTCGGCGAACGCCCCAGACGCTCGGCGGACGCGCGCAGCTCGGCGAGGATCTCCTCGTCGCCGTAGCGGCGGCGGATCCCGGCCTGAAACGCGGCCAGCGCCTGCGGATCGATGCCGGCAACCGCGCGAAACGGCTTGCGCCGGGCCATACCAACAATGGTAGAGCGAGTTGGATGAATTGCAAGTGATCCCAAGCGCTGAATACCGTCTCTCAGCGTGCAGGCTTCGGCGTGGGCCGAAGGCCCACGCCGAAGGTCTGCGCGGGTTCAGTTATGAAGCTGCTGCAATCAGTTCGGAGGGCCCCGGGCCCTCGAAGCTCTCGATCGGCAGGATCCTCTCCAGCGCGGAAACGCAGCGCGGGCAGAACTGGGTTCCCGAAGCCCGGCGCAGCTCGGCCATCGCCTCGTGGGCCGGACGCGCGGCCCGGTAGATGCGCGTCGTCAGCATCGAGTCGAGCGCGTCCGCGACGTGGATGATCCGCGCGCCGAGCGGGATGTCGTCGCCCTTGAGCCGGTCGGGGTAGCCGGTGCCGTCGAACCGCTCGTGGTGGTGCCGGATCGAGGGGACGGCGTCGTCGAGGAAGCCGAGCCGGTCGATGATGCGTGCCCCCTCCTCGGCGTGCCGCTGCATTAGCGCCCACTCCTCGGCCGTGAGGCTCGCGGGCTTGAGCAGGATCGCATCCGGGATCGCCAGCTTGCCGATGTCGTGGAACAGCGCGGCGTGGCCGAGGACCTCGAGCTCGGCCTGCGACAGGCCGATCTCGCGCCCGATCGCCAGCGCGAGCTGCTGGACGCGCCGCGAGTGACCGGCCGTGTAGGAGTCGCGCGCATCGACCGTGGCCGAGAGGCTCTCCATCGCAGCCGTCGAGCGCTCCTTGAGCAGGCGGTTGGCCTGCTCGAGCGACACGTTCTGGTTCTGGATCGTCTCGGCGGCCTGGCGGAGCTTCTGCGCCGAGCGCTGCGTGTGGGCGAGGTAGGCCTCCTGGGTCTTCCGCATCAGCAGCAGCGGGACGGCGAAGACCGCGAGGGCGTAGAAGCCGGCCGCGTGGTACGCGATCGCCATCACGCCGCCGACGAACCCGTAGACGACGTAGTGGAGCAGCAGCCACGCGAACCGCTCGCGGAAAACGTTCAGCCAGCGCTCGTGGCCTTCGACCGCCGACGCGAGGCTGATCAGGCCCATGTTGACGCCGAAGTAGACGGCGCCTGCAACCACGCCCGTGCCAACGGTGACGATGTCGCCGACCCCTGCCTCGGCGGCGGCCGCAAAGACGCCGGCGGCGGCCAGCGAGGCGAGCGAGAGCGCGCCGATGTTGAAGAGCTCGTGGTGAAGCGCTCCCCGCTTCGCGCTCCACTCGACCGCGACCACGGCGATCGCGAGGGGGACCGCGGCACGCGGCCCGAAGAGTGCCGCTCCCGCCAGCGCGCCGACGGCGCTGACGGAGATCGTGCCGTCGTCGACCTCCAGCGCGAGCGCCTGCCCCACTCCGACGAGCGCGACGACCGCAAGCAGGCCGAGAACGTCGGTGCTCGTCCCGAACAGGAGGCCGAGCCCGCCGGCGGTCAGCCCGACGAAGCTCACGAGGCCGACGAGGAACCCGAGCCGCTTCGAGAGCGCGAGGAACCGCGGACCGTGGACGGTTCTCGGCCGCACCTGCGTCTGCGGACGGTCGTCGTGCAGCTCGCCGGCCCCGGCAGTTGGCTCCGGGCCTTCCGGGACTGCGACCAGACGAGCCGGCGAGCGGTCGGGCGCCGAGGCGACGAGCAGCGGCTCCGAGCTCGCCCCGAGCACCCGGTTGCGGCCCTGGAGCTTTGCGCGATAGACGGCCAGGTCGGCCTGGTGGATCAGCTCGTTGGCGTCGGTCGCGTCCGCCGGGAAGCCCGCCACGCCGATCGAGACCGTGGCCCGGATCGGCTCGCTCGAGGTCTCGACCTCGAAGGTGGCCGAGGCGACGGTGCGGCGGATGCGCTCGGCGATCTCGATCGCCTGCTCGAGCGGCGTCTCGGGGAGCAGGATGCTGAACTCCTCGCCGCCGAACCGCGCGGGGATGTCGTAGTGGCGGAGCTGCGCGCGGAAGATGTCGGCGATCCCCTTCAAAACCGCGTCGCCGGCGAGGTGGCCGTAGGTGTTGTTGATGTCGCGCAGGAGGTCGAGGTCGGCCATCATCAGCGAGAGGGGCCGCTCGAAGCGACCCGCGCGGCTGAGCTCTTCCGTCAGGGCGATTGCAAAGTGGCGCGCGTTGAAGAGGCCGGTCTTCGGGTCGACGCGGGCCTCGGCCTGGAGCTGGGGGACGCTGAGCGAGCGGTGCAGCACGAATAGCGGCGCGACCGCGAACATGACGAGCCAGGGGTTCGCGTGCCAGAACGCCGCCATCGCCACACCGAGTGCGGTGAGAACGAGGTTGATCGAGAGGGCCTCGAACGAGAAGAGGCCGGTCTGCCGGAACGAGTGCCCTCGCGCGAGGAGGAGCATCGTGCTGAGCAGCAGGTGATTGGTCGCGACGAAGGCCACCGACGCAGCCAGGCCGGCGATGCCGATTCGCGCATCGTCGCTCGGAAGCGCGTCGGCGTTGAGCACGGCCTGCGCGGCCCCCCACGCCGCGAGCGTGCTCAGCGTGTAGTTGATGATGTTGAAGCTCTGGATGTACCAGGAGTACCGCTCCTTGAGCCACTCCGGGACGTTCTGGACGATCCCGATCAGGACGAGCAACTCGGGCGGCAGCAACAGCGCGGCGGCGACGAGGAAGGCGACGGAGAGGTGGTACGAGCGGTTCTGGGCCTTTACCCGGACGACGAACAGCTGAGCGACCGAAGCCGCTGCGGCGAGGACGAAGAAGGTGCCCCACCCGTCCACCGGGGCGCCGTGCAGGAGGCGGGCGACGAACGGGCCTGTTGCGGCGCTCGCGACGACCGCTACGGCGATGAGATAGAGGGCGGCGGAACGCGGCAGCGGCCGGCGGCCACTCGGCTGGATCTCGCCCGTGCCGGCGCCCATCTCAGCGGGGGTCGTCGTCATTGGGCCGCAGGGCCCTCGAGCAGCGTGGACTGCATTCCGGCCGTCTCCTTCGCCCCCGTGCGGGGCCGCAGTCATTCGAGGTCACAGAGCTGTATCGGCGCTGCTGCCTCGTGCCTCAAGCTAGAGACGCGCTGGTCGTCGAACATCCCCCGTTTGCGGGAAGGGCGATACCACTTTCACGTTTCCCCCTTATGGGGGACGTTCCCCCCCGCAAGCCCGGCCGGCTCCGGGCTCGCGGGGTGAAACCGTGCTACGGGAGAAGTCCGCTGGAGCTCGTGGTGCTCGGGAGCGCCAGGGCCGGATCGCTCTCGATCTCTGCTGCGTCCGTCGCATCGAGCAACTGCGTGGCGCCGTCGGGCTCGCCGGCCACGTTGTCCTCGTACGTCGTGGCGTCAGCCCACGCCGAGTCCGTCCAGGCCGAGTCGAGCCATGCCGAGTCGAGCCACGCCGAATCAGTCCACGCGGAGTCCGCCCAACCGGAGTCCGCCCAGCCCGAGTCCGTCCAGGCCGAGCTGTCCCAGGCCGAGTCGGTCCTCATCGCGTCGTACCACGCGGACGCACTGAAGACCGGCGCTCCGCTGCCCGCCGGATCCGGCACGACGAACCGGCGCAGCGCCAGGTTCGGGTTTGCCGGCGTCCGCGAGAGCGTCGCGGCACGCACGGCGTTGACCTCTCCGCGGCCCTGCTGGAGGCGCTCGGCCTCGAGCAGGCGGCGCGCGGTCATCATCAGCGCACCCTTGACCTGGTCAGGCCCGTACTCGGGGTGCCGCGCAAGGATGTCGGCGGCGATACCCGAGACGATCGGCGTCGCGAACGAGGTGCCCGACAGTCGCATGTAGCCGGGGGCCACGATACGATCCGGGCGGTCGGTCGCCAAGGTGGCGCCGGTCGAGACCGGGCCGACGAGGTAGCGGCCGGCCGCGACGACGTCGGGCTTCGCGAAGCCCTCGTTCGTATAGCCGTACGCCGACCACGAGGGCACCTCGTCGTCGTTCAAGCGCGCCGTGCCGCCTGGATCGTAGGCGCCGACGGTGATCACGAACGGGTCGTTGCCGGGCGCATGGTGGACACCGCTCGGGCCGCCCGCGACGCCGTAGTTGCCGGCAGCCGCGACGACGGTCACGCCGGCGAACCACAGCTTCTCGACCGCCTTGTTCAGCGGGTGGTACCTGATGCTCAGGACCGCCGAGGAGTGGAGCGAGAGGTTCACGACGCGGATGTTGTACGCGTCCTTGTTCTTGAGGATCCACTCGCAGGCGGCGACCACGTCGCTCGTGCGAGCCTGGCCCTGGTCGTCCATGACGTCGAGGTCGATGAGTGGTGCGCTCGGGGCGACGCCGGCGTACCCCGTCGCCTCGCCGGCCGCGAGTCCGGCGACGAACGTGCCGTGACCGCGGCCGTCAAGCTTGCTGCCGTCCTGGGGGAGCGATGCGAACACCTGGCGTTGCAAGACCCGCTTGCCGTCTCCGAACGACTGCTGCTTCTTGTCGATACCCGAGTCGACGATCGCGATCGTGGGCAGCTTCGGGCCCGGATTGAGCTTCGTCGGCCAGAGCTTCGCGGAGCCGTTCTGATACACCCACAGCTCCGTCGACGAGTAGTCGTCGAGCTTCATCAGCGCGTCGAGCGTGACGGTCAGGCCGGGAATCGACTTTAGGTCGTCGACCTTGTTGGCGGGCACGTCCGCCGCGACGGCGCCGATCAGCCGCAGCTCCTTCCGAGCCGAGCCGAGACCGAGGCCAGACAGCGCGTTCTTCGCGCCTTCGACCCCGCCGGAGCTCTGGATGATGACCTCGACCTTGCCGGTCGGGTTGTTCTTCGCACTCTGGAGGACGCCGGGAGCGACGTAGTTCGAGCCGCCGTTGATCGCGGCGCTGCCGGCGACGGCGACGAGCGGCACGGCGAGCGCGCTCAACGCCACCGTCATGATCGTCGCGAGCCCGCGGCCACCCTTGCCCCAGAGCGCGTTCGAGCGATGGTCGCCGCCGCGGTTGCCAGAACCCCAGAGGGCGTTCGAGCGAACCTCGCGAGGCGTACCGCAGTTTCTCTGTGACATCCCTTCTCCGTAAAACCGCGCGTGGAGCGCGGGCCGCAGTTCACGTGGGAACAGGCGGAAGCTAGGCCGGTTTGACGTAGGCTTCCTCCCCCTTTAGCGGGAGGGGGAGCCAATTTCCCTCGGACGAGGGAACACCGAGCCGTTCCGGCTAGGCTCGCGCCGATGAGACCCCGTTTGCCCCTTCGGGCTGAGATTCTGGCTGCGCGCGCGGCTGCCGGGCTGTCGCGGCTGGCCCGAGCCGGCGGCGGGACGACGGTGCCGGGAAAGCTCCTCTGGAAGCTCGATCCGGGCGCCGTCGACCGGCTCGCAGCGCAGCTGCCGCACGGATCCGCGCTCGTCTCGGCGACGAACGGCAAGACGACGACGGCCGCGATGGTTGCCCAGATCCTCGGCGGGCGCTTTCGGCTCGCGCACAACCGGTCGGGCGCGAACCTCGTCTCCGGGGTGGCCTCCGCGCTGATCGAGGCTCGTGACGCGCAGCTAGGGCTCTTCGAGGTGGACGAAGGCGCACTGCCCGAGGTCGCGCGCCGCCTTCGCCCGCGGGCGGTGTGTCTCGCGAACCTCTTCCGCGACCAGCTCGATCGCTACGGCGAGCTCGAGCTCGTGGCAGCGCGCTGGCGGGAGACGGTGCGCTCGCTCGGGGGCGACGTCGACCTCGTCGTGAACGGCGACGATCCGCCGCTCGGGGATCTCGCGCACGAACGGTCCCGGTCGACGGTCTTCGGCGTCGACGATCCGCGGCAGGCCCGTCCGTCGCTCCAGCATGCCGCCGACTCGAAGTACTGCATCCGCTGCGGGAAGCCGTACGTCTACGCCACGGCATACGTGGGACACCTCGGCGACTACCACTGCCCTGCGTGCGGCCACGGGCGCCCGCCGCTCGACGTCAGCGCGCGCGAGATCGAGCCTGTCGGGCTCGAGGGGGTCTCGTTCGACCTCGCCACACCGGAGGGTAAGCGCCGGGTCAGGCTCGGCGTCCCGGGCCTCTACAACGTCTACAACGCACTCGCGGCGGCCGGGCTGGCGCGTGCGCTGGGCGCCCGCATCGACGAGATCTCGGCAGGCCTCGAGCGTTTCAGCCCGGCCTTCGGACGGTTCGAGCGCATCCCCGTCGGCGAGCGAGGCGTGCTCATGCTTCTGATCAAGAACCCCGCGGGGGCAAACGAGGCGATCCGCACGCTCGTCGACGGCGGCCCTCCGGCCCGGGCGGTGATCGCGCTCAACGACGCCATTGCCGACGGCCGGGACGTGTCCTGGATCTGGGACGTCGACTTCGAGCCGCTTCTGGAGGGCCTCGACCGGCTCGTCGCGAGCGGGGACCGCGCGGCCGAGCTCGCACTGCGCTGCAAGTACGCCGGCCTCTCGGAGCGCCGCATCGAGGTCGAGCCCTCTCTCGAGCGTGCGCTCGACCGCGGGCTCGAGCTGACGCCGCCGGGCGGGGAGCTCGCTGTGCTCCCGACTTATACCGCGATGCTGGCGCTGCGGAAGATCGTGGCCGGGCGCGGGCTCGTCCGGCCGTACTGGGAGGCGGCCGCGTGAAACGCGGCGGTGTGGAGGGGGCTTGGGGGGAACCGGGAGGTTCCTCCGCCTCTAATCCTCGGCGCACGCGGCGACCTGCGCGGCGCGTGGGTCGAGGCGTGACTCCGAGAAGGGGGGTCGGGGGGAAACGGGGTTTCCCCCGCGCGACCGAGCCGAAGGCGAGGGAGGCGGGCGCGTGAAGATCGTCGTGGGGCACCTCTACCCGGACTACCTGAACATCTACGCCGACCGCGGGAACATGGCCGTTCTCGCCCGACGGGCAGCATGGCGCGGCCACGAGCTCGAGGTCAGGTCCGTGACCGTCGGCGAGCCGCTCCGCGCCGGCGAGCACGACCTCCTCTACGTCGGCGGCGGCCAGGATCGCGAGCAGGCGTTGACGGCAGGCGACCTCGTGGCGAAGGGAGGCGCGATCCGGGAGGCCGTCGCAGGCGGGGCGGCGCTCCTGGCCGTGTGCGGCGGCTACCAGCTGCTCGGCCGGTTCTACCGCGACCAGGCGGGCGTCGAGCTGCCCGGCGTCGGGCTGTTCCCACACGAGACGGTCGCCGGAGAGCGGCGAATGATCGGAGACGTCCTGCTCGAGTGCGAGCTCGAGGCCGGCGACCGGCGCACGCTCGCGGGGTTCGAGAACCACGCGGGCCGTACGCTCCTCGATGACGGCACGACGCCGCTCGGCCGCGTGATCGCCGGGTTCGGGAACGACGGCGAGAGCGGCTACGAAGGCTGCCGGGTGGGTCGCGCGATCGGGACCTACCTGCACGGACCGCTGCTGCCGCGGAACCCCTGGCTCGCGGACTGGCTGCTCGCCCAGGCGCTTGCCCACCGGACCGGCGAGCCGCCGGAGCTGGAGCCGCTCGAGGACGCGCTCGAGGCCGAGGCGCACTCCGTCTCGGCGCAGCGCGCGCGCTCGCGCGGCGGTCGCCGCTAGGGCGCCCAGAGAGCGCCCAGGTATACGACCGGGTCGCCCGGCTGCCAGCGCATCAGGAAGCGCTGGATCGGCGGGTGCAGCACGACGCCGTCGAGCTCGTCCAGCGCGAACAGCCGGTGCCCCCGCACGGCCGCGTCCTTGGATGTCACGGCCTCGAGCGAGCGCCCGCCGAGGTCGCCCGCGAAGATGATGTGGACGACGTGCTTGGCGGCGAAGCTCCGCACGGGCGCGATCGAGTCGACGATCGCGACCGGGCCCTCGACCGGCACTTCCTCGTCGATCCCGAGCTCCTCGGCCAGCTCGCGCTGGAGCGCCTCCGGGAGGCTCTCGCCTGAGTTCACGCCGCCTCCGGGCAGGAGCCAGTACTCGCGCCCCGGCTTCTCGTGCCTGCAGAGGAGCACGCGGCCGTGCCAGCGCAGGAGCGCCGAGACGCGGATCCGAGGCTCCGAGCCCATCAGGCTCGCGACGAGCCGAATCCGCGCACGCCGCGCTCTGCGCCCGGCAGCTCCTCGACCTCGACCGGCTCGACCTCCGGCACCGGCAGCACGACCAGCTGCGCGATCCGCATCCCCGGCTCGACGGCGAAGGCGTCGCGCCCCGTGTTCAGCAGCACAACGCGCACCTCGCCGCGATACCCGGAGTCGATCAGCCCCGGCGAGTTCACGACCGAGATCCCGTACTTCGCCGCGAGCCCCGAGCGCGGCTGCACGAAACCAGCGTGGCCGTCAGGGATCGCGACCGCGATGCCGGTGCCGACGACGGCCCTCTCCCCGGCCGGGAGCTCGATGCCCTCGCAGGCGGTCAGATCGAGCCCCGCATCCCCCGCGTACGCGCGCGTGGGCAAGGTCGCGTCGGGGCGCAGACGGCGGACCGGAAGCTCGATCACCGAGTCGACGAGGCCGGTTCCTGCCGCGCTTCGGCGATCAGGAACGGCGCGAAGCGGCGGAGCTGCCGGCGCGGGAGCCGCGCGCGGATCAGGACGCCGTCCGGGCCGTCCACACGCTCGTCGATCGGCGCGCCGACGGCGTACAGCTCGGCGAGCCGCGCGCCCTCCGCGTACGGCAGGAGCAGACGTACCGGCTCGAACCGCTCCGAGAACCGGTCGGCGATCCGCGCCCGCAGCGCCTCCAGGCCCTCGCCCGTGAGGGCGGAGACGTGGACGGCACCCGGAAACCGGTTCGCCAACCGGCGGCGTCCGAGCGGGTCAACCGCATCGATCTTGTTCAGCACGATCTCGACCGGCAGCGACGACGCTCCGATCTCGTCGAGCACCGCCTCGACGGCCGCAACCATCTCGTCGAGCCGCTCTTCGGGCGCGGACGCGTCTGCCACGTGCAGGACGAGGTCGGCGACGAGCGTCTCCTCGAGCGTCGCCGCAAAGCCCTCGACCAGCTCGTGCGGCAGCCTGCGCACGAAGCCCACCGTGTCCGTCACCAGGTAGCGCCTGCCGTCGTGCTCGAACCCGCGCGTCGTCGGGTCGAGCGTCTCGAACAGCCGGTCGTCGACGGAGACGTTTGCGTCCGTGAGCGCGTTCAGCAGCGTGGACTTGCCGACGTTCGTGTAGCCGGCCAGCGCGACCGTCGGCGTCTCGCTGCGGCGGCGTTCCTTGCGCCTCGTCTCGCGCTGGCGGGCGAGGCGGCTCAGGCGGTCGCGCAGGAGCGAGACCCGTCTCCGCGCGAGGCGGCGGTCGGTCTCCAGCTGCGACTCCCCCGGGCCCCGCGTCCCGACGCCGCCGCCCAGGCGCTCGAGGTGCTGCCAGAGGCCGCGCATCCTCGGGAGGTTGTACTCCAGCTGCGCCAGCTCGACCTGGAGCTTGCCCTCGGCCGAGACGGCGTGCTGCGCGAAGATGTCCAGGATCAGCTGCGTGCGGTCGACGACGCGCGCCTGGAGGGCATCCTCGAGCCGGCGCTGCTGCACGGGCGTCAGCTCGTCGTCGACGATCAGCGCCTCGGCGCCCACATCCTTGAACGCACGGACGAGCTCGTCGACCTTCCCCTTGCCGACGTAGGTGCGCCGGTCCGGCTGGGGACGACGCTGGACTAGCTCGCCGACCGGCTCGACACCGGCGGTGCGCGAAAGCTCCCGCAGCTCGGCGAGCTCGTCGCCCTCGTCAACCCCCTGAGCGACCACCGCGAGCACGAATCCGCGCTCGGGCTCCGCGCCCGGGGCGGGGTCGGGCTGGCGCGTCGTCACGCGCTGGATTATGCCCGCTGCCCGTCACAATGCCGAGTCGTGGATCCGAACGCTCTCGCCTGCAGGACGCTCGAGCTCGTGGACGTCCGCTCGGAGAGCCGCGACGAGGCGGAGCTGGCCGAAGTGATCGCCGCGATCGTGCCGCTCGAGCTGCGTCACCGGCACGACAGCACGCTCCTCTACACGTCGGGACGGGCCGGAAAGCCGCTCGTGGTGCTCGCCGGTCACCTCGACACCGTGCCGGAGAACGGCAACCTCCCCGGGCGGATCGCCGACGGCGCCGTCCACGGCCTCGGCGCCAGCGACATGAAGGGCGGCCTCGCCGTGATGATCGAGCTGGCACGCTGGATCGCGGCCGACCGGCCCGACCTGGCGGTCGACCTCGACTTCCTCTTCTTCCCACGCGAGGAGCTGCCGGTCGAGCAGAGCGCGCTGCCGGAGGTGCTCGACGCCGGCCTGCTCGACGGCGCCGAGCTCGTGATAGTGCTCGAGCCGACGGACAACACGATCCAGGCGGGCTGTCTCGGCAACCTCGACGCCGAGCTGCGATTCGAGGGCGTCAGCTCGCACTCGGCGCGGCCGTGGCAGGGCGTGAACGCAATCGACCGCGCGGTCGAGGGCCTGCAAGGGATCGTCGGCCTCGAGCCCAACGACGTGGTCGTCGAAGGGTTGCTGTTCCGGGAGGTCCTGAGCGCGACGATGATCTCCGGCGGTCGCGCGTCGAACGTGATTCCCGACGACGTGCGCTGCGTCCTGAACTTCCGCTACGCGCCGAATCGCACCGCGGAGGAGGGCTGGCAGCGGCTGCGAGAACTCGTCGGTTCCGACCTCGAGCCACGGTTGTTGTCGAACTCGCCGCCGGCCCGAGTGGTCGGGGACACACCGCTCCTGCGCCGGTTGCAAGGGGCGGGCGGCTTCGCGCTCGAGCCGAAGCAGGCGTGGACGCCGGTCGCGGAGTTCTCGGGGCGCGGGCTCGACGCCGTCAACCTCGGGCCCGGCGCTACGCGCTACGCGCACACGCGCGACGAGCAGATCGAGATCGCCGCGCTCGAGCGCTCCTTCGAGGCGTTGCGGCGCTTCGCGCTAGCGTGACGGCGGTGCGCCTCTCCCCCGTCCTCGCCGCTCAGGAGACCTACCCGTTCGTTCGCCTCGAGGAGGCGAAGCGGCGGACGGCAGCGCGTGGAGTCCGCATCTTCGACTTCGGCGTCGGCGACCCGCGCGAGGCGACCGACCCGAAGATCCAGCAGGCCCTCGTCGACGCGCTGCCGCTGACCTCCGGCTATCCCGCGGCCGTCGGTCTGCCCGAGCTGCGCGAGGCGCTGGCGGCGTGGATCCGTCGCCGCTTCGGCGTGGAGGTCGATCCTGAACGCGAGCTGATCCCCACGCTGGGGAGCAAGGAGGCGATCTTCTCGTTCGCGCAGGTGATCGTCGACGAGGGCTCCGGGCGCGACACGATCGTGATCCCCGAGCCCTGCTATCCGGTCTACGAACGCGGCGCGCAGTTCGCGCGGGCGCGCATCGACACGATTCCGCTCCGCGCCGACCACGGCTTCCTGCCTGACTTCGACGCGGTCGACGCGCAGACGTGGAGCCGCACCGCGGTGCTCTGGGTCAACTATCCGAACAACCCGACCGGTGCGACGGCTCCGCTCTCGTTCTACGAGCGCCTCGCCGAGCTCGCGGCCGAGCACGACTTACTCGTCGCGTCGGACGAGGCCTACACGGAGCTGTGGTTCGACGAGCCAGCCGCCTCGGCCTTGCAGGTGGCGGACCGCGGCCGGTTCGCGGTGTTCAACACGCTCAGCAAGCGCTCCTCGATGACGGGCTACCGGTCCGGGTTCGTGGCCGCGAGCCCCGAGGTCGTCGGGGCCCTCCGCAAGTTCAGGCCGTCGGTCGGGACGGCGCCCCAGGAGTTCGTTCAACGCGCTTCCGTGGTTGCCTGGTCGGACGAGGAGCACGTCGAGCGGAACCGCGAGCTCTACCGGCGCAAGCGCGACGTCGTGCTCGGGGCGTTCGAGCGGGGCGGTTGCAGGCTTGCCGGCGGGAACGCGACGATGTACCTGTGGCTCGAGTGTCCCGGCGGTGAGGGCTCCGAGGCACTCGCCACGCGGCTCCTGGAGCACGGCATAGTGGTCGCCCCAGGCTCGTTCTTCGGCGCCCACGGCGAGGGCTACGTTCGCGTGGCGCTCGTGCCGACGCTCGACGAGTGTGAGGAGGCGGCCGAGGTGCTCGCGGAGGCGCTGTGAGCGAGCTCGAGCAGGCGATCGAGGCCCTCTGGGCTGACCCGGCCGCCGGCGATCCGGAGCCGGTCGAGGAGACGATCCGGCGGCTCGACGAGGGCGACCTCCGCGTCGCCGAGAAGGTGGACGGCCAGTGGGCGGTGCACGAGTGGGTGAAGAAGGCGATCCTGCTCTACTTCCGGCTCCGCCGCGTCGAGCCGCACGAGGTCGGGCCGTTTCGGTACCTCGACAAGATCCCGCTCAAGCGCGACTTCGAGGGCCGGAAGGTGCGCGTCGTGCCGCCCGCGACCGCGCGGTACGGATCCTTCCTCTCCGAGGACGTGATCCTGATGCCGAGCTACGTGAACATCGGAGCCTGGGTCGGGCCGCGGACGATGGTCGATACGTGGGCGACGGTTGGCTCGTGTGCGCAGATCGGCGCGGACGTCCATCTCGCCGGCGGCGTCGGGATCGGCGGCGTCCTCGAGCCGGTGCAGGCGCGGCCGGTCGTGATCGAGGACGGCGCCTTCCTCGGGTCGCGGTGCATCGTGACGGAGGGCGTCGTGGTCGGCGAGGGCGCGGTGCTCGCGCCGAACGTGTCGCTGACGGCCTCGGTGCCGATCATCGACGTGACCGGCCCCGACCCGGTCGAGCACCGCGGCCACGTGCCGCCGCGCGCGGTTGTCGTTCCCGGGACGCGTCCGAAAGACTTCCCGGCCGGCACGTACCAGCTCGCGTGCGCGCTCGTGATCGGTCAGCGCAGCGAGTCGACGGATCTGCGGACAAGCCTGAACGACGCACTCCGGGAGCACGGAATCGGCTCGGGTTAGGAGTCGTGTCGGACCGCCCGATTGGTTAGCACGGTGCAGCCCGGATGCGCTGTAGAACTCGAGCATGGGGTCACGTCGTCTGTGGCTCCCTGTTCTCGCGGGAGCAACCGTCGCGGTTACATGCGCTGGCTTTGCGGTCTCCGTAGCTGCCCAGACCGAGGGGCGCGGCGGGCGAATCGTCTTTGCGGGCGGGCCGCTGACGATGCTGCACCTCTACGTCGTGAACGCCGACGGAAGCAATTTGCACTTGCTCAGTGGGTACAACCCGACAGGAAGCGAGCAAGAACCCTCCTGGTCACCTGACGGCAAACGAATCGTCTACGTCGGGTTCAGTCCGCGTGGCAGCACGCTCCGGATCATGCAGTTGGCTGGCCGAAGGCAGCGCGTGCTCCTAAGGGGACCTGCTGGCGGTTCGGTCGTCGCGCTCGGCCCGACCTGGTCGCCGGACGAAAGGCGCATTGCATTCGCCTCCGCGCGGAATCCACTCGGCGGCTGGGAGATCTGGACCGTCCCGTCCTCGGGTGGCACTCCGAAGCAGCTCACGCACACGAAGCGTGGAACGGCCGGCCACCCGAGCTGGTCGCCCGACAGTCGCCGAATCGCCTACGCCGACGGCCAATCGATCTTCGTCATGACAGCAACGGGCAAGAGGCCTCGAAGACTGATCTCGCCGAGCGGGAGCGAGGCCGCCGTCGGTCAGCCGGTGTGGTCGCCGACGGGCAAATGGATTGCCTACACCAGCCTGAACCGTAACTGGCGGAAGCACGAGGTCCGTTCGATCTGGGTCGTGATGCCGAATGGGCGCGGGAAAAGGCGCCTGACGAGCGGCCACCGAGATTCGGCGCTCGACTGGTCGCCGCGAGGGGACCGCATCCTCTTCGGCCGGGACGACGTCGTCCGGCGGCAGGTACGCCCCGCTGGGCTATTCATCGTCGACGTCAAGAGCCGGAAGATCGTCCGTGTTCGCGGTACCGAGGGCCAGGCAATCGCCGGAGCTTCCTGGCATCGGTAACGGGTCTGAAGGCAGCGACCGACGACCCACGGAGCCGGCCGCTCAGGCGGTGCACCGCCCGAGCCACAATACGAGCACAAGGAGCCAGGCACCCCCGGCCGCCCCTACGC
>JBKOXJ010000032.1:0-24731 GCA_046724905.1 Actinomycetota bacterium | reverse complement strand
TCTCGCGAGAGCGGCCGCGACCGCCAGCGAGACCGCGAGGGCCTCGGCCCCGTCCGGCAGCGGCGCCGTGGAGGCGGACGTGCCGGCGGCCGCGGACGCGGAGGCGCCCGCGAGAACGTCGAGCGCCCGCGCACCGACGAGCAGGCGGTCTCGGCCGAAGGCCGCGAGCAGCCCGAGATCGAGCCCGAGGTGAACGTCACGCCGGCTCCCGTCGCCGACGCGCCCGACACAACCACGCCGACGCAGATGCAGGAGGACCCGACCAAGCTCGAGGCCTCGGGTGACCCGAGCGCGGAGAAGAAGCCGCGCAGCCGGAGCCGGAAGAAGACGGAGAGCTGATGCTGACTCCCAAGAAGACGAAGTTCCGCAAATACCAGCGCGGCCGCATGAACGGCCTCTCGAAAGGGCAGCTCGCCGTCCAGTTCGGCGACTACGGCCTCAAGGCGCTGGAGCCCGGCTGGATCACGAACCGGCAGATCGAAGCCGCGCGAATCGCGATGACGCGCAAGATCAAGCGCGGCGGCAAGGTCTGGATCAACGTCTTCCCGGACAAGCCCGTGACCCAGAAGCCCGCCGAGACGCGGATGGGCTCGGGCAAGGGCTCGCCCGAGCATTGGGTTGCCGTCGTCAAGCCCGGCCGCGTGATGTTCGAGCTCGCCGGCGTCTCCGAGCCACTCGCACGCGAGGCGCTGCGGCTCGCGGGCCAGAAGCTGTCGGTCAAGACGAAGGTCGTGAAGCGGGAGGCGGATCTCTTTGAGGCCTAGAGAGCTGCGTGACATGACGGACGAGGAGCTCGAGAACGCCTTGCATGACCGGCGTCAGGAGCTCTTCAACCTGCGCTTCCAGGCGGCGACCGGCGCGCTGGAGAACTCGGCGCGGCTGCGCCTGGCGAAGCGCGAGATCGCGCGGATCCTGACCGTCCGGCACGAGCGCGAGTCGTCGTTGGAGCGGAAGTAATGACTGAGGAACAGAACAACCAGACACCCGAAGAAGAGCAGCAGCCCGAGGAGCAGCCGGCCGCCGAGGCCGAGGCTCCCGCCGAGGAGGCGCCCGCCGAGGAGCCGGAGGCGCCCGCGGCCGAGGCCGAGACCGACCAGACGCCCGAAGGCGAGCCGGTCGCCGAGGCCACCGCCGAGAAGGAGGCCGCGGCCGAGGAGCTCGTCGAGGAGCCGGCCCCCGCGGCTGCGCCGGAGCGGCGCAAGCGCAAGCACGTGCCACGCCCGCAGCGGCGCCAGCGCCCAAAGCCGAAGCGCGAGCGCACCGGCGAGCGGAAGCCCATCGTGAGGCTGCCGAAGCCGGAGCACGAGCGCGGCCGCAGCCAGGAGCGGCGCGGCGTCGTCGTCTCGAGCGCGATGGACAAGACGATCGTCGTCAAGGTCGACACGCTCAAGGTGCACCCGCGCTACAAGAAGGTGATCAAGCGCTCCTCGAAGTTCCACGCCCACGACGAGCGCAACGAGGCGAAGGTCGGGGACGTCGTCCGCATCGTCGAGACGCGGCCGCTCTCGAAGACGAAGAGCTGGCGCCTGGCCGAGGTCGTGGAGGCCGCGAAGTAGCGATGATCCAGCAGGAGTCCCGACTCAGGGTGGCCGACAACACCGGCGCCCGCGAGATCCTCTGCATTCGCGTCAAGGGCGGCTCGCACCGCCGCTACGCGCGCGTGGGCGACATCATCACGGCGACGGTCAAGACCGCAACCCCCCAGGGCCAGGTCAAGAAGGGCGAGGTCGTGCAGGCGGTCGTCGTCAGGACGAAGAAGGCGTACGGGCGCGACGACGGCACGCTGATCTCCTTCGACGAGAACGCGGCCGTGATCATCGACAACCAGCGGAACCCGCGCGGCACGCGCATCTTCGGCCCGGTGGCGCGCGAGCTGCGGGAGAAGAACTTCATGAAGATCGTCTCGCTCGCACCGGAGGTTTTGTAGCGGAAAATGCTGACGCATTTTCCGCTAGTCGAAAGGAATCAATACAGATGCAGATGAAAGTAAAAAAAGGCGATCTTGTTCAGGTGCTTTCGGGTAAGGACCGCGGAAAGCAGGGTCGAGTTCTTGACGCGCGACCGCGCGAGCGGCGCGTGATCGTCGAGAACCTCAACGTCGTCAAGCGCCACACGCGGCCGAAGCCGATCCGGGACACGAGCCGGATGGGCGGGCCGCAGATCATCCCCGGCGGCGTGATCGACAAGCCGGCGCCGCTCCCGGTGTCGAACGTGATGGTCATCTGTCCGACGTGCAAGCGGCCGACCCGCATCGGCATGGTCGAGAAGGACGTCAAGGGCGAGCTCCGGCACGTCCGCGTCTGCAAGCGGGCCGACTGCGGCCAGGAGATCGACAAGTAATGGCGAGAACGCGAGCTACAGAGACGAACGGCTACAAGCCGCGCCTGAAGGAGCTCTACCAGCGCGAGCTGCGCTCCCAGCTGAAGGACCGGCTGGGTCTCCGCTCGGTGATGGAGGTCCCGCGGATCACGAAGATCACGCTCAACATGGGTGTCGGCGAGGCCAAGACCGACACGAAGCTGCTCGACTCGGCGATCGAGGAGCTGACGACGATCGCGGGCCAGCGGGCCCAGGTTCGCCGCGCGCGGAAGTCGATCGCGGGCTTCAAGCTGCGCGAGGGCATGCCGATCGGGGCGCGCGTGACGCTGCGCGGCGACCGGATGTACGAGTTCCTCGACCGGCTCGTGTCGATCGCGCTTCCGCGCATCCGCGACTTCCGCGGTCTCTCGCCGTCCGCGTTCGACGGCCGCGGCAACTACTCGATCGGCATCCGCGAGCAAATCATCTTTCCGGAGATCAACTACGACGACATCGCCCAGGTCCGCGGGCTCGACGTGGCGATCACGACGAGCGCCCGCAACGACGAGGAGGGCGAAGCGCTGCTGCGCAGCCTCGGCCTCCCGTTCACCGGCGGCACGAGGGAGCAGGAGTAATGGCGAAGAAATCACTGATCGCAAAGCAGCAGCGTCCGCAGCGCTTCAAGGTGCGGGCCTACACCCGCTGCAACCGCTGTGGGCGGCCGCGCGCGGTCTTCCGGAAGTTCGGCCTCTGCCGGATCTGCCTGCGCGAGCTCGCGCACCAGGGCTCGATCCCCGGCATGACCAAGTCGAGCTGGTGAGCCGATGCTGACCGACCCGATCGCCGACATGCTCGCCCGGATCCGCAACGCGAACCGCGCGATGCACGACCACGTCTCGATGCCGAGCTCGCGGATGAAGCAGGAGATCGCCCGGATCCTGAAGGAGGAGGGCTACATCAACGACTACCGCGTCGAGCGCGGCGAAAGCTTCGACGTGCTCACGATCGAGCTGAAGTTCGGCCGCAACCGCGAGCGGATCCTGACCGATCTCAAGCGCGTCTCCAAGCCGGGCCGGCGCGTGTACGCTCGGAAGGACCGCCTCCCGCGCGTGCTCGGAGGGATGGGGACGGCGATTCTCTCGACGTCGAGCGGCCTCGTCACGAGCAGGACTGCTGAGGAGCGCGGGATCGGCGGCGAAGTGGTCTGTTTCGTCTGGTAGGAGCGAATGAGTCGAATTGGCAAAAAACCGATCGAGATTCCCGGCGGCGTCAACGTCGGGATCTTCCCTGGGCGCGTCCAGGTCAACGGCCCGCTCGGCGAGCTGACGCAGCAGGTTCCGGTCCGGATGCAGGTCGAGCGCCAAGACGACTCGATCGTCGTCACGCGGCCGACCGAGCGCGGCGACGACCGGGCGCTGCACGGCCTCACGCGGACGCTGATCGCGAACATGGTCGAGGGCGTCACGAGGGGCTTCGAGAAGCGGCTCGAGATCCAGGGCGTCGGCTACCGCGCGGCCCTACGTGGCGCCGCGCTCGAGCTGAACGTCGGCTTCTCGCACCCGGTCGCGGTGGAGCCACCGGCCGGGATCACGTTCGAGGTGCCGGCTCCGACGCAGATCGTGGTCAAGGGCATCGACAAGCAGCAGGTCGGCGAGGTCGCCGCGGAGATCCGCAAGGTGCGCCCGCCGGAGCCGTACAAGGGCAAGGGGATCCGCTACGAGGGCGAGTACGTCCGCCGCAAGGTCGGCAAGAGGGCATGAGCACGCTCACGGTTCGCCAGGCGCGTCAGCGTCGCCACCGTCGCGTTCGTGGCAAGGTCTTCGGCACGGCCGAGCGGCCGCGTCTTGTCGTCCATCGCTCGAACCAAGGCATCGAGGCGCAGCTGATCGACGACGACAACGGCAAGACACTCGCCGCCGCGACCTGGCTGCACGTGAAGAAGTCGTTCAAGGGCACGAAGACCGAGCAGGCCGCCGAGGTCGGCAAGGAGCTCGCCGCGGCCGCGAAGAAGGCCGGCGTCGAGTCCGCCGTCTTCGATCGGGCCGGCTACCTCTACCACGGACGCGTGAAGGCCCTCGCGGACGCCGCACGCGAAGGGGGTCTGAAGATTTGAGCGAGATGCAAGAGACCCGCGAGCTCAAGGAGCGCGTAGTCGAGATCAACCGCGTCGCCAAGGTCGTCAAGGGCGGCCGGCGGTTCTCGTTCACCGCGCTCGTGGTGATCGGCGACGAGGTCGACCGTGTCGGCGTCGGCTACGGCAAGGCGCGCGAGGTCCCACTCGCGATCACGAAGGCGGTCGACGACGCGAAGAAGAACCTCTTCACTGTGCCGAAGCACGGCACGACGATCACGCACGGGGTGATCGGCCGCTTCTCCGCGGCGCGGGTCCTGCTTCGCCCCGCCAGCGAAGGGACGGGCGTGATCGCCGGCGGCGGCGTGCGGGCCGTGCTCGAGCTCGCCGGGATCCGCGACATCCTCGCGAAGAGCCTCGGCACGACCAACCCGATCAACATGGCGCGCGCCACGGTCGCCGGGCTCCAGCAGCTCCGCCGTCCGGAGGACGTCGCCCGCAAGCGTGGCAAGACCGTCAAGGAAATCCTGCCGATCGGCAGGGCTGCGACCGACGGGACGGAGGAGCAGCCCGCGGAGGAGGCCGGTGGCGACGCTTAGGATCACCCAGGTTCGTAGCCAGATCGGCGAGACACCCAAGCACCGCGGGACGTTGCGGGCGCTCGGCCTCGGCAAGATCGGCCGCTCCGTCGAGCGCGCTGAGAGCTCGCAGGTCGCGGGTATGCTCAGGAAGGTCCGCCACCTCGTGAAGGTGGAGGAGCTCTGACCGTGCCTGACGAGCTCTCGCTCTCCACGCTGAAGCCTGCCCAGAAGCGCAAGGACCGCAAGCGGGTCGGCCGCGGCTTGGGCTCGGGCAAGGGGCGCTACGCCGGCCGCGGGATCAAGGGCCAGAAGGCCCGCTCGGGCTCGCACAAGATGCGCCCCGGCTTCGAGGGCGGCCAGATGCCGATCTACATGCGCGTCGGCAAGCAGCGCGGCTCGACGTCCGCGGATGCGATGCCGATCGGCCCGTTCCGGACGTCCACCGTCCCCGTCAACGTCAAGGAGCTCGAGCGGTTCGACGCGGGCGCCGAGATCACGCCCGAGAAGCTCGTCGAAGCCGGCGTGATCAAGAACACGCGGGTCGACGTCAAGATCCTCGGCGTCGGCGACGTCACGAAGGAGCTGACCGTCGCTGCGCACGGGTTCTCGAAGAGCGCGCGCGAGAAGATCGAGCAAGCCGGTGGAACCGTTGAGTTCCTCCGCGGCGAACCGGAACCGCCAAAGCGAACGAAGAAGCGACCGAAGACTGCGAGCGAAGAGCCTGCGGTTGAGGAGGAACCCACCTCCGAAACCGATCAGGTTTCGGAGGCTTAGTGTTCTCCTGGCTCACGAACGCGTGGCGTGTCCCTGAGCTTCGCCACCGCGTCCTCTTCACGGCGATGATCCTGGCCTTCTATCGCCTGGGCTCGTGGATGCCGGCGCCGGGCGTGAACACGGACGAGATCGGCCGCGCCTTCGGCTCGGGCGGCGCTTATGGCGGAACCGTCCTGGGCCTGCTCAACCTCTTCTCGGGCTCCGCGCTGTCGCGCTTCTCGATCTTCGCGCTCGGGATCATGCCCTACATCACGGCGTCGATCATCCTCCAGCTCCTGACCGTCGTGATCCCGAAGCTCGAGGCCTTGCAGAAGGAAGGCGAGGCCGGAATGACCAAGATCAACCAGTACACGCGCTACCTGACGGTCGGGCTCGCCGCCGCGCAGGCCCTCGGCTACGGCTTCCTGTTCCGCCGGACCGGCGTCCTCGAGGCGAACACCGGCCGGATGGTGCTGATCGTCCTCACGCTGACTGCGGGGACGACGCTGCTGATGTGGATGGGCGAGCTGATCACGAAGCGCGGGATCGGCAACGGCATCTCGTTGCTGATCTTCGCGTCGATCCTGAGCTCGCTGCCGACCGGCGTCACGGCGTGGTTGAACGGCGGTGCGATGGAGAAGCTGTTCTTCCCGCTGATCGCGCTGGGCGTCGTTGTCGCCGTCGTGTTCGTCCAGGAAGGACAGCGGCGGATCCCGATCCAGTACGCGAAGCGGATGGTCGGGCGGCGGCAGACCGCGGGCGGCTCGACCTACCTGCCGCTGCGCGTGAACATGGCCGGCGTGATCCCGATCATCTTCGCGGCGGCGATCATGGCCTTCCCGCCCACGATCGGCCAGTTCTTCCCGCAGACGCAGGGCTTCATCAACCGCCATTTCCTCCCGAGCGACCTCTGGTATCTGGCCGCGGAGGCCTTCCTGATCGTGGTCTTCACGTACTTCTACACGGCCGTGCAGTTCAACCCGGTCGACCAGGCCGACAACCTGCGCCGCTACAACGGCTACATCCCAGGCATCCGGCCCGGTGCGCCGACCGCGCAGTACCTCGACCGCGTCCTCACGCGCCTGACCTTGCCGGGCTCGCTCTACCTCGCGATCGTCGCGATCCTGCCGAGCCTCTTCATCCGCTACGGCAGCTTCTCGCAGGCCACGTCGCGCGCCCTCGGCGGCACCTCGGTCCTGATCGCGGTCGGCGTGGCGCTCGACACGATGCGGCAGATGGAGTCGCAGATGATGATGCGCTCCTACGAGGGCTTTCTCCGCTGACGCAGTCACCTCGCGCTCCTGGGACGCTGCCGGGGGCGCGGCGCCGGAGGGCACAGTGCTTCGCACGGGCCCGGAGAGCGCCGTGCGTCCGACGGCGTCAGGCAGCGGCGGAGCCCGGCTCCGCCGGGCGGGAGCCGCTGCCGGCCAGGGGGGCGAGGTGAATATCCTGCTCCTGGGGGTTCAGGGGTCGGGCAAGGGGACGCAGGCGAAGCGGATTGCGCGGGAGTACGGCCTCGCGCACATCGCGAGCGGCGACATCCTGCGGGAGGCGATGGCGGCCGGGACGCCGCTCGGCGAGCGTGTCCGCCCGATCTACGACCGGGGCGACCTCGTACCGGACGAGCTGATGGTCGACCTGATCCGCGAGCGCCTCTTGGCCGACGACACGTCCAACGGCTTCGTGCTCGACGGCTTCCCACGGACGATTGCGCAGGCGGAGGCGCTCGATGCGATGCTGGCGGAGATCGACCGCCCGCTCACGATCGTGTTCGAGCTGCAGGTGCCAGATGAGGTCGCGCGGGCGCGGCTCGAGCGCCGGGCGAAGGAGGAGGGGCGGGCGGACGACACCCCCGAGGCGATCGCCAAGCGCATCGCGCTCTACCACCGCGAGACGGAGCCGGTCGTCGCGCACTACCGTGCGCAAGGCAAGCTTGTAGGGATCCACGGCGACCGCCCGGTCAACGAGGTCTTCGCCGAGATCCAGCAAGCGCTCGAGCAGGCAGCGGTGCAGAAGACATGATCATTCGCAAGAGCCCCCACGAGATCGACCGCATGGCCGCGGCCGGCCGCGTCGTCGTCGACACGCTCACGCTGCTTGGAGAGCACATCCGCCCCGGGGTCACGACGGCGGAGCTCGACGCGGCCGCGGAGGAGTTCATCCGCTCGCAGGGCGGAGCACCCACCTTCAAGGGCTATCGCGGCTACCCGGCGTCGATCTGCACCTCGCCGAACGACATGATCGTCCACGGCATCCCGGGCCCGTACCGGCTCGGAGAGGGGGACATCCTGTCCGTAGACGTCGGAGTGACGCTCGACGGCTTCGTCGCCGACTCGGCGTACACGTTCCCCGTGGGCGAGATCTCGCCGGAGGCCGAGCGCCTGCTCGAAACCTGCGAGGCGGCGCTACAGGCAGGGATCGAGCAGTGCCGCCTCGACAACCGGCTCTCCGACATCTCGCACGCGATCCAGCAGGTCGTCGAGTCGGGCGGCTTCTCGGTCGTGCGGAGCCTCGTCGGTCACGGGGTCGGCCGGGCGATGCACGAGGACCCGCAGATCCCGAACTTCGGCGAGCCCGGTCGAGGCCCGAGGCTCCAGACCGGGATGACCTTCGCGATCGAGCCGATGATCAACGCCGGCTCACCGGAGATCGTCGTGGACGACGACCGATGGTCGGTTTTGACCGCGGATCGCTCGCTCTCGGCGCACTTCGAGCACACGATCGCCGTAACCGAATCCGGGCCCCGGATTTTGACGGCTGTTGCAGCGAGTTTGCTACGATGACCGCCGCGGCGCAGGCCGGGCTTGCGCGCGTTCTCTTGTCCACCACCGCGCTCACCGAGCGCGGTTCGTTTGAGAGGAATTTGGCCCAAAAAGAAGAGAAGATCGAGGTCGAAGGCGAGGTCGTCGAGGCGCTCCCGAGCACGATGTTCCGGGTGCAGATCGACGGGGGACACAACGTGCTCGCGACGATCTCCGGGAAGATGCGCAAGCACTACATCCGGATCCTTCCCGGGGACAAGGTCAAGGTCGAGCTCTCCCCGTACGACCTCACGCGCGGCCGGATCACCTACAGGCACCGATGAAAGTCAGACCTTCAGTCAAGCCAATGTGCGAGCGCTGCCGCGTGATCAAGCGGCACGGTCGCACCATGGTCATCTGCAGCAACCCCCGACACAAGCAAAGGCAGGGCTAGCGCACTCATGGCACGCATCGCCGGCGTCAACCTTCCGAACCAGAAGCGCCTCGAGATCGGGCTCACGTACATCTTCGGGATCGGCCAGCCGTCCGCCCGCCGCATCTGCGCCGAGCTCGGCCTGTCGCCGGGCGAGAAGGTGCGCGACCTCACCGACGAGGAGATCACGAAGCTGCGGAACTACATCGACTCGAATCTCCAAGTCGAAGGAGACCTGCGGCGCGACCGCCAGCAGGCGATCAAGCGGCTCGGCGAGATCGGCGCCTACCGCGGCATCCGCCACCGTCGCGGCCTGCCGGTGAACGGGCAGCGCACGAAGACCAACGCGCGCACGCGCAAGGGTCCGAAGAAGACGGTCGGTAGAGGAAAGAAGGCCAAGTAAATGGCGCCTCCCCGCCGCCAAGCGACCAGAGGTCGCACGCGCCGCCGCGTCCGGAAGAACATCGCGATCGGGCAGGCGCACATCAAGACGTCGTTCAACAACACGATCGTCACGCTGACCGACCGCGAGGGGAACGTGATCGTGTGGGAGTCCGCCGGCTCGGCGGGCTTCAAGGGGTCGCGCAAGTCGACGCCGTTCGCCGCCCAGGTCACGGCCGACGCGGCCGCACGCAAGGGCATGGACCACGGCCTCCAGAAGGTCGAGGTCTTCGTCAAGGGCCCCGGTTCCGGCCGCGAGACGGCGATCCGCTCGCTGCAGGCGGCCGGGCTCGAGATCCTCGGCGTCAAGGACGTCACGCCGCAGGCCCACAACGGCGTCCGGCCGAAGAAGAGGCGGAGGGTCTAATGTTTCCAGCCCCCTCCCGTCTGCCTCGCACCCGCCAGGGCGCTGCAACGCTCCGTCTCGCCGCGTCCTCAGTCGCGCCCGTAGCCTCCGGCTACGCGCGCGGGGGGGCGGGACTCGATTATCTGCGCGAGTTCGGCGACGAACTCGCGTGCGAGACGGGCGTTTCGCGGCTGGCGGGCACGATTCAGCCGGGAGGTGACTGCTAATGGCCCGCGATCTCGGCCCCAAGTGCCGCGTGTGCCGCCGCGAGGGCATGAAGCTCTTCCTCAAGGGTGAGCGCTGCCTGACGGAGAAGTGCGCGATCGAGCGCCGCTCCTACCCGCCGGGCGAGCATGGCCGCGGCCGCATCAAGCAGTCCGAATACCTGCTCCAGCTGCGCGAGAAGCAGAAGGCCCGCCGGTACTACGGCTTGCTCGAGAAGCAGTTCCGCAACTACTACTCGAAGGCGGCAAAGCAGTCGGGCATCACCGGCGAGGTGCTGCTGCGGATGCTGGAGACGCGCCTCGACAACGTCATCTACCGCCTCGGCTTCGCATCGTCGCGCGCGCAGGCGCGTCAGCTCGTCCGGCACGGCCACGTCCACGTCAACGGCCGTCGCGTGAACATCCCGAGCTACCAGGTCAAGCCCGACGACGTCATCATGCTCGCGCCCGGTTCGTCGGCCGAGCAGGTCGTCCGCGACGCGACCGACCTGACCGCATCCGTGGCGCCGTGGCTGCAGGCCGACCACGACAACCTCACCGGCAAGATCCTCAAGTGGCCCGAGCGCGCCGAGATCGACACGCCGGTCCAGGAATCGCTAATCGTCGAGCTCTACTCCAAGTAACACGCGCTACGCGTCTAAGAGTCCACAACGGGCAGTCCTAGAAGGGAAGTTAAATGGCCACTCGCACCAGCCTGATGGAGTTCCAGGTCCCGAAGATCGTCCACGAGGAGGTCGGGGACGACCGCGGGGTCTTCGTGATCGAGCCGCTCGACCGCGGCTTCGGCTACACGTTCGGCAACTCGCTGCGCCGCGTGCTGCTCTCCTCGCTCGAGGGCGCCGCCGTGACCTCGGTCAAGATCGAGGGCGTCGCGCACGAGTTCACGACGCTGCCGGGCGTCCGTGAGGACGTCACCGACATCATCCTCAACCTCAAGAACCTGATCTGCGTCCTCCACGGCGACTCGCCCGAGATCGAGGTGCGCCTGAACAAGAAGGGCCCCGGCCCCGTCAAGGCGAGCGACATCGAGGCGCCCGCAGAGCTGGAGATCCTCAACCCGGACCTCGAGCTCGCGAACCTCTCCGAGAAGGGCAAGCTCGAGCTCACGCTCACGATCGGACGCGGGCGCGGCTATGTGCCCGCCGAGCTCAACCGCGGCCCCGAGCACACGATCGGCGTCATCCCGATCGACTCGATCTTCTCGCCGGTCCGTCGCGTCGCGTACGACGTCGAGGCCGCCCGCGTCGGCCAGCGCACCGACTACGACAAGCTCAACCTCGACGTCACCACCGACGGCTCGATCAACCCGAAGGACGCGATCGCCCAGGCCGCCGAGATCCTGATCCGCCAGCTCGCGATCTTCACGGATCTCGAGCGGATGGAGGGTTTCGGCGAGGCCGCCGCGATCGAGGCCGCCGAGCCGTCGCTGGCGCACGGGATGGAGAACTTCCCGATCGAGGAGCTCGAGCTCGGCGTCCGCTCGTACAACTGCCTGAAGCGGGTCGGGATCGAGACGATCGGCGACCTGGTCTCCAAGACCGAGAACGAGCTCGCGGCGATCCCGAACTTCGGCCGCAAGTCGATCGAGGAGGTCAAAGAGACCCTTGCCACTCACGGCCTGACGCTGCGCGGCGACGAGGGGCTCGCGGGCGCGTGAGGCACCATCGCGCCGGCAAGAAGCTCGGGCGCGACGCCCCTCACCGCAGGGCGCTCTACGCCAACCTGGCGGGGGCGCTGATCGAGCACGGCCGCATCAAGACGACCGAGGCGAAGGCCAAGGCCGTCAAGCCGATCGCGGAGCAGATGATCACGCTGGGCCGCCGCGGCGACCTGCACGCGCGGCGGCAGGCGCTTTCGTACCTGCGCTCCCAGGACGTCGTGCACAAGCTCTTCGCCGACGTCGGTCCGCGGTTCGCCGAGCGGCCGGGCGGCTACTCGAGGATCGTCAAGCTCGGCCCGCGCCAGGGCGACGCGGCCGACATGGTCTACCTCGAGCTCGTCGACTACGTCCCGTAGGCTCAAGCTCACGCTCGAGTACGACGGCGCGGGCTTCCACGGCTGGGCAGCCCAACCCGGGCTCAGGACCGTCGAGGGCGTCGTCGGTGAGGCTCTCGACGGCGTCTTCCCCGCGTGGGGCGGGCTCGCCGTGGCGGGTCGCACGGACACGGGCGTCCACGCGGTTGCCAACGTCGCGAGCGTCGACGTGGACGGCGGGGCACCACCCGAACGCGCGGCCGCCGCGCTGAACACCGCGCTCCCGGACGACGTCGCGGTGACCGCGGTCGACCCGGTCGCCGCGGACTTCCACGCCCGCCACTCGGCGCGCGCGCGGAGCTACCGCTACCGGATCTGGCGCCGTGCGGCGCCGTCGCCGTTCGAAGCCGGTCGCAGCTGGTGGCTTCCGCGGCAGCTGGACGAGGGACGGCTCGCCGAGGCCGCCGACGTCCTGGTGGGCGAGCACGACTTCCGTGCGTTCACGCCCACCGAGACGCAACACGAAGTCTTCGTGCGCCGCGTCCTGGCCGCGACGTGGCATCGCCGCGGCGACGCGCTCGAGTTCGAGATCACCGCCGACAGCTTCCTCCGCCATATGGTGCGGACGCTGGTCGGGACGATGGTCGAGGCGTCTCCGGCCGAGCTCGAGCGGCTGCTCGAGGGCCGGCCGCGCGCGGAGGCCGGCACAACGGCTCCGCCGTTCGGCCTCTACCTGGAGCGCGTGACTTACAAGGACGGTTTCGAGGATTGCAGCGGGTCGACCGGTCGTTTCAGACGGGCGCGCGGATGAACCGCGCGCCCTGATGGTCGGCGCCGCAAGCGTCGCCTTAGACCACGCGGACGGGGTACGTCGCGCGCTTCGAGCCGCCGCTGGCGACGATCTTGGCCGAGAACAGCACGCCGCTGCGCCCGCGGATCTGCGGCGAGAACTTATACGTGCGCCGGAGCGTTCCGTGGAAGGAGAACCACCCGAGCGTGTCGACGACCTCGCGGCCGACGAGCACCTGGACGATCGCGGTTCCGCTGGCCGGCTTGGCCCCCTGGCGCGCCCTGACGACGTAACGCCAGGGCGTCCCTGCGCGCACCAGGTGGCTCTGGCCGACGACGGAGACGACGAGTCTCCCATCCGCCGCACTCGTGCTCGGTTTGGCCCGCGTTCGGGTGACGGTTCTAGCCGAAGTCGCCGTTCGCGGCGGCGTGGCTTTCGTGCTCGTGGTGGTGGTCGTGACCGTCGTCCCGGAGGCCGACCCGTCGTCGCCTCCGCCGCCGCAGGCGGCGAGGAGCAGCGGCACGACGAGCAGCGCAGACAGAGTCCTGGCGCGCACGCGCACATTGTGCGCAAACCGTGGCGACGGGGTCGCAGTCGGGTTCATGGGCCCCGATAGCATCGAATCCATGAGACGCGACACGGTGCTCTTCGACTTCGACGGCACGATCGTCGACTCCGGGGCGATTATCCTCGCCTCCTTCCGGCACGCCACCGAGACCGTGCTCGAACGCGAGTTCTCCGACGAACAGCTCCTCGCGTACGTCGGCGGCCCGCACCTGCGCGCCCAGATGAGCGCGATCGCCCCCGATCGCGTGGACGAGCTCATCGATGCCTACCGCGCGCACAACGAGCCGCTGCATTCGGGCCTACTCGCATTCGACGGCATCGGCGACGTCCTGGAGCAGCTCCGCGCGGGTGGCCGCCGGCTCGGGATCGTCACGTCGAAGCCTCGCGCCACTGTCGACCTCGGCTTCGAGGTCCAGCCGCTGCAGCACTACTTCGACGTCCTCGTCACGTCCGACGACACGGACCGGCACAAGCCGTTTCCCGACCCGATTCGGCGCGCGCTCGAGGTGCTCGGAGCGTCCTCCGAGCGGGCTGCCTACGTCGGCGACTCGCCGTTCGACGTCCGGGCCGCGAAGGCGGCCGGAGTGCTTGCCGTCGCGGTCTCGTGGGGCGGCATCCACACGCGGGAGCGGCTCGAGGCCGAGGCCCCCGACGCAATCGTCGACCGTCCGGAGGAGCTGCTCGATGTCGTCTAAGACGCAGAGGGTAGAAGAGCGCGTCGCCGAGCTCCGCGAGGCCGTCGACTACCAGATGTACCGCTACCACGTCCTCGACGATCCCGAGATCTCCGATGCGGAGTTCGACCGTCTCTGGGACGAGCTGCTCGAGCTCGAGCGCGCACATCCAGAGCTGCAGACCGCCGACTCGCCGACCCAGCGCGTGGGAGCTCCTCCTTCGGACAAGTTCGAGAAGGTCGAGCACCTGACCGCGATGGGCTCGCTCGAGAAGGTCACGACCGACGAGGCCGTCGAGAAGTGGCACCAGGACGTCTGCAAGCGGCTCGGCACCACCGAGGTCGCGTACGTCACCGAGCCGAAGATCGACGGCCTCTCGATCAACCTGATCTACGAGGACGGCGCCTTCGTTCGTGGCGCGACGCGGGGCGACGGGCGGCGCGGGGAGGAGGTGACCCCGAACCTGAAGACGATCAAGGCGATCTCCCTGCGGATGCAGCTAGCCGACGGGGAGGAGCCGCCCCCCTTGCTCGAAGTGCGGGGCGAGGTCTACCTCCCGCTGACGGGCTTCCAGCGGCTGAACGAGCGCCTGGTCGCCGAGGGCAAGAAGCCCACGCCGAATCCGCGGAACGCAGCCGCCGGCTCCCTGCGGCAAAAGAACCCGGCGATCACGGCCGAGCGCCCACTGTCGATTTGGATCCATGGGCTCGGCGTCCGAGAAGGGCTCCCGGCCGAGACGCACTGGGAGTCGCTCCAGTGGCTGCGCGAGCACGGCTTCCGCACGAACCCGTTCGCCGAGCGCCACGAGACCGTCGAATCGGTCGCGAAGGCATGCCGCGACTGGGAGAAGCGCCGGATCGAGCTCGACTACGAGATCGACGGGATCGTGATCAAGGTCGACGCCTTCGACCAGCAGGCACGCCTCGGCGCGTTGCACGAGCGACCCCGCTGGGCGCGCGCGTACAAGTGGGCGCCGATGACCGCGCAGACGAAGCTGGAGAAGATCGCGATCCGGGTCGGTCGCACGGGCGCGCTGAACCCGTGGGCGATGCTCGAGCCCGTCGAGGTCGGCGGCGTCACGGTCTCGCGCGCGACGCTCCACAACGAGGAGGACATCAACCGCAAGGACATCCGCGAGGGCGACGTCGTGATCGTCCAGCGCGCCGGCGATGTGATCCCGCAGATCGTCGGCCCGGCGGGCGCGCACGAACACGGCACGAAGAGGTTCAGGATGCCGAAGCGCTGCCCGCTCTGCGACGCGGAGATCGTCAAGCCCGAAGGCGAGGCGATGCACCGGTGTCCCAACAGAGCGTGTCCCTCGCGCGGGCTCGAGTCGCTGATCAACTGGGTGCAGGCGGCCGCCGACATCGAGGGAGTGGGCGAGCAGTCGATCCGGCGGCTGTGGGAGCTCGGACTCGTGCGCTCGCTCCCGGAGCTCTACCGGCTGACCGAGGAGCAGTTGCTCGAGCTGGACGGCTACGGCGAGATCTCTGCCGCGAACGCGATCGCCTCGATCGCCGCTTCGAAGGAGATTCCGTTCTTCCGCGTGCTCTTCGGCCTCAACATCCCGGACGTCGGCTGGGTGACCGCGCAGAACCTGGCGCGCCACTTCGAGAACGTCGACAGGCTGCTCAGGGCGAGCCAGGAGGAGATCGAGGAGGTCGACGGGATCGGTCCGGAGCGAGCCGAGGCGATCGCCGAGTGGTTCTCGGACGAGGCGAACCGCGCGCTCGTGGACGAACTGCGCGCGCTCGGGCTGCGCTTCGAGCTGGGGGAGGAGGACCGGCCGAAGGCGGGTCCCCTGACCGGGCAGACCTACGTGATCACCGGCACGCTCGAGGGGTTCTCGCGCGACCAGGCTGCTGCGGCGCTCGAGGAGTTGGGCGCCAAGGTCACGAACTCCGTCTCGAAGAAGACGACCGGCCTCGTCGTCGGCGAGGAGCCGGGGAACTCGAAGCTGACGAAGGCGCAACGCGAGGGAGTGCCGCTCCTAACCGAGGCCGATTTGCGCGGATTGCTGCGAAGCCGCTAGCGTGCCGGCAACAGCGACGACGGAGACGAGTAGCGGGACGGCCGGAGTCGAGAGAGCCGCTGGGAGCTGTGAAGGCGGTCTTCGGCCCCTCGTGAACGACCCTCCCGAGCCGCGGGGAACAACGGCAGCCGCTTAGAGGTGGTTTCGGAATGAACCTCGAACGCGTCGACCGGTCAGTTCAGACGGACGCGCGGATGAACCGCGCGTCCTGAGATCGGCGCCGCAAGCGTCGCCTCAAGCCCCGCCGGCCGGCCCCCGTCACAGGGCCGACGAGGCCGTCCACCTGGCGGCGAAGTGCGGTGGCACCGCGGGGACGCCTCCCGCCCGCACGAGGAGGGCGACGCGAGGCGGAGGTGCCACGAATGCAACGGGTCTGGGCTCGAGAGCTCCCGGCTCATGTCGGCGAGCGGGTGCGGCTCGCCGGCTGGGTGCACAGGCAGCGGCGGCTGGGGCGGATCGGCTTTCTCGTCCTGCGTGACGCGACCGGGCTCGCCCAGGTGGTGGTGGACGATCCCGACTCGATGCCAGAGCTCGTCGCGGAGTCGGTCGTCGAAGTGGAGGGCGAAGCGACGGCCGCGCAGCAGGCGCCGGGAGGAGTCGAGGTGCGCGACCCCGCGATTCGCATCGTGTCGGCGTCCGAGTCGGCGCCGCCGCTCGAGCTGCACCGGCCGGTGCTGAAGGAGCAGCTCGCGACGATCCTCGACCACGCGCCGGTCTCGCTCCGCCATCCGCGGCGGCGGGCCCTCTTCAGGATCGCAGCGGCATCCGTCGCCGGCTTCCGCGCGCGCCTCGACGCGCTCGGCTTCGTCGAGATCCAGACGCCGAAGCTCGTCGGGTTCGCGACGGAGGGCGGCGCCAACGTGTTCCAGGTCGACTACTTCGGGCGCCGAGCGTTCCTCGCGCAGAGCCCGCAGCTCTACAAGCAGATCATGGTCGGCGTCTTCGAGCGCGTCTACGAGACGGGCTCGGTCTTCCGCGCGGAGCCGCACGACACCGGACGGCACCTGAGCGAGTACGTCTCGCTCGACGCCGAGCTCGGCTTCGTCGACGACCACACGACCGTGATGGGCATCGTGCGCGAGGCAGCGGCGGGGATGGTCGACAAGATCCGGGAGCGGGCGGCGGAGGCGATCGAGCCGGCCGGCGTCGAGCTGCCGGGGGTGCCGGCGCAGATCCCTGCGGTCGACTTCACCGACGCTCAGCGGCTGATCGAGCAGGCGACCGGAGAGCCGCTCGCCGGCGAGCTCGACCTCGCCCCGGTGCACGAGCGCTGGCTCGGCGAGTGGGCTCGGCGCGAGCACGGCTCGGACTTCGTCTTCGTGACTGGCTTTCCGATGGCCAAACGGCCCTTCTACACCCATCCGGACCCTTCCCGGCCGGCCATGTCGAACAGCTTCGACCTGCTCTTCCGTGGCCTCGAGATCGTCACCGGCGGCCAGCGGCTCCATCGGTACGAGGACTACGTCGCCGCTCTCGGCGAGCGGAGCGAATCGACGGAGCCGTACGAGGGCTATCTGGAGGCGTTCCGCTACGGCATGCCGCCACACGGCGGCTTCGCGCTCGGGCTTGCCCGCTGGCTTGCGCGCCTCGCGGGGGTCGGAAACATCCGCGAGGCGACGCTCTTCCCGCGCGACCTGAAGCGGCTCAGGCCGTAGATGCCAATACGGTGACGAAGCGGTCCTGCGCGACGCGTGCCCACCAGGTCGAGACCGGCCGGCCGTTCTGGAGGACGGCGAAGACGTAGCGCTGCTTGACGTAGCCGGACAGCGCCGACGAAATGTTCGTCGTCCCGGTCTTGGCGATCACGTTGCCACGTGTCGGAGGACGGCGCAGGCGGTCCGAGAGGGTGCCGCTCACGCCCGCGACCGGGAGCGCCTGCAGCAGCGGCTCGCGGATCTCGGGCTGCGTCCACGCGGCTGTCAGGATCCCGACGAGCGCGGCCGCCGTCAGCCGGTTCGTCACGGCGAGGCCGGAGCCGTCCACGATCCGCACGCCGGCGAGCGGAATCCCGGAGACGCGCAAGATCTGTCGCACGACCGCCGCCCCGGCCGCGCTGCTCCCGCTACGGCCTTCGACCGCACCGAGCTGCTTGAGCAGCATCTCCGCCGTGAAGTTGTCGCTCTCCAGCCCCATCAAGCGGACGAGCCGCGCGAGCGGAGGCGAGTGGACGAAGGCGAGCGGAAAGTCCGCAGCCGCGACCGCAGCGACGCGAACCGAGCCCGTGACTGCGATTCCGGCCTTGCGCAGCACGGCGCGGAAATCCGTCGCGGCGGCGAGGGCCGGCTCGGGCGAGACGATCCCGCCGAGGCGTCCCCGGTCGACGATCAGCGCCGAGAGCGGCGGCGACTCGTTGACGTAGAACGACGGCTTCCAACCCGACACCGTGCGGCGGCTGTCGAAGAACGACTCGTCCCCCACGATGCCGGCGGTGACTCGGCGGATCCCGACGGCGCGCAACTGGGCTGCGAGGGTCCGTAGGTCGCCGCTCGAGAGGGTCGGGTCGCCGTAGCCCTTCAGCACCAGCGAGCCCTCCCAGGTCGTCCCGGCGAGCCGGCCCTTGCCGAGCACGTCCGTCTCGATCCGGTAGTCAGCGCCGAGCGTGTACAGCGCCGCGTAGGCCGTGGCGAGCTTCTCCGTCGAGGCTGGGGCCAGCGACGTCGTCCCATGCTGGGCGAAGAGCGTCTTGCCGGTCTTCAGGTCGAACGCGAGCGCCCCGGTGAGCGCAGGAGCGACGTGCGGCACGGAGAGCGCGCGGGCGAGGCGCGTCGGCAGCGGCGCTCGTGCGGCTTCTGCGCCCGCCGACCCGGCGCCGAGGGCCAGCGCGGCCGCGGCGACGGCGAGGACGCCTAGGCCGGTCCGAGGAGCAAGATAGGCCGCTCGGCCCATATCGCCGAGGGTTTGTACCATCGATAATCGGAGCCGCGCGCGCTGATGCCTGCCGAGAGCTCGATCTTCGCCGAGATTCGTCGTCTGCTTGAAAAGCCGGCGAAGGTGTCCTTGAAAGATCGCGAACTCCTCGAATACACGCTTACGTCCGGTTACGCACACGCGCTGGCGCTGGAGGCCGAGCGGCGGAGGCTCGAGCAGCGGATCGGCGCTCTCGCGGCCGACCTCCGGCCCGAGGACCGGCGAAGCGCCGTCGAGCTGACCGCGTTGACGCGCAGCCTGGGGCGCACCGACGTCAGGCTCGAACGCCTGCGTAAGCTGATCGCCGCACTCAAGGCCCGCGCGGCCGACGCGCCGAAGAACGCCGCCTAGAGCGTCGCCTTAGACGATCCCGCTGCGGACCGCGTAGACCGCCGCCTGGATGCGGTTCTCGATCTGCAGCTTCATCAGGATGTTCGAGATGTGGTTCTTGACCGTCTTCGGGCTGATGTGCAGCTCGGCGGCGATCAGGGCGTTGTCCTTGCCGTTCGCGATCAGCTTCAGCACCTCGATCTCGCGATCGGAGAGCTCCGAGCGGATCGTGTCGGCGATTTGCGGGACCGAGCTCGAGGCGCGCACCTGCTGGAGCACCTTCGACGCGATGTGAGGCGAGATCAGCTACTCGCCGACGGAGGCAGCGCGGATGCCGGCGATCAGCTCTTCGATCGACGAGTCCTTCAGCAGGTAGCCGCAAGCGCCGGCGAGGATCGCGTTGAGAACGTCCTCGTCTTGATCCGAGATCGTGAGCACGAGCACGCGCGTGAGGGGGGCGGCGCCGGCGATGTAGCGCGTCGCCTCGACGCCATCCATTCCGGGCATGTTCAGGTCCATCACGACCACGTCCGGAGCGGCCTCGCGGACGATGCGCACGGCCTCGTTGCCCGACGCGGCCTCGCCGATCACCTGCACGCCCTGCTCCTCGAGCAGGTTCCGGAGCCCTGTCCGGAAGAGGTCGTGGTCGTCGACGATCAGGACGCGCAGCCCGTTGAGCGGACGTCCCTGCTCTCTCCCGATCGTCTCCGTCACGCGCGCCCCTTGCCCTCCTCCCAAGGGCGCAATGCTAGCTCAGCGCAACGTGACGGTTACGGCTCGCCGACCCCAGGCCAGCGCCTGCGCGATCGTCGGGAACCAGAGATCGACGGTCAGGCCCTGGATCGCCGAGCCCGTGTCGGCCGCGACCGCCTCGCCGTAGCCCGGAATCGTCATGCGCGTTCCGAGCGGAATCACAGACGGGTCGACCGCGGCTACGCCCCAACCGACCGGGAGCCCGGTCGAGGTCGTCCCCTGCAGCGAGTAACCGGTCGCCGTGACGGTGAGGACGCGAGCGCCGGTCACAGGAGCCGGGGCCGGCGCCGGACCCCCCGCCGCGCCGCCGGCAGCCACCGCGACGCGGTCGGAGCGCTGCTCCGCGGCCGCGGCCGCGGACTCGAGCGACCGGATCTGCCCTGCGTTCAACCGCTGCTGTGCCGACAGGCGTGCGAGAAAGCTCGCCCGTTCCGCCCTCGCGGCTGCGAGTGACGCCGCCCGAGCTGCGGCGGCCGCCTCCGCCGTGTGTAGCCGCTCGTCCTTCGCCGATAGCTCTCGTGCCACCGCGGCGAGGCGGGCCCGGGCTGCACGTGCCTCCCCGAGCACGGTCTCGTCGTGCCGCCCGACCCTTCGAATCCCGTCGAGCGTCTCGATCGCCTGGCTCAGGGACTGCGCTCCCAGCACGACCGCGAGCGGGTCCGCGGTGCCGTGCTCGTAGAGGCTGCGAACCCGCTGGGCGAGCTGCACCTGTGCCTCGGTGAAGGTGTGCCGCGCAACGACGAGCCTGCGATGGACCGCCTGCCGCTGGCGTGCCAGGTCCGCCAGCTGCGCCTGCACCGCCGCCAGCTCCGCTCGCGCACGGGCCAGCTGCGAATCGAGTGAATAGAGCCCGAGGAGCGCCTCCGCGTGACGGTCCGCGAGCGAAGCGTTCTGCGCGCGCAGCGCCTGCGCGCGCTGTGCCGGCCCGGGTGGCGCGCCCGCGCCGGACGACCCGAGGGCGAGGACTGCGGCGAGTCCGGCCGCACACAGCGCAAGGAACCGGACCGCGAGGCTGGGCAGACGACCTCGCACGACGCGGGACGCTAACACACCGGCGGCTCGCTCTATGCCTGCTTGTAACGCTACGCGCGAATTTCGCGCGGAACGCTTTTTCGCTCATTCGAGCGGTTGCGGTCATCCGGCGAGGCTGTTAGCCTGCCGCACTTGTGACGTACCGGCCCCATCCGGTGCGCTCGTCGGGAGAACGCCCAGGATCACGCTTCCGGCAGGCGGGCGCCGTCATCGGTGTACTCGTCGTCGCGCTGCTTGCGGCGACTTCGGCGACCGCCGAGCCGAGCGTCGTCGCCTCGAAGCAGGCGCGGGCACAGGAGATCCTGGGCCAGGTTCAGGCGATCGACGCTCAGCTCGAGCACGCGGTCGAGGCGTACAACCTCGCCAACATCAAGCTCGACGGGATCCGCCACGACATAGAGGTCAACCGGCGGCACCTCAAGATCGCCCGCGTCGGCTACGCCCACGCGCAGCGCCGCCTCGCCGACCGCCTGGTCGCGATCTACACGGGGGGCGGCGGCGGATCCGCGCTCTCGGTGCTGCTCGGCGCGACGAGCCTGAACGACCTCCTGCGACGGATCGACACCGTCAACCGGGTCTCGGATCAGGACTCGCGCGTGCTCGGGCAGATGACGCGCTTTAAGAGCGAGATGCAGAGCGAGGCCGTCAAGCTCCGCAACGCCCGCGCCGAGCAGGAGCGCGTTGTGGCCGCCAGGGCTGCGCAGCGGGCCTCGATCGAGCACCAGCTGGCGGAGCGCCGGGCTCTCCTCTCCTCGGTGCGGGCCGAGATCACGCGGCTGCAGGCGCAGGAGCGCACGCGGCAGCTGGCGATGGCGCGAGCCGCACGCTCGCGGACGATCCCGGCGCCCGATCCCAGCTCGCTCGGCATTGGCGCCGTCGGGTCGGACGGGACGTCGGTCGCCCCGCCCGCGCGCTACGGCGGCGTCGTCGGGATCGCGATGCGATACCTCGGGACGCCGTACCGCTGGGGCGGCGCTTCACCGGGCGGCTTCGACTGCTCCGGCTTCACGATGTACGTCTACGCCCAGGTCGGCGTCTCGCTTCCGCACAACGCCGCCGCGCAGTACGGCTACGGCTCGCCCGTGTCGCGTGACCAACTCCAGGCCGGCGATCTCGTCTTCTTCAACGGGCTGGGGCATGTCGGGATCTACATCGGCGGCGGGCAGTTCATCCACTCGCCGCACACGGGCGACGTCGTAAAGATCTCGAGCATCTCGGGCTGGTACGCGTCGACGTGGGTCGGCGCACGGCGTCTCTAGCGTCCGCTAGTGATACCGGTGGACGACGGCGTGACCGCGTCCGCGCTCGATCAGGTATCGGTTGACGGGAAAGGCGGCGACGAACGCGATCGTCAGGGCGAACGCGAGGCTCGCCCAGAAAAGCAGGTCGAGAATGCCGGCGTCCATCGCACCGGGGATCAGCAGGACGATCGCGTTGTCGACGATCTCCATGACGGTGATCGAGAGCGTGTCGGCCGCGAAAGCGACTCCGAGCGCCGTCCCGAGCGGGACCGCGCTGCCCAGGAGCAACGGGCGCAGCGTCAGCGAATAGCCGAAGAAGAAGGCGAGGAGGACCGCGAGCGCGATCGAGGCCGCATTCCCCCAACCGAGAGCTTGAGCGATCGCCAGGCCGAGCACCTCGCCGATCGCGCAGCCTGTGAGGCAATGCGTCGTCGCCGCCAGCGCAAGCCGATTCAGCGACGGCGAAGCATGCTCGCCCTCGGCATGGCTGTGATCCACTAGGCGTAGAGCTGCTCGATCTCGTCGGCGAAGCGGTCCTGGACGACGCGACGCTTGAGCTTCAGCGTCGGTGTCACCTCGCCTGCTTCCATCGAGAAGTCGCGCGGGAGGATCCGAAACCGCTTCAGCTGCTCGAAGCGCGCGAGGTTCGCGTTGACGCCGTCGACGACTCCCTGGATCAGCTCGCGCACCTGCTCGTTGTCGGCGAGCGTGGCGAGGTCGCCGTCGATTGCGCGCTCCCGCGCCCATTTGCGAAGCTCGTCCTCGTCGAGCGAGATCAGCGCCGCGACGTACCGGCGTCGTTCGCCGACCACCAGCGCCTGCGAGACGTACGGGGACATCTTCAGCGCGTTCTCGATGTTCTGGGGCGCCACGTTCATGCCGCCGGCCGTGATCAGGATGTCCTTCTTGCGGTCGGTGATCTTCAGGAAGCCGTCTGCGTCGAGCTCTCCGACGTCCCCCGAGCGGAGCCAGCCGTCCTCGGTGAGCACTTCACCGGTCGCCTGTTCGTTTTTGTGGTAGCTCTGGAAGACGTTCGGACCGCGGAAGAGCACCTCGCCGTCGTCGGCGATCCGGACCTCGTTGCCGGACAGCGGCTGGCCGACGGTTCCGAAGCGGAAGCGGTCGGGCCTGTTGACGGCAACAGGCAGGCACTCGGTCATCCCATAGCCCTCGAGGATGAGGATGTCGAGCGCATGGAAGTACTCGGCGATCTCCCGCGCGAGCGGCGCTCCGGACGAGATGCCGAGGCGCAGGCGGCCGCCGAGCTTCGCCCGCACCTTCGAGAAGACGAGCCTGTCGGCGAGTCGGTAGCGAACCGCGAGGCCTGACCGAACGGGCTTGCCTTCCTGCTTCAAGCGGCTGACACGCTGCCCTGTCGCGAGCGACCAGTCGATCAGCCGCCGCTTCAGTCCGGACGCCTGGACGAACTGTGCCTGGACGGCCGTGTGCACCTTCTCGTAGACGCGGGGAACGCTCGGGAAGAGCGTGGGGCGGACCTGCTGGATCGAGTCGGTCAGCCGCTGGATGTCGGGGCAGAACGCGATCGTGAAGCCGAAGTAGGCTCCGCACGCGACCATCAGCCGGCCGAAGCTGTGGGCGAGGGGGAGGTAGAGGAGCATCAGGTCGTCCGGTTCCATGAACTCCGGCAGCTCGTCGACCATGATCGTGCGCAGGAACTGCTGCCTGTGGGTGAGCACGCAGCCCTTCGGGGGGCCGGTCGTCCCGGACGTGTAGATGCAGGTGGCGACGTCGTCCTCGCCGACGGTCCGGATGGCCTCCTCGAGCGCACCCGGGTTGGCCCGCGCATGGTCCCGCCCACGCTGCGCGAGCTCGTCGAGGTCCGCGAAGCTCAGGACGTGCTCGAGCCGCGGCAGATCTCCGCGAACCTGCTCGATCTTCGCGAGCTGGGCGTCGTCCTCCACGATGACCCCGATCGAGTCGGAGTTCTCCAGGATGTAGGCGCACTGCGCCGGCGAGTCCGTGGGGTAGATCGGGACGACGATCGCGCCGATCTGTGCGAGCGCGAAGTCGAGCAGCACCCACTCGAGCCGCGTGCGCGACAAGATCGTGAACGTGTCGCCCTTGCCGATGCCCAGCGCCAGCAGGCCGTGGGCGAGCTCGTCGACGCGCGTCTCGGCCTCGCTCCAGGAGACCTCCTGCCAGCCGTCGTCGGACTCGACGAGGTAGGCCGGAGCGGCGCGGTTCTGAGCGACGGCGCCGCGCCAAAGCGCCGCCATCGTCTGGGCTTCCGGATGGTCGTCCGCGACTCGGACGCTCGGGGCGGCCTCTGTTGCCATCGGACGAAGCTTAGGCAGGTTCGACCGGCGCAGGAAAGCGGCACCGCGAGGCGAAACGTGCCGGTCCCACTAGAATCGGAGCAGGCGGCCCCGCTATGCGCACGATCTGGAACGGATCAATCAGCTTCGGCCTGGTCAACATCCCGATCGGGTTGGCCCTGGCGACGCAGCGCTCGGACATCGCATTCCGGACGCTGCACCGGGAGTGCGGGACGCCGATCAAGCAGAAGCGCTGGTGCCCGTTCC
>JBKOXJ010000174.1:0-9966 GCA_046724905.1 Actinomycetota bacterium | reverse complement strand
CGGTTCCCGTCCACGCCGACGATCACGTCGCCCGGCTCGAGCTTGCCTGCCGCAGGAGCCCGCGAATCGACCGCTTCCACCCGGGCGCCGTTCGGCCGCGCCACGACGCGGTAACCGAGCTGCCGGAGAGCGACCGCGGCGGCCACGTCCTGCGAGCGGCGCATCTCCTGAAGCTCCTCCTGGTGCCGCTGCTTGTCGCTCACGCCGGGCGGCCGCACCTGGGACGCCGGCACGATCGACGATCCCTCGCGCAGCGACGGGAATAGGCGTTCGAGCACCGTCGCCTTGCGGACGAGGACGTCGACGAAGTAGATCCCGCCGCCGTCGCGGTCGTCGCGCGTCTTCGGAACGCTTACGAGCGGGCCGACGGGCTTCGCGTGGTTGGGCAGGAAGATATAGGCGTCGGTCGGCGTGACCCAGGCGACGGCAATGGCGACGACGAGGATCCCGAGGGCGGTGACCGCGAGGCGCCAGGGGGTGAAGAACCGCTTCACCGAGCCGAGGATAGTGAGCCGACGCGCGCTCCCGTTCTTTTAGGCGACGCTTGGGGCGCCGCCCCATCGGGCGGTCGACTACGCCTAGAGGATGCCGCGGGTGAGGCCGCCGTCGATCGGGATCACAGTTCCGGTGAGGTAGCCGGCCCGGTCGGAGCAGAGGAAGCAGACGAGCTCGCCGACCTCCTGCGGCCGCCCGAAGCGCCGGAGCGGGATCGCGTCGAGGTCGGCCTGTGTCGGCCCTTCCGGATAGACGTCCTGGAGGCGCTCGGTCTCGATTCGCCCGGGCGCGATCGTGTTCACCGTGATCCCTTGCGGGCCGACCTCCCGTGCGACGGTCTTGGCCCAGCCGACGACGCCCGGGCGGACGGCGTTCGAGAGGACGAGGTTGTCGACGGGCTCGCGGACGGTGCTCGAGCCGATGTTGACGATGCGCCCGTTCCCGCGGCGGGCGAGATAGGGGAGGCAGAGGTTGGTGAGCCGGACGGCCGACAGCAGGAGCAGCTCGACCGCCCGCTCGTAGGCCTCGTCGTCGGTCTCGAGCGCCGCCCCCCGCGGTGGGCCGCCGCTGTTGTTGACGAGGATGTCGATCCCGCCGAAGGCCTCGACCGTGCGCTCGACGAGGCGCTGGAGGTCTGCCGCGTTGGTTACGTCGCCGCGGACGGCAAGCCCGCCGATCCGGTCGGCCTCCCGCTCGAGCACATCGCGTCGGCGGGCGAACATCGCGACGTTGACGCCCTCGGCGGCGAGCGCTTCGGCGATGGCCAGGCCCATCCCGGCGGAAGCGCCGCAGACGATGGCTGCGCGCCCGCGGAGCCCTAGCTCCACTTCCCCTCCCGGGTGGGGTGGCGGGTCCACCCGCCACCCGCGGTGAGCGTAGCTCCGAAGAGCGCGCGCGGGGGTGACGGCTTCGTGCCGTATTGGTGACGATTCATCCGCAGGAGCGTGGGCCGCGTCACTACGTCGTCAGGACCCCGACGACGTCGCGCACGGCGTCCGCCGACTCTTCGAGCCAGCCGCGCTCCTCGTCGTTTAGCTCGACTTCGACGATCTCCTCGACGCCGCCGGCGCCGAGCTTCACGGGCACGCCCATGTACAACCCGTCGATTCCGTACTCGCCCTCGAGGTACGCGGTACACGGGAGGACGCGCTTCTCGTCGAGCATGATCGCGTCGACCATCTGCGCCGCCGCCGCGCCCGGCGCGTACCAGGCCGAGGTCCCGAGCAGGTCGACGATCTCGCCGCCGCCTTTGCGCGTGCGTTCGACCATCGCCTCGATCCGGTCACGCGAGACGAGCTTGGCCACGGGTACGCCGCCGACCATGCTCGCGGAGACGACCGGAACCATCTGGTCGCCGTGGCCGCCGAGCACGACGGCCGTCACGTCCTTCGCCGAGGACCCGGTCTCCCATGCGATGAAGGTGCGCAACCGCGCCGTGTCGAGGATTCCGGCCTGACCGACGACGCGGTTCTTCGGAAAGCCAGAGACGTTCTTCGCGACGTGGCACATCGCGTCGAGCGGGTTCGAGACGACGATGATGGTGGCCTCCGGCGATTGGGCGACGGCTTGCTCCGTCACCGAGCCGACGATCTTCTCGTTCGTCGTCACGAGGTCGTCGCGGCTCATGCCCGGCTTCCGCGGCACGCCGGCGGTGATCACGATCACGTCAGAGCCCGCAGTCGCCTCGTACGCGTTCGCCCCGACCACTGTCGGCTCGTACCCGAGGATCGGGCCCATCTGGTTGATGTCGAGCGCCTTCCCTTGCGGCAGGTTCTCGACGATGTCGACGAGGACGACCTCCGCGTAGTCACGCGTCGCGAGCACCTGCGCGCAGGTCGCGCCGACGTTGCCCGCGCCGACCACGGTGATCTTGCGCCGACCGTTGCTCACACCCGTGCCCCCATCTTCACGACGATCGCGTCCGCGACCTCGCTCGTCCCGACCGCAGTTGGATCGTCCCGCGTCGGCTTCATGTCGTAGGTGACGCTGCGGCCCTCGCGGATCACCTCCGCGATCGCGCCTTCGAGCGCCTCGGCCGCCTCGGGCTCCTCGAGGTGACGCAGCAGCATCACGCCCGAGAGCATCATCGCCATCGGGTTGACTTTGTTCTGACCCGCGTACTTGGGCGCCGATCCGTGCGTCGGCTCGAAGACGGCAGCCTCGGTGCCGAAGTTCGCCCCGGGCGCGAAGCCGAGTCCGCCGACGAGTCCCGCGGCGAGGTCGGAGACGATGTCGCCGTAGAGGTTCGGGAGCACGAGCACGTCGTACTCCTCGGGCCGCGTGACCAGCTGCATGCAGAGGTTGTCCACGATCCGGTCCTCGAACTCGACGTCCGAGTTCTCCGCGGCTACTTCGCGCGCGACGTGGAGGAACAGCCCGTCCGAGAACTTCATGATGTTCGCCTTGTGCACGGCCGTGAGCTTCGAGCGGCCGTTCCGGCGGGCGTAGTCGAACGCGAACTCGACGATCCGCCGCGTCCCCGACACCGAGAGCGGCTTCACCGAGATGCCCGAGTCATCGCGCAGCGTCCCGCCGTGCCCGCGGATCCAGTCGACCAGCTCGCGCGCATCCTCGGATCCCTCCTCGTACTCGATTCCGGCGTAGAGGTCCTCGGTCGCTTCGCGGACGATCACGAGGTCGACGTCCTCGTAGCGCGACCGGACGCCCGGGTAGCTCTTGCACGGCCGCACCTGGCCGTAGAGGTCGAGTCCCTTCCGGAGGGCGACGTTGACCGAGCGGAAGCCGCCGCCGACGGGCGTCGTGATCGGGCCCTTGAGCGCGACGCCGGTCTCCTGGATCGCCTCGAGCACGTGGTCGGGCAGCGGGTTGCCGCCGAACTCGTCCATCACGTCCGCGCCCGCGCGCTGCACGTCCCAGTCGAACTCGACACCGGTCGCCTCGAGCACCCGGCGGGTCGCCTCGGCGATCTCGGGACCTGTGCCGTCCCCGGGGATGAGCGTCACGCGGTGCGCCATGCGGCGGCGATGCTAACGGTTGGTGCCGGGTCGGTCCGGGTAGATTCTTGCGCGTGAACGAGTTCAAGCCGGGCCTCGAGGGCGTCGTCGCATTCCAGACCGAGATCGCCGAGCCCGATAGCGAGGGGGGCGCGCTCCGGTACCGGGGCGTCGACATCGAGGAGCTCGTCGGGAACTACCCGTACGAGAAGATCTGGGGCCTCCTCGTCGACGAGAGCTTCGAACCGGGGATGCCCGATCCGGAGCCGTACCGCCCGCCGGCGGTGACCGGCAACGCGCCCGCCGACCTTCAGTCCGCGCTCGCCAACCTGTCCGCCGTCTGGGAGCTGCGGAAGCTGGTCGACATCGATCCGGACGAAGCGCGGGACGACCTCGCTCGCCTGTCCGCGGTCGCGATGTCGATCGTCGCGCAGTCGGCACGGGTCGCCGACGGCAACGCCGATCCGGTCCCGGACGACGTCGTCGCCCAGGGGGAAACCGCCGCTGAGAAGTTCCTGCTGCGCTGGCGCGGCGAGGCAGACCCGCGACACGTGAAGGCGATCGACACCTACTGGATCTGCACCGCCGAGCACGGGCTCAACGCCTCGACCTTCACAGCGCGCATCACCGCCTCGACCGGGGCCGACTGCGGCGCGGCGATGTCCACGGCTGTCGGGGCGCTGAGCGGGCCGCTGCACGGCGGCGCGCCGGCCAGGGTGCTCCCGATGCTGGACGAGGTCGCCAGGACGGGCGACCCGGAGGGCTACGTGAGGAACATCCTCGACCAGCGCGGCAAGATCATGGGCTTCGGCCACCGCGTGTACCGCGCCGAGGATCCGCGCTCACGCATCCTCAAGCGCACCGCGAAGGAGCTGGGATCGCCGCGGATGGAGGTCGCCGAGGCGCTCGAGGAGGCCGCGCTCGCCGAGCTGCATGAGCGGAAGCCCGACTACGTGATCGCAACGAACGTCGAGTTCTACTCGGCGGTGGTCCTCGACGTGGCCGAGATTCCGCCGGACCTCACGCCGGCAATGTTCGCGTGCGCGCGAGTGGCCGGCTGGTCGGCGCACATCCTCGAGGAGCGACGCACCGGCAGGCTGATCAGGCCGAGGGCCGAGTACATCGGCCCCGAGAGCCGCCCGGCTTCCGCGATCGGCGGCGCCCCGGTTCCCAGTTGACCCTCGCGGAGGCGGCGGCCCAGGCCGACGCCCTGGCGCAGCGAGGCGCCGAACGCGAGCTCGCCGTGCTGCGCACGCAGTGGGCAGACGAGCTCGAAGGCGCCGCCCGGAGCGCCGACTACCGCGAACGGGCCCTGGCGTACCGCGCGATCGGGCAGTTCCGCTTCAGGCAGAAGCTCGAGCTGCTGCGGCGGGGGCTCGAGGACGAAAGCCCGGCCTGCCGCGGCTCTGCGCTGATCTCCCTGGAGCTGCTCTCGCGCGAGTCGCCCGGCGCCGTCAACGCGGTCAGGCCGCTGCTGCACACGGTTGCGAACGCCGACACGAACGAAGCCGTCCGGCGCCTCGCGATCGTCAGCCTTCGCAACGGCTCGCCGCAGCGCGACACGATCGTCCTGCTGAATGGGCTCGCCGAGGACGACGAGCAGCCGCGCGAGCTCAGGACAGCGGCGAAGCGCGTCGCCGACGGACTCCTGAAGAAGTCGCGGACGCGCTAGCGACCCGGAATGTAAGAGCGACGTGAAGGACGCCCGGCGGGCGTTTGAGATGCGCGCGTCAAGGAAGCACGAGCCGCATTCGGTGATCGCGACGAAAGGAGGTGCGGAGTGGGGCGATCCATTGCACTGCTCGTGGGGCTGCTCCTACTCGCCGCGGCAGGCTTCGCATTCGCAAGCATCGCGAGCGGCAGCAGCAGCGTGACGGGGCAGACCGTCACCACGACGGCGCCGGGGCAGACGGTCACCACGACGGTCACCCAGACGGTGACGCGAACCGTGACTGCGAAGGTCACGATCTGCCACCGCACAGGCAAGAAGCGGCCGTTCGCAGTGACGAAGAGGGTCTCGGCGAACACGCTCTTCGCCCATTTCCGGCACGGCGACCTGCCGGGGCGCTGCACGGCGGCGAAGATCCGCAAGATGAAGAAGCAGAAGGGCCGGTAGGCGGCGGGGCCGGGAGTGATCGAGCCTGCTGCCCTACCGGCGCGCTGGCGCCGGTTCCGGACCCCTCACGAGTCGCGGCGGGAGGACGTCGAGGTGGGGGGCGTCTCTCCCGCGGCACTCTGGGCTGCGGTTGCGGCTTCGGTCTTCCTGTTCTCGTTCGGGGCCCTCCATTACGGCTTCTACACGCGGGACGTGCTCGCGGATACGCCGATCTACGCGAAGTACGGCCGGGCGATGCTCCACGGCCACGTCCCGTATCGGGACTTCTCCGTCGAGTACCCGCCGGGCGCGTTGCCGGTCTTCGTCGTGCCCGCTGCGGTGACGCGGGGTGGTGACCTCGACTCGTACGTCGTCGCGTTCGAGTCGCTGATGGCTCTGTGCGGGGCGGCCCTCGCGGCCGCCGTCGCCGTCGCCCTCGTTCGACGGAACGCGTCGCGGCTCTCCCTCGCGGCTGCGATTGCGCTGGTCGGGCTTGCTCCGGTCGCGCTCGGGCCCGTCGTCGTGTCGCGCTTCGACCTCTGGCCCGCGGCCCTGACTGCGGCGGCGCTGGCGGCGCTCGTGGCCGGAAGGTGGCGGCTCGCCCTTGGTGCGCTCGGCGTCGCCGTCGCGGCGAAGCTCTACCCGGCCGTGCTCGTCGGCCCGGCGCTCGCATACGTCTGGCGGCGCGCAGGCAGGCGCGAGGCGGTGGTAGCCGGCTCCGTCATGGCGGCCGTCATGGCGGCGATCTTCCTCCCGTTCGTCGTGCTCGCTCCGGACGGAGTCGTCGACAGCATCGCCGGGCAGGCGAGCCGCCCGCTTCAGATCGAGAGCCTCGGCTCCGGGGTGCTCCTGGCAGCGCACCACCTGAATGGTCTGGCGGTCGCGGTGGAATCGAGTCACGGCTCGCAGAACCTGGGTGGATCGGCCGCGGCCGCGTTCGCACTTCTTCAGGGACTGCTCCAGCCCGCGGCCATTCTCGTCGTGTGGATTTGGTTCCTCCGAGGGCCGCCGACGACGGAGCGGCTGCTGCGCGCCTGCGCGGCTTCGGTGGCCGCGTTCGTCGCGTTCGGGAAGGTGCTGTCGCCGCAGTTCCTGCTGTGGCTGCTACCGGTCGTGCCACTCGTGCCCGGCAGGCGTGGTTTGGCCGCCGGCGGACTGCTCGCGAGCGCGCTCGTGCTGACGCAGCTCTGGTTCCCGCACCGCTACTTCGCGCTGACGCAGGAGCTCGACCCGTTTGCCTCGGCACTCGTCCTCGCCCGCGATCTCCTGCTTGCGGCGCTACTTGGCGTCGTGCTCTGGTCGCAGCGCCGACAGGCGGCGGGGGGCTAGTTCGGAGTACAGCCGCAGGTGCGGCCGGCGATGTGGCGCCCGCATGAGGGGCAGATCCGTCGCCGGCGCTTCCACTCGAGCGCGCTCTTCTGCACGCCGACGAGTGCCATCAGCAGGCCGACGCCGGTCGACGAGGCGAGGAGCGCCAGCACGTGTGGTTCGAGCGTCATCAGAGCTTTTTTCGTTCCGTCTTCGTCGTTCTTGAAACGCGGCGTCCGTGCGGATGTGCCTGGAAATACAACTCGCGCCGGCGGCGGTCGGATACGTGCGTGTAGAGCTCGGTCGTCGAGAGATCGGCGTGGCCGAGCATCTCCTGCACGCTGCGGAGGTCGGCTCCGCCTTCGAGCAGATGCGTCGCGAACGAGTGACGCAACAGGTGGGGGTGCACACGCTCGGGCTCGAGCCCGGCCTTGGCCGCCAGGCGGCGGAGGATCAGGAAGGCTCCCGCGCGCGTCAGCGGGCCGCCGTGAGCGTTCAGGAACAGCTCGCGGCGGTGACGCCGGTCGAGGTATGGCCGTCCGCGCGCGACGTAGCGGCGCAGCGCTTCGGTTGCCCGGCGACCCACAGGGACGATTCGCTCCTTGCCGCCCTTGCCTGTGCAACGGACGAGCCGCTGGTCGAGGTCGACCCCGCCCTTGTCGAGCGATACCGCCTCGCTGACCCGGAGCCCGGCTCCGTAGAGCAGCTCGACGAGGGCCGAGTCGCGCAGGGCGCGCGGGGTGGTGCCTGCCGCCGCGTCGATCAGCCGCTCGGCTTCGCCCGGCGAGAGCGTGCGCGGGAGCTTGCGCCGCCGCCGCGGCAGCTCGAGCTCGGCGGCCGCGTTCTCCTTTGCCCCGAGCAGCTGGCGGTGCCGGAAGAACGAGCGGATCGCCGCGATCCGGCGCGCGATCGTCGCGGGCGCAAGTCCCGCCGCGCGCAATTCGGCGACGTAGCGCTCGAGATCCTCGGTGGAGGCTGAGCCGACCGGCTTGCCGAGCTTCTCGGCCGCGTGCGCCAGGTCGCGCCGGTACGCCTCGACAGTGCGCGGCGCGCGGCTCGCCGCAAGCAGCGCGAGGAACCCCTCGACCTCGGGATCGACATGGTCCACGCAAGGCTCGTTCGGTGCGATCGGCGCGTGTCCTATCGTCCGCGCGTGGACGACTTCGAGCGCGAGATCAACGCGTACGAGGTCACCGTGCTTCCGACACGCTTCGATCCCGGGGCTCGCGAGGCGCTCGAGGAGTCGTTAGGCCGGACGGGGCTCTTCCTGCTGGGCGAGAGGCACGGCATCGCTGAGACGCCGCTCGTCGTCTACACGTTGTTCCACTCGTTCGGCTTCCGTGCGCTGGCGCTCGAGTGGAGACGGACCTCGAGCACTCGATCCAGCGGTTCCTCGCGGGCGAGCCGCTCGCGTTGCCGTTCGCTCCTCCTGACGGGCGCGTGACCGCGGGCCACTTCGCGCTGCTTAGGCAGCTGCGCGCGGAAGGCGTGCTCGAGCAGCTCGTCCTGATGGACAAGACGTCGAACGACTGGGTCGGCGAATGGGACGAACGCGACGCGGGCATGGCCGAGCAGCTGATGCGCGAGCGGAGACCGGAGCTGCGGACGCTAATCGTCTCCGGCGGCTTCCACGTGCGCACCGCGCCGCAGCCCGACGGCCGCCCGCTCGGCGAGCGGATCGCATACGCGATTCCGGGAGTGCCGACAGGGCAGATTCGATACGTCTGGGTCCGCGGCCGCAGCCGCCCACGGATCGGCTCGCTGCGCCGAACGGCACGGTTCAGCCGTGACCGCTCGGGGCGCTTCATCTTCGAGGTACCGCGCGGGCGGCCGGGAGTGCTCCCGGCCGCGTGACGCGGTTCCTTTCCCTACTGCCGCGACACCACCCCCGCGGTTGCGTCCGCCTGCCGTGCATCGGCCGCGCCGTGCAGGGCGAAGGTGTCGAGATCGACGCCCACTGACGCCAGGGAGCCGAACGTCGGGCCGCTGGGATTGCGCGAGACGATGTGGCCGATCGCGCGGAGTGCGTCGATGGTCGCCGGCGGGATCTCGGGAGCGCCGTTCAGCGCGGTGCTCCAGGCAAAGTTCCCATCGGTCGTCCCGGGCTGGTTCGTGCCGTTGTTCGTCCAGATCCTGGAGGCGTCGACCGCCTGCTGGAGCGACAGATGGTGGTCGACCAAGTCGAGGACCATGTTGAACACGAGACTGTGGATGAAGTTCCCGCCGTAGGTGCCGGTGGCTGCGAAGGGCTCGCCGCCCGTCGTGATCACGATCGGTCCCATGCTCCCCATCGGCCGCTTGTTCGGACCGGCATCGTTCGCCCCGGGATTGCCGGCGCCCGCGCGCGGCGTGAGGTTGAAGAGCGTAAGGCTGTCGTTGAGCAGGAATCCGTAACCCGGGACCGTGATCCCGCTCCCGAACGCGTCCGCGAGCGTTGTCGTGAAGCTGACGACGTTCCCGTCCTTGTCGATGATCGAGAAGTGCGTCGTGTGCCCCTCGACCGAATCTTCGGCGCTCTCCGACGCCGTGGCCTGCTGGTACCCGAGCGGGTTGCCGGGCTGCGTCAGACCGGGCATCCGGCTCGGAAACTCGTGGATCAAGCTGCTTCGGTCGGCGAGGTACGCATCGGACAGAAGCCCTGTGGCCGGTACCGGGAAGACGGCCGGATCGCCGATCCACATGCTGCGGTCGGCGAGCGCGAGCCGGAGTGACTCGACCATTGCGTGGACGGTCTTCGGCGTGCCGAAGCCGTATCCGGCACTCTCGTCGCCGATCGGAAACCGCTCGATCAGACCAAGGCTCTCGAGCTCGACGAGACCGCCGTTGGTCGATGGGCGGGCGCCGAAGACGTCGTAGCCGCGGTAGTCGAGATGCAGAGCGGGCGCGACGACGACGTCGTAGCGTGCAAGGTCGTCGAGCGTCATCCGGCCCTCCCGCCCGAGGGTCGTAGCCCGTCGCTGGGCCTCGACGATCGCCGACGCGATCTCGCCGCGATAGAAGACTGACGTTCCCTCGCGCTTGATCAGCCTGAACGTGTTCGCGAGGTCGTGTTGGACGAGAGGATCTCCCAGCTGCAACTGCGACCCGTCGGCCCGCCGGAAGATCGCCCGGGTC